>CAYZUX010000139.1:0-15811 GCA_964481775.1 uncultured bacterium | reverse complement strand
GTTTAAACCGTATTGGAACCCTCATCTTACAGGGAACTCTTTCCCCACCCTTGATGGCTGGTTCAAACTTCCATTGTTTCACAGCATCCAGGGCAGGTTTCTCAAACTCACGATGAGTAGACTTTTCGATTCTTGGATTTATGACCTTACCTTTAGTGTCCACAATAAAAAGGATGGTAACCAGCGCTTCTATGGATTTCATTCCCTGCGGATATGCGGGCATAGCTTGAAACAGAGCTCTCGGTTTCTGATCAATCTCAGCAAGACTGAATGCATCTTCAAAGTTTTCACCAAGAACACCTCCTTTTCCTGTTCCGCCAATTCTGCCCCCTGATGCAAAACTAACAGACTCCGAGAATTCACCTCCACCACCTTCCTGGCCACTTAACGCAGCCTCGATGGAGCTGAGACTTGCTGCTTCAAGTTCGGGAGCGTCTGAAACCGATGAAAACTCCGTACTCTTAAGGACTTCTGAAGCATCTGGAGGTTTTTCCTCATCTGATTTCAGGTGTTCAATTTCCTTTTCCTCAACTTCCTTGCTTTCTTCCCTGAGTTTCTCCTTTTCACCGTCAATCTCGCTGTATAGATCCACCTGACTGAGCGTTCCATAGTTCATATCGTGACTGTCAAATAGAAAGCCCCCAAATATAAAGAAGACAACATGAAATGCCGCCGCACACGAAATGCCGAAAAAGAGGCTAATCCTCATCGTGGTATCCAGACCTGATGTTATTTCTTGTCTGTATTAATGCCAACCTTGCCAATCCCAATCTTTCTGACCTCATCCAAAACAGACACCACATATTTGAAATCAGCGGTTCCATCGCTATTGATGATCACCCGAGGATCTTTTGATGTTGATTTGAAAGTTTGTAGACGTAAAGGGAGTTGGGCGTTTGTTATTTTTTCTTTATTGTAGAATATGTCTCCTTTGTCGGTCACACTTAATGTGACAGCTTTGTCCATTTCCTGTTGATCACCAAGCGATGCAGCGCTACTGGTGGTTGGCAGGGCAACCTGCACGCCCTGGTTCTTTGTCATGGATAGGGAAACCATAATAAAAGTTGCCAGAAGAAAGAAAATGATATCAATCAGTGGAATGATTTCAATCCTCGCTTTTTTCTTATTTCCACCTCCTGAAGGGGTGTGCATGATTTCAAACTCCTTTTTTACCGGTGAACGACTCGTGCAGTTGTCGGACTGGTTGTTTCAAGTAGGGGTTGTACAAGCAACTCCAGTTGATTGGCAGCAGTTTCGATTTCAATTCTAGCCTCTTCCATCTTCGTGTTAAGATAATTAAAAGGAATCAATGAGGTGATGGCAATTCCAAGTCCGAATGCTGTGGCGATAAGAGCCTCCGCAATTCCTCCTGTGATTGCTCCAGGCGCACTTAATTCGCCACCGATCAGGGAGAAGGACCCCATCATTCCAGTGACTGTTCCAAGAAGGCCAAGTAATGGGGCAAGAGTAATGACTGTATCCAGAATCGGAATGCCTCGTCGAAACCTTTTGAGTTCCTGTTCTTGTGCATAAGTGAGGGCATTTGCAAGGGATTTCTCTTTATGTGAGAGGGCATATCCTAATGTATGGAGAACATGGAATTTGGATTTCATACTGATCGATAACGCATTTTCCATATTTCCTTTAGAAACCTCGGAAAAGAATACCTCCATGGCCTTTGGATCACGGCGACGGGATTCGAAAATGATAAAGAGAATTCGTTCAAGAACCGTGAGCGTCGCAATCAACGCAATACAAAGAAGCGGCCACATGACAGGACCACCCTTTTTGAAAATCTGATACAGACTTGTTTGTTGCACAAGTGCCTTGAGCGCACCACCCCGGGAAGGATCAAATGGGAACAACCCCTTGCCTGAGTTTACCAAAGAAGTGATCCCAGCCTGAAATTCACCCTCAAGGGGTCTGATCAATGGTCTGTCTGAACCTGTCTGCGGAATAGCGAGACCTGAGAGGTTTCCAGTATTTGAGGCGAATAGACCGACTGGACCGATAATGACATACTGTCCATCTTCGATGTTCCCGTCTGGACTTACACCAATTCCATTGAAGCGGTGACCTCCCACCATATTGGCGATCCGATCCAATGAAAGGTCGACAAATTCATTTTGTTTCTTTAATTTCTCCTGCATCGATAAGTTGTTATTTTCAGCGGCTTGTTTGGCAGTGTTTAGTTTTTCGCTGTAATACTGCATCTCACTCACGTTGACTTTCGTTTCGAATGAACGGGCATATTCATCCAATAGGTTTCCTATATACGTGAGTTCATCTAGACGAGCCTTATTTTCTGCCTTAATTCCAGCTAATTCCAGATTACTATTGTCAACCGACCTGGTAATTGATTCGAATTGACTACGTTGTTTGATTAATTCATCCTCCAACACAGTGAGTTCCTGAGCCAGCGGCTGTTTTTCCTTAGCGATTTGATCACGTAATTGGTTTAATTCACCAATACTTTTCTCAAGTTCTATTTGAGAGGAGCTCCAGAGAACACTCATGGTATCGGTCCCAGAAGAGATCCAATCGGTCTCTTGAGAAAATGCTCCGTTAGGAAGAAAAGCTAACGTTAAGAATATCAGTGCTGGTTTTAATATTATATTCATTGTATTTTGACTGGTAACTGAATAAACTCGGGGGTTTGTTTCCCTTGGATGATTTCAAGTGATTTTGAGACATTTAATGAAATTGTTGGTGACGGTTCCCAATTCCACGAATCCGGCCCTGGTTGACCTATGCCTGCCTCCCCCCGTGAACTCACATAGTAAGCCTGAGCGAGGCCGACATAAAAAACTTTAACCTCGGAAGGTTTACCATCGGAAAGCGTATGAACTTCGTAGTTTACTATAATTTTATTATTTGATTTGTTCAACTCATTCAGAATTCCGAGGACATTCTGATACCTTTCGGCGATCGACACGTGTGTCCGCGTGGTATCTTGTGGGATTCTCTGATACAGTGGTTGAATACGTGTCTTTATTGGATCTGGTAACTGAGGAAATAGCTTCCCTATATTCCCTTCGACACCACCAATCCCATTCGTCAACTCCAGCTGGATTCCCCGAAGTGTTTCGTTTTCGACTTGGAGTTCTTCTTTTTTCCGATTGGATTCTTGAGCTGATAACTCAGCTTGAAGGATTTTTTCCTTAATAGACTCAAGCTCCTTTTTGATCGGATCAATCCTTCCGACCAAAATTTCTTTACCTTGTTGCCATTCTTTCCGCTCTTTTGAAATGATCTGTTGGGTTTCGATCCACTTCTCCATTTTCAGGCGTATTTCCTCAAGATCTGGTTTTTCCTGAGAGATTTGAGAAAAGGCTGATTGGGTATAACAAACCGGAATCAGAATCAAGAATATAAAAGCAGTGACCCACACACGGTGGGGATTCATTTCTGATTTTCCAGAACAGATTCCAGATAACTTTATTTTCATCTTCATCTTTGATATCCTTTTTACAATTCCATCACATCACAACATGAAACAATATTTCTGCTAAAATGTTGCGTTCATTGTAACAGAGAATTCCATTCCTTCCTGATAGGATGTTTTTATGATATCCTTTCCAATATATTTAGACCTATAAACCGTCTGGATTTTAGGATCGAGAAGGTTCTTGGCCTGAAATTTTATATTCCATTTTTCGGAGAATTTGTGGGATACGCTCATGTTCAGAGTCCCGTATTCCTTGGCATAAACATTCGGGATGAAATTTCCATCGGATTGTCCTGCGCCAGCGATAAGTGTATCTCCCTTTACCGTATAGAATACTGACAACTGTGTATTGGGGAGGCCAAAGCTCCCGAGCTCATAGTCCATAAAAAGATTATAGAGGTACTCTGGAGTATTGGTCATGTCACGGGTTGGCATGGGAGCATCGATATTCGGCTGTTCGAAGAGAGAAGCCTCATCCTCCGGAAGGGTTACTTCCGATTTTATAAATGTGGCGTTGGCTCCAAGTGTTAAACCCCGTAATCTTGGGTTAGCCTTTTCCATTATCTGACGGACTTCGAGCTCATAACCGCTTAGTGTTCCTTTGGGATAATTTACAGGAGTGGTATAGGCAAAGTCGGCGATTCTTTGCTCATACTCGATAGGGTTTTTTATGTCTTTCTTGAAGTAAGATACCGAATATAGCCCACCCGAGTAAGGTGTATAATCAAATCGCAAATCGTAATTCTTTAATGAACTCATCTCCAGATCCGGATTCCCGACAAAAACATCACTTCCAAGGTAATCCTGTTGTTGAATAGGGGTCAATTCCTTGAATGTTTGACGAGCCACAGTTTCACTGTAAGTTCCTCGGAATGCAAATTTCTCAAGGGGCTTGTAAACAAAACCTATAGAGGGGAGGACATCATCTCTTTGAAAGGAGACATCTGCATCTCCAGGATTGAGAGTCACTTGCCCGGATGATCCCGGTGGAATCCATGTTACTTCGGTTTCCGGTGAATTTATGATACTCAGTTCAGTCTTCTCCAATCGTACACCACCAATGAGATTGAATGTTGAGGAGATTGGGAGATCCATCATATAATAGTAAGCGGATATATTTTGCTTCCCCCTATAATCCACATCAATCTCCGCTGCTGAAACAGGATGATTTTCGAAGGGAAAATTCTCACTCCAGAACTCGTTAAATGGCCCATAATATGCAGCACGGTTATCATTAAAATTACTGAAGGAATCCTGATTGTACTGCCGATAAACTGAGTCATTGAAAACGCCAAATTTCAAGTAACCTTCATCATTTGTCCATTGTTCAAAAGGAAGTTTCAAATTAAGCGAATATTGATCACTCTCTTCCGAGATATCTTTCCACACTCGTTGCAGGTTTCCGAGTGTATAGTTTGCGGCGGGTTTGTAGGGACGGAAGACCGCTGGATTAATCGATGAAGGAATATACGGAGGATATCCTGGATTATAGGATTCTGCCCACCAAAGGGAGCCGAATTGGCGTTTATCAGGTTGATATAGACTAGAGGAGCTTTTCGAAAGAGTCCAATCGAGTTTTGGAGCAAGCATTCTGATAAAGTTTCCCGAATAACAGGGATCGGGAAGCTCATGTTGTCCATGAAATTGGAGAGTTTCAGTCGTTCGTTCGGTATACTCGAGAGTTTCAGTCCTCAAATATGGTGCAGAGTCACGCTCCAAATTCCCAGGATCATGTGGATTATCAGGATTATATCCTGGGAAATAGTAGGCTTTCCCTCGTGTGTCCTCAGCCAGTGTTGCAATGTCCTCGGCGGTATGTGTATAGAGGTGAGTCAGGGTTAAGGAATGTTTCTCAAGGTCCAAACCAAGAGCGTTAAGGGCTCCCCATTTGACCTCCTCACCTCCACGAGTCACATCATAAAGCTGAGTCTTGAAGTCTCCTTGATCGGGTGTACCTTGTATATATTGCGGGGTCATCCTAACCCCCGGCGATTCGACCCAATATTTATCATTGAGCCCGTTGTCAAAGAAAGAACTATCCCTCTCATAAAAAATAATGCTGTATAAACCCAGCTGAATATCTTGATCCGGCTTCAATACTTTTCCCATAGATAAGGACCACTTATAATCTTCCGGAGGTTCATCAGATGAAACACCCACTGCCCCAACCCAATTAGAACCAAGATTGCTGTATTGGATCTCTTTTTTTTCTTTACCCCAATAATTTACTCCTCCCCCTTTATATGTCAGGAAATTCTCATTCCCGTCCACATTCGTATTCGAGCTTTTCTGAAACGTGAATTCAAAAAGATCCTTCTCAGGAATACCTTTGAGGACTATATTCACCGCGCCTCCTGAAGCATCCCCTTGTTGATCTGGCGTGAAGGTTTTTGTGACAAGGATGTTTTTGATAGATGAAGCGGGAAATTGATCCAGTTGTACCGCACGTTTATCAGGATCAGCTGTGGGTAATCTCACTCCGTTCATCTGCGAATTGACATACCGGTCAGGTAACCCTCGAACAACAGCATATTTTCCGTCCTGAACCGATGCCCCCGCCACTAGCTTTAAGGCACTTGCTGCGTCTGTGGCTCCAGCCTTACTCATAATGTCGGCACTGATAGCATCAACAAATGCTGGACTTTCCTGCCTCAACTCAAGTAATGGCATTTCGTCGAGATTAAAATCCTCAGTTGAATCCATCTCGAAATCCTCTACGGAAAATTCCTCCATTTCGGTGATTTCACCCAACAGTCGAGCCTCAACATCAATCATCACGCCAGACTTGATATTGACATCGCCGATGACTCTGCGAGTAAAACCATCCTTTGAAAAGATAAGGGTATAGGTTCCTGGTGGCACTTGAGGAAAAACAAAATTGCCTTCTTCCGATGAAATTGTTCGAGCACCAATTTCAACAATCGAAATTGACGCACCCTCCAAGGGTACATCATAATCCATGTCATAAACCATACCACGAACCCCTCCGGGCTGTTCCTGGCCCAAGACCGGAGTTGACAGAATGAGAAAACTAATAAAACAGAACTGAAAACTACGAATTACCACGGGGGCCCAAGCTCCTCTTGAATCTGGTGAATCCTGGTCCACATCAAGTCATCAGGTCTTATGGAATGTACCGCCATGGAACTACAGGTAGACGACAAATCCTCTGCACGTGGTCTTGAATTGGGATTCTTTGCTCCTTCCTCAAGGGCCATCCTATAAAGTTCAAGGGCTTTTTTTTTGTCCCCCATCGAGAGGTACGCCTCAGCCAGAGGACGAAGAGTCTGAGCCCTCCAGATGTCGATTATCTGATTTCTGACTTTGTCGTAAAGATTTAACGCAGAACCTGCCGTTACCACAGCCTTCTGGGTTTCCCCCAAACCATGATAGAGCAGAGCGATCATCGCTATCATTGGAATCTTTTGCTCCGGTTTCCAATGATACTCCTCTATGAACCGATTTGTTTCAGACGAAAGCTCCATCGCTTTCGAAAGGTCATTATGGTCAGTTGCAGATCGAGAGAGCGCGACAACCATATCAAATCGGATTGTTATCGGCATGGTTTTCAGACCACCCCTGATCACATCCTCGACCCGGTTTCTTTTTATTGGATCCAAATAGACTTTGTCAAAAAGAGTTACACATCCTTGAAGTGCATTTTTTATAAGGTCATAATTTCCCGAATTGATCAGATTCAACAATTTTTCAATCTGATTTTCAAAAGAAATGCTATTTGGGGAACCTGTATTGAATAACAAAACCTTTCCTTTCTCGGAATATGAGGCCTGAGATTGAATTTCAGTTGCTAAATCACAATTACCAAGTAGGGCATACGCCTGGGCAATCTCTATACGGATCCGGTCTCTTCGCCAGTCATTAGTCGTTTTCGCTGTAGCTGTGGCGAGTTCGAGTAATCTCCCCACCTCTTGCGTACAACCATTTTGAATTCCATACAAAGCTAATCGTGCCCAACAGATCCCTTTACGCCAATCATCTATTCTTTCAGTGTATTGTTCCGCCTTTATTGGTTGGCCGAGTCTCAAACATGCTTCAACTACTGATTCTTGAGCACGCGAACGGTCTTTGATGTGCGGTTTGACCGGAATCTTTGTGGCGGTTTCCATCCCAACTTCAAGCAGTGATGCCTGAAAATCGAGTAGTGGCTTTTCAATGCATATAGAGAGTCTACTGGTTGATGGAATGGTCTCACCGACGCCCGGTTTCACCTCAAGATTAGTAAAAACCAGGAAAATCACTTCTAATAAAACCCATTTACTCAACATCTTTGTCATCATTTCTACAGCAGCTTCAGTTGTTGCTAATTGGACGCCCCCAATCGGTCAACAAGAGCAAAAGATCTCCCGGTCCGATCTTGCCATCACCATCCAGATCAGCTTCCGAGTTCACTGCCGTGGGAATGGATTGATGTGTGCTGGTAGGTGTTGCTGGCTGGGTTGGGGACGGCGAGGCTGAATATGTTGCAATTGCTGTCCATGTTTCGGTTGGTGTATTCGTTTCTGCGGAAGAATTCGTTTCCGAGGCAGAGAGGGTATGAGTAACTGTCGGTGAATCACTTGGCGCATTCGTCTCAATGAAGGTCGAAGTAAAGGTCGCGGTGGAAGACTCTGTGGGAGTTAGAGTGGGCATCTCTCCTGAAATTACTTCAAAGATTCCATCTATTGAATTGGTTGTCAAGACACCACCATTCGTATCAGACAACTCTTGAACAGACAGATCAATCATTGTAGAACCACTGGTCCCTGATGTGTAATTAATTGTTGCAACAGAAAAAGTTCCAAATGGGTGTATAAGGCTGCTGAATTGAAAACCAGTGATGGTTAGTTTTCCGTTAATGTTATTGATATTTGCAATCGGTCTTCCAAACTCGGAAGAGCTGCCTGCAGCCACACTGTCAATCGTAAATACCCCTGGAGTCCAGGATAGGTCGATATCAAAGGCACCGATTGGTGTGACACCACTCTCGATCGTGACCTCAAACGAACCACTCACCTGCGGACTCACAGAGACAGATGCGGGGACAACGGAGACTGAAATCACCGATTTGGCGCCTTCGGTTTCCCTACTTTGATCGCTGACAGGGGAAGACACACTCTGGGCAATCAAGAAAGGCATAGCAGGACTAAAACTGTCTTGAAACTTCGAGTTCTCTGCGAAATCGAGCTGTGGCTCATCCAATGAAACTGATGGATTGCTGGAGGATTGCTGCAGGTTATGACCACCGGTCCTGAGAAAAGCTTTGCCCGCCTCAATTTGTCTCACACCCATCATGCCAATAAATATGGCAAACAGAATAATTCTAAAGAAAACTCTCACGGTCTACCCTTTCCAAATCACTTGATGACCCATATTGTTTATACGAAAGGCCAAAACACTGTCTCCACATATTCTTTGCATCATGGAGACAGAGTAGAGACCTCTTGTTTATTGTTGATTCATCGATTGTTAGAAAGATGCAAGATTGGATTGGAAATTTCATAAACACATCCCTGAAGTGGATTACACCTTGTCTAAGGAAACCAGTATGTTCCGATAGGTTCAAAATCAATCTTAACAAAAACATAACAAATGCTTACAGGTCAATTCGGGGTATCCTCAAGGATGGCTTTCCCAAGTGACATCATGAGGAACCGGCTGTCATTTACGCTGTTACAAGGCCAGTACCCAGACCAAAAATCGAGAGGAGATAAGACACCTCCTCCCCCCTGAGTGTTACTGATCAATCTTCAGTATAGATTCCAGTGGTTTACTGTTGAGGTGTTATTCACGGTGAAATGCGCACTCGAGGCGGTTGGGGTAAACAAGGTTCCACTGGTATCTGACAATTCCTCAACCACAGGCACAATCATGGTACTTCCGCTTGCTCCTGATGTGTAGTTGATGTTTGCAACAGAGAAGGATCCCGTTGGTTGACTCAGGCTACTGAATTGAAAACCGGTCACTTTCAGGATTCCAGCCTCATTGTCGATGTTCGCTATGGGAGTCCCGAACTCGGTGGAACTACCCGCCGTAACGGAATTGATGGTGAACACTCCCGGTGTCCATGATAGATCGATATCATAAGCCCCCACAGGTATGAGACCACTATCGACTCCAATCGTGAAAGCGCCGGACACATGGGGATCCACTGTTATCACACCTGGGCTAATCAATACCGAAGCGGCTGCTTTTGTTATGCTCTTTTTCTTTCCCAATGAATCCCTTAGACCAGCGGCATATTGGGCGATCAACAACGCATCGGTAATGGTGATACCTCCCACCCCATTCACATCGCCTGCTTCCAGGTTAGTGAATACTGGATCATCAGCTGTCCTCAACCCCGCGACATATTGAGCGATCAAAAGGGCATCTGTGATGGTGGTTCCCTTGGAGCTTCCGACATCACCGAGCTCCTCAGCGGTTAGGTTTCCAGAGGTGTCAGTCAATCCATAAGAGTCAGCAGCGGTCCAACCCTCCAGCCAGTTGTTATAGAAGGGGAAACCGCCACGGTACTTCGCCGGGGTAAAAAACCCATCTTCTGGAGCCTTTGACACACTTGCGACCGCACTATTCCAAGCACGTGGATCGATATTTGTAACACGAAGCATGGTTTTGCCACCCTTCAGCTCAACCTGCCCGCGGGTGATTCCCTTGATCGGGTTGTTGGTAGCAATTACATTGTTTGCAGTCGCATCCAAGACTCCCACTGACTCTGCGTCGGTGTAGGCGGTTGCGAAGAGGTTATTGTAGAAGACGCTGTCGGAAATCTCGGCCAATTTACCCGAAGTCTGGGAGGTATACATGACGGCGGGATCATTGAAAGCACCAGCAGTCCAGGTACCCGCATTCACGAATGAAGTCACGGAATAATCTGTAGCCCATGTGGCATCCCAGGATAGGGTCCCGTTGTATCCGTAACCATTGCCACCATCGCCATCCGTGTTGTCGTTCTTGACCAGTTTCTCACCCAGATCCATGAAGATGCAGTTCCGGTACTGAACCCTGGCGTTGTCACGCCAGGCCGTTCCCTGGTCTCCATCCACGGGTTGTCCGACTATGGTAAAGTTGTAGATGGTGGCCGTGGTGACCGGCTGGGCATCGGAATCCTCGGCCCCATCAGTCTCGAAGCAGTTGTCACCCACTCCTGATCCCTGGCTGGCATCCAGACTATAACCCTGAACAATCAATCCAAACTGAGCTTTGCCACGCCAGCCCTCATCCACATCCAGGCTGTCATCACCCACATTCCAGATGTTAAGGTACTTCAGGTTGACCGTGCCACCCCAGATTTCGATACCATCATCGACATTGTTCATGATTTCAACATGATCAATATCGGTCTCTCGTCCCACCGCGCCAAGCGAGAGGCCATTGAGCTCATTCGCCAGACCAATCACCTTACCGCCATACCGCAATGACAGGTACCTGATCGATCCGCTGTCGTCATCGTCGTCATTTCCACCGTACATGACATTGGGATCTCCCGGATAAGCAGCGGTCAGACCTTCCATCTGCTTCTCATTCAATCCTGTCGGTTCTTTAGTGTTCGATCCCACCACTTGACCACCATAGTGGGAGGCAGAAATCAGACCCCGCCCCATGATTGTCAGGTTTCCCCACTCATTGGCACCCTCATGCCAGGAAGTAAGGGTATCATTCGTGGAGGTCATGATGACCGGTTCTTCCTGGGTGCCATTTACATAGATCTTGCCTCCACGGCAGACCGCCAGACTCCCTCCCACACCTGCCGTACTTTGCACCAGTGTTCCAGGCTCAATCGTCAAAGTAGCGCCTGGAAGGACATAGATTTGCTTTTGCAGATTGTAGACATTATCAGAAGTCCAGGTGACTGAGGTACTGATGTTGTCGTTGACGAACACTTCCACAGACCAAGCTGCCTGAACAGCCACCATACCCACGATACTCAACCATAATATCTGTTTTTGCATTTGTTTTTACACACAGATCCTTTCCTGGATTCCCCTTTTCATTGGATTCCAGAGTTTGTGGGTATCCGAGCTACCCGGAGGTAACCTGACTGTCACAAGTGAGATTAAGATTAGGCGGACGGCAGACGATCGTTAGGAGTTCGATAGTTTTCTTATTGTGGCGCTTAGCAGGGATGGGAAAATAAAAGTCGTAAGTTTAGTGAAATAGTATGAATGTGTTCATAAATTGTCGAGCGTGAATCTTATTGTGAATGGAAAAGTATCTCCTCTTAGCAGCCATTAAAAATGGGGGTAACCGTGGATTCCCGCTTCCGCGAACACTTCACTCGATCAAAAATGCCCGGCTTGCGCTCCATGGTGGGCAGATAATGCAGTGGTTCCAGCAGCATCACGCCACGCTCAAACCTGCGCACATGCCCGGCGATCGATACAACCGAATTAGTCTTGGCAAATTCAGGTGTATTCCATATCCTTACCAAATGGAGGTAGTCAACATATGAACCTGTTCCTGAAATGGCTATCGGTCTGGAGTATCGTCATCGGCATGTCCTCTTTCTCAAGCTCCCCGGATTCCTCCCGAATCGTTGTTCTTACCTTTGACGATGCGGTCAAGTCGCATCGGACTTTCGTGGCCCCACTTTTACAGGAGTATGGCTTTGGTGCCACATTTTTCATTTCCCAGTCGTGGATGAATGATACATTGAATTACATGTCCTGGGAGGAAATTGCCGACCTCCATCGGATGGGTTTTGAGATTGGGAACCACACCTGGAGCCATCTAGCACTGGACAAGGTTGAGGCGGCCAGGGCTCTTCCTGATGAGTTGCAAAAGGTGGACAAGGCGCTTGAAAATGTGGGCATCCCACATCCGGTTAGTTTCGCCTGGCCAGGGACCAGATTCGGCCCAGAGTCACTGGAGGTTTTGCGGAAGGATGGTTATCGCTTTGCGCGGCGTGGAATGCAACCGGAACAACCCGGGAAAATGGGGGAGGGACCATTATTCGATCCTCATGTGAATAGCCTCCTGTTGATTCCAGTCGCTGGGAGTGGAGGACCTGACATGAGTCTTGATCACTTTAAAGCCGCAGTTGACCAGGTACAGCCGGGAAAAGCGGCCATCTTATGTTTCCATGGCGTTCCAGACCATGCCCATCCCTCTGTCAGCACTCCTCCGGAGAGATTCAAAGAATACATGGACTACCTCAAGAGAGGAAACTTCAAGGTAATTGCCATGCGCGACCTGGAGCACAACCTGGACTTAAGCCACAAACCACAAGATCCTTTAGAGAAAGTACGGTTCCCTGAGTGAAGAACACATCCGACCGGCTTGAGCAGTTATTTTCCAATCCGACCGGCGAATACTACCCCGTGCCATGGTGGGCGTGGAATGGGCGCCTGACGCCTGAGAAAATGCGCGCCCACATCAAAATGATGTATGACCAAGGCCTGCGCGAGTTCTTTATATTCCCGCTTTACGGCATGGAGACTGAGTATCTTGGTGAAGATTATTTCCGCGACATCGAGTTTACCCTGAATGAATGCCGGAAGCTGGGAATGAAGATCTGGATCTACGATGAGTTCAACTGGCCCAGCGGAATGGCCGGTGGAAGGATCCCGCGTTTACATCCCGAGGCGATCGGCCACGAAGTTCGTGTTTATGAGCACTCGAACCTTTCTCAGGAAAAATTTGATGAAATGATGGATGACTGTTGCGTCATTCATGCCGCCGCGTTCAAACCCGATGGTACAATGCAACCTGTCCGAAAGGGCGATCAGGTTCATTCAAAACTGGCTGTGTATCGAGTAGAACGCGATAATTGTGTTTCCATCACCTCCTATGGCAGTCTGTGGTGCATCCCCGAAAGAGGAATGCTCGATATGCTCTCCATTCCGGCCGTCGGCAAATTCATTGAAGAAGCGTACGAACCATTCGCAAAGCGCTTTTCGGGCGACTGCGGTACTACAATCAAGGGGTTTTTTACTGATGAGCCGGTCATGGGCTTTTGGGGGGAGCTTCCCTGGACTGACGACATTGCCGCTCGCTTTATGGATCGTTATGGTTACGATCTTATTCCAAGGATACACGATCTGACTTATGAGACCCCCGGTTTCGAGCGCACCCGCGCGCACTACTGGGCGTTGGTCTCGGACATTGAAGCGAATGTATATATGGGGCAGATTGCTGACTGGTGTGAAACCCGGGGAATGCAGATCACCGGCCATCTGAGCTTTGAAGAGGGATCGATGTCCATCTGGTGCCATGGCGACACTCCGCGAGTCATGAGACGCATGCACATACCCGGTTGTGACTTACTCGGACTCAAGAACAGTTACGATCCTGATGCAGTGTTAGGCGAGTATCGTGTGATAACGGCCAAGGTGACCTCATCGTCCGCTCGCGCTGCCGCTCGCAAGCGCTGTATGTGCGAGGCTTTCGGTGTCGCGCCGTGGACGCGTACGATGGCCGATGAGAAGCGCATGACCGACTGGCTCTGCGCACTCGGTATTAATATGATCAACGATAACACCTTAGTCGCCGATATCTCCGGCTTCCGAAAACGCGGGGCCTGTGGTAAGCATTTCACCCAGCCGTGGTGGTTCCACGAGCGGACTTATTATGATTATGCCGCCCGTACATCAGCACTGGTGGCTGAGACCGTGCTCGATACGGAAATCGGCGTGCTTTATCCCAGCACAACCTGGCATTCCCTCGTCGAACGCAACAAACAGGCTAGCCCACGCCTGCAGCAGTACGAACAAGCTCTGAACACTGCCCTCAATGCGCTCGTTTTCAAGCATTGGGACTTCGAGTTCCTGTTCGAGGATTCGCTCGCGGCCGCGCGGGTGGAAGGCGAGGCGCTGGTCACTGACTATGGCAAATTCCGCACAATAATCGTTGCAGGAATTTCGCTCGTGCCCGCTGCAGCTGCCGCGAAGCTCCAGCAGTTTGCCGAAGCCGGCGGAGTGATCATTACCCTCGGCAGTGACCTGGCTTCACTGGATTACTCCAGTACAACTCCTTTCATGCTGCCCGGGGCCATAGACTTCACTCATTGGCAGAGGACCTCATTCCGCACAGACTTTGACTCAGTGCTGCGACAGCGTGCATCACGTTCGTGGACGATCACAGGCGAGAAAGCTGAAGGTGTGATATCAGCTGCACGCACCGACGCCTCCGGTACCAGGATTCTATTCATCGCCAACATGACACCGGGCGATAAGATGCTCGACATCACCTGGACGGGAGGCCTGTCCGTTGAGTGCTGGGATGCAGCCCGGAGCGAGATGTGGACGCCTGTCCAGCAGCCGGGCGCCATGCAACTCCAACTGCCCGAGGACGAGTCCTTGTGGATGGTTCAGAAACAGACTCCTACTCAAAATTCTATCGCACCAGTGCAGTTTACGAAACCTTCAGCGCCCATAATGGAACTCTCTGGAAACTGGAATTTCTCCGTTGAGCCGGCCAATATCTACAGCCTGAAGCTGAAGCTCAAAACCGACCCCAACGGCTCACTCAATCCACTCTCACTGAAACCCGACTACACATGGGTGGATGTCATTGAAGGCGACGCAGGGATTCCGCTACGGCCAGAGGATATGAAATGCTACTGGCTGCATTCGGAATTCAATCTGGAATCACCAATCCCGGACCTGCAACTGGGTGTCGATTCAGATGAGATCGAAGCCGCCTGGATTAACGGTAAGAAACTTGGCGAAAATCGTCAGTTTACCATCTGGGATGACGAGAATCGCATCTGGGACATCTCCCCTCTCCTGTCTGGAGAAAGCCGGGGTGAGATCCTGCTGCGTGTGCGCCCGTCGCCATACTATGCCAGGGGCCTGATGGAGATCCCACGAGAGCATTACCCATTGGCTGCCTTGCCGATCACAATCACCTATGTTGAACCGGTCGTTTTACGAGGTTCTTTTGCTGTAAAGGAAAGCGCGGGGATCGGCATTCTCACGCCTCCTCCGGCGACGATGATCACGGGAGACTGGACAGGTCACGGTTACCCACACTTCATCGGCACGGGCATATACAGAAAGACTTTCGACTGGGAAGGCACGAGCGGAGATGTGCTGATTGAGCTGGACTCCGGACGGGATCTTGCCGAATTGCTGTTGGACTGGAAGTCCCTCGGCAAACGTGCCTGGGGGCCACGCCGATTCCGTGGTTGGATTTCTCCGGGGCAGCACACGATCGAGGTGCGCATCACAAACAACCTCGGCAATCTGCTGCGCAGAGCCTATGACGTTTGGCAACCGACCGATCCAGTACCGGCAGGACTGATGTCTCCTGTCACGATTTCGAAATTGTAAGGGAAAAAACCACTGACATCAGGAAATCACCTGAAGAACCTAAGAGTCTGTAAGGAAATAACATAATCATTTGGAATTGTTATTGAGGACGGAT
>CAYZUX010000138.1:0-15930 GCA_964481775.1 uncultured bacterium | reverse complement strand
TCCTGGGTGTAGTCGTCGGCGGTATCGTGATATCGATGTTCCTCCCCATGTTCCAGCTTGGAAGCATTGTGGGGCACTGATTCAGGACTTATGCACGGAGTTCAACCATCTGGTTTCCCGACCTGAAGGTTGAACTCCGAATCCTCTCCGGTCAGAGTTCACGCTTCAGCGTGGTGGAGCCAACCTGAGGTCTGAACCTCAATCCCCTTCCTCTCCTCTCTCTCTGATTGTACGTTCAGGCTTGCTGTATTCAGACTCTGAAAACGAGGGGAGCTTGTTGGGTTCATGTCAGCGCGAATCATCGATGGGAAATGGTGGGCCTCGGTCATCCAGGAGGAGGTCAGGCAAGCAGCTGAAGCGCTTGCATCCGGCTTCCGCCAGCCGGGGCTTGGAGTAATTCTGGTAGGTGATGACCCTGCCTCACGAATCTATGTGACCAGGAAAGGTCAGGCCTGCAAGGAAGGTGGAATCAAGAGTGTTGAGGTGGTCCTGCCGGGAACTGTTACGACCGAGGAGGTGATTGGCGAGGTCGAGAAAATGAACCGGGATGAGACCCTGGATGGCATTCTGGTCCAGTTGCCCTTACCCAAACAGATTGATTCACAACGCGTGGTAAATGCGGTTTGTCCCGAAAAAGATGTGGACGGACTTCATCCCGAGAATATCGGCCTGCTGGCAATTGGTAACCCCCGTTTTGTTTCCTGTACTCCAGCAGGGGTTATGGAACTCCTTGACCGGGAGGGAGTGGAGATCAAAGGGAAGCATGCGGTGGTAGTGGGACGCAGTAACATGGTGGGGAAACCGATGTCTATGCTCTTGCTCAATCGGCATGCCACTGTGACTGTCTGCCACTCACGCACCGAGAGGTTGCAGGTGGTCTGCCACTCGGCGGATATCCTGGTTGCGGCGGTCGGAAAGGCGGAGATGATCCAGGGCAACTGGATCCGTCCCGGCGCGGTGGTGATTGATGTCGGGATCAACCGCATCGATGTGGCGGGTAAATCCAAGCAGAAACTGGTGGGAGATGTCGCTTTTGAGGAGGCCTCCCGGAAAGCATCATTGATAACTCCGGTCCCGGGAGGTGTTGGACCGATGACCATCGCGATGCTGTTGAAGAATACACTGTTGTCGGCACAGCGGGAGGCTGATCTCCAACGCTGAGCCAAACTAAGCCCCTGAAAGGACTCCTTCATGCCTGATCCCATCCGTGTTGCTGTCATTGGAGGCGGGATGTTCTTCGACGAGATCATCGGGCCCGCACTGACAGATTTCTGCCGGGGTGGAATAGCTGGTGCGCTTTCGAGCATCGCCATGAGCCACTTTGCACCTGAAGTTGCCCTGATCCCCATCGAGTTTTGTGCTGTGGGGACACGTTCGGAGTCTTCTGGAACTGCCGGCCAGATCCGCGATCGTGTTTGCCGAATCCTGCCAGGGAAAGCTCCCAATGTGTTCTATGGGAAATCAGTCTGGGAGGAGATCCTGGAGAAAGCAAAACCAGATGTCCTCATAGTAGCGACTCCCGATCACCTCCATACTCCAGCGATCCTGGCGGCATTGGAGGCAGGCACGGATGTCATCACTGAGAAACCCCTGTGCCTGACTCTGGATGAAGCGGACCGGATCATCCGCACAGCCCGGGAGAGAGACCTGGTGGTGGGGATCGATATGCACAAACGGTATGATCCCTTTGTCCGTCACATGATGACCCATTCCATCCCCAAATATGGACCACTCAACCGGGTTCGATGTGTCCTCGAGGAACCCCTTTCGGTTTCCACAGAGGTCTTCGCCTGGGCTGAGAAGTCCAACCCATTCACTTATGTCGGCTGCCACTGGCTCGATGTGGTCGAGCACTATCTGGGTGTCCGCCCCGTGGCCCTGTATGCCACGGGTGAAAAAAACCTTTTGGAACACTGGGATGAGTTTGGTCCCTTGATTGCCGCCAAGCATGGGCGTGATCCCTACGCGCTCAAAAAGAAAGAATCCATTCACACATGGGACTCCATGAATGTGAACATCACCTATGACAATGGGATGCGTGGCGATTTCAACAACAGCTGGATCAACCCCGCAGAGTTCGAGGGTGCTGTTAATCAGGAGATTGAGGTCATTGGTGTCTTAGGACGTGGGATGGTCGACCAGCAGGACCGGGGTTTCCGCGAGGCCATTGCGGGAGATGGTTCAAGAACCAGAAATCCGGCTTTTGGAGGGCAGGTTCCCACACCGGATGGGGGTATGGAACTGACAGGTTACGGCAAGGCATCGCTGGCGGCCTGCCTCCTGGCCATTTTGAGACGGCGTGTTCTTGGCCACTCATTGGAGGATCTCGATGGAACTTATCCCGCTGCTTCGGAACAGCGCTGGATTACTATGATCCTTCAATCCGCTGACGAGGTCGCTGCCCGTAACTACGAACACTCTCTGCGCGGTGAGGGCGCGCCCGTGACCGCGCGCTTCTCGGAAGATGGGTACGAATTACTCGATCCTTTGGATGAGTAACTTACCGGAGTGGCGAATTCAATCGCTTTGGAAAGCGACAACATGCGATTGAAATCACTACTCCGAAGTACCAGGAGTAGGGAATTTATTCGCTTATCCGTGTTGAATCATGGAGTTTGTGGAAAAACTGGAGGGGGTGGAAGAACAACGCTGATTATTTATATTGATGGAAGAAACACCGCCTGGTGCTATGATTCCTATGAGAGGAAAGATCCATGAGCACCATTGAGGAACGTTCCGCCGATCGCCGAAAACGCATGGTGGTCCATTTCTCCCACAGTTTCGAGGAAGCCGAGGACTGGGACCTGGAGTTCTGGCAGAGCCAGACCCCTCAGGAGCGTCTTTCCGCGCTGGTGGCGATCCACCGGGATGTGGAAATGGTACGGGCTGCCCGGAAAGCAGCGGGGATGGCGGACTGGGAGGAGGAGTAAGGGGGCATGGAAGTTCAGCATGATTTCGAGGACATGCTTGCTCTGCTTGAAAAGCACCATGTCCATTATCTGATTGTGGGCGGGATTGCCTTTATCTTCCACGCGAAACCCCGGTATACCAAAGACCTCGATATCTGGCTTGATCCAGTTGACGAAAATATCCATAAAGCTAATGCGGCTCTCTCCGAGTTTGGGAGTCCCTTTCTTCTGACACTCGGGAAAGAAGACGAAATTCTCCAGATCGGTGTGGCTCCTGACCGGATTGATCTGATCCGTGCTACTGCGGATATGGAGTTTGCCCCATGTTGGGAGAGGAGAGTACGTGCTTTCTACGGGCAGGTTGAAGTCAACTGGATAGACATTAACAGCCTGATCAAGATCAAGAGCCGGATCGATGATCCACGGCATCAAGGAGATGTAAGGGTTTTAAAGAAGGTAAAAGAAAGGCTCAGTCAATAACGATAATCATGCACAGGAGAAACTCTGCCATCCATCTTCTCTTGGTGATTCCGATGTCAGTCTGTTTCGTTTCCTGTCTCCCCCAAAAAATCGGTTCCAGTTTTGTCCAACTGGTCCGTGAGATTCCGGTCGATTCAACGCTTTTTGATGCTGCTTATTCACCCGATGGCCGGTACGCATTAGTGGGTGGCCATGATGCAGCAGACCTTTGGGAACTCAGTACAGGCGCTCTGGCGCACCGATATAAAAGGCAAACCGGATCTATCCAGGCGGTTGCGTTCTCACCTGATGGGGAAATGATCGCCACTGCCGCTGGAGATGGCACTGTCTGTATCTGGCAAACTCAAACAGGCCAACTGCTTCATAACCATCATGAGAACCGAGCTTATGTTCGTTCAGTGTCTTTCTCCCCTGATGGACTGAGCATTGCCTCTGGAGATGATTCCGGATCTGTTGTCGTTTGGGACATCCAAGAGAGGAAAACGCGATTCCGTACATCAGGTCTCCGAGGTAGTATAAATGCCATTGATTTCACACCTTCCGGGGATGGAATTGTTACCGGTGGTGATGATGGCGTGGTACGCGTGTGGAATGCCCACAGTGGGGAACTGCAGCTTCTCATCAATCTACGTTTGGGATGGAATAAGGATGTCGACGTATCTCCCTGTGAAGAGTACATCCTCTCGTCTTATGTCAACTGGCCGGTAATATTATCCGATCTCCACACCGGGAGAGAATTGGGGCGTTTCAAACGTGATGGCTCTGGACCGCAGCTCCGTATGTTTCAGAGCATCTGTTTCGGGAGACACTCTGGGATTGCTTTACTCGGCTCCCATTCTGGTGGAGTGACTCTGTGGAATGTTTCTAAGTGGAAAGAGATAGCTTACTTCCTTGCACACAAAGACAACTTGGAGGGTGTGGCCTTCGCCCCGGAAGGACCCA
This sequence comes from uncultured bacterium, assembly GCA_964481775.1. Lineage (GTDB taxonomy): Bacteria > Hinthialibacterota > Hinthialibacteria > OLB16 > OLB16 > OLB16. The sequence continues at coordinate 11,599 of CAYZUX010000138.1, read as the reverse complement.
CTTTCATTACCATTGGTTCAGATGGAAATGGAGCATACTCCATTCGTCACTGGAGAGTTCAGGAAGAGTTACTCGATGTGCCACCTAGAGTGAAGAAGGGTGGGGAGCCGGAAATTCCCCAAGAGACCTCTCCAGAAGCGGTCGTCTCAATTGCCGATGAGAATCTTGAAAAGTGTCTACGTCTCAGGACTGGGAAGGTCACGGGGCCCTTAGCCGCAGGTGATCTTCTTTCGGTCACGGATGTTTCCTGTGCGGAGGCTGGAATTCAAAGCCTCTCTGGTCTCCAGTTCTGTCAGAACCTTGTGCGTTTGAGTCTTCCTCATAACAAGATCGATGATTTGACTCCACTTTCCGGAATGGAAAAACTCTCTGTCCTCAATCTCTGTGACAACAAGATTGAGGATCTCTCACAGCTACCGTGTCTTAAGGATCTCACCTACCTCGATCTGAGCAAGAACCGGATTCGAAATGCCAGTCCATTGGCTTGTCTTTCTGGATTGTCTTACCTGAATCTCGCGGACAACGAGATTGAGGATGTCGGTTGCCTGAATGGTCTTAAAGATATCTCGGTTTTAGATCTTAGGAATAACAGATTCTCTGATATTAATGACCTGATCAATAATCCTGGTTTTGGTCCGGGAGATAGTCTTTACCTCCAGGGGAATCACTTGAGCTTCATCTCACGAGTTGCACGTACAAGAGTCTTAGAGGGGGTGGGGGTTCGGGTCTATCGATAGGAAATATGAGGTCCCAATCGGATGACATGTGTTGTAGAACAGTATGTGTCCTACGCCGCCTTTCCTCCATCTCCTGCCGGATTTTCATGTTTTACTACCAGGCCCTCTGGCCCTGAATCCAATGTTATCGTGGCTCCATCGAGGATATCTCCCGCCACGAGCGCGCGTCCCACACGGGTCTCGACCTCATGTTGCAGAAAGCGTTTGAGCGGGCGCGCGCCATAGATTGGGTCATAGCCCTTGTTCGCGATGAACTGCTTTGCGGATTCGGTGAGCACAAAACCGATCCGGCGATCCTCCAGTCTACGACGAAGGTCGCCCACCAGGAGTTCCACGATCCGTTCGATCTCGGGCACCGTGAGCGGCTTGAAGAGCACGATGTCATCCACACGGTTCAGGAACTCGGGACGGAATCCCTGGCGCAGTTCGCGCATGACTGACTGGCGGGCCGATTCGGTGATATGCCCTTCACGGTCGATCCCTTCCAGGAGGTAATGCGAACCGATGTTGCTGGTCATGATGATGACCGTGTTTTTGAAATCGACCGTACGCCCCTGGCTATCGGTGACTCTTCCATCATCGAGGATCTGCAAGAGCACATTAAAGACATCGTGATGCGCCTTCTCGATCTCATCGAAGAGAATCACTGCGTAGGGCTTGCGCCGTACCGCTTCGGTGAGCTGACCGCCTTCCTCGTAGCCGATATATCCTGGAGGTGCACCGATCAGGCGTGAGACAGTGTGGCGCTCCATGTACTCGGACATATCGATACGGACGATGTTCTCCTCTGAATCGAAGAGCGCCTGAGCCAGTGTCTTGGCGAGCTCCGTTTTTCCCACACCGGTCGGGCCGAGGAAAATGAAAGAACCAATCGGACGGCGCGGGTCCTTGATCCCGGCGCGGGCGCGGATGACCGCATCTGCGACCAGCTGAACCGCCTCATCCTGTCCGACTACGCGCTGGTGCAGGACCTCATCCAGTTTAAGAAGCTTCTCGCGCTCCCCCTCCACCAGACGGGTTACCGGGATACCAGTCCAGCGCGAGACAATGGAGGCGATTTCATCCTCGGTGACTTCCTCACGCAGAAGCTTTCCAAGCCCCTGCTTCTCACCAAGTCGTTTTTCTTCCTCTGCCAGTTGGGAGGTCAGTTGGGGGAGACGTCCATGCTTGAGTTCAGCAGCCTTGTCGAGATCATAGGCCCGTTCCGCTTTCTCGATTTCGACCCGGAGTGACTCGATCTGTTCACGCAGCAGCCGGACCTTGCCGATGGCCTCTTTCTCAGTTTCCCACTGCGCGCGCATAGAATCTCCCTTGTTCTTCAGGTCTCCAAGTTCCTTCCGGAGAGCCTCGAGTCGTTCCATGCTCGCACGGTCTTTCTCCTTCTTAAGCGCGGCCTCCTCGATCTCAAGCTGCATCACACGCCGGGTGATTTCATCCAGCTCAGCGGGTAGGGAGTCGATCTCGGTACGAATGGTGGCACAGGCTTCATCCACCAGGTCAATGGCCTTGTCGGGCAGAAAGCGATCACTGATGTAACGATGTGAAAGAACAGCCGAAGCGACCAGTGCGCTATCCTGGATGCGGACACCATGGTGAACCTCGTAGCGTTCCCTCAGGCCACGCAGGATGGAAATGGTGTCTTCGACACTGGGTTCCTCGACCAGCACCGGCTGGAAACGGCGTTCCAGCGCCGCATCTTTTTCGATGTGTTGGCGGTACTCATCGAGTGTGGTGGCGCCGATGCAGTGCAACTCGCCACGGGCAAGCATGGGTTTGAGCATGTTGCCCGCATCCATGGCCCCTTCGGCCTTTCCAGCGCCGACAATGTTGTGGAGCTCATCCACAAAGAGCAGGATGCGCCCATCGCTTTGCTTAATCTCCTGTAGCACCGCTTTGAGACGTTCCTCGAACTCACCACGGTATTTTGCTCCAGCGACCAGCGATCCAAGGTCGAGAGAAAAAACCGATTTGTCCTTCAATCCTTCCGGGACATCACCGCGGACGATGCGGTGGGCGAGTCCCTCGACGATGGCGGTCTTGCCGACACCCGGCTCACCGATCAGAACAGGATTGTTTTTTGTCTTGCGGGAGAGGATCCGGATGACTCGCCGGATCTCGGCATCACGCCCGATGACGGGATCGAGCTTCCCGGCACGTGATTCCTGTGTCAGATCCCGTCCATATCGTTGCAGAGCCTCATAGGTGGCCTCTGGATTGGCGCTTTGGACTCGTTGATTACCACGCACCTCGGTCAGGGCCTGGAGGAATTTCTGACGGTCTATCCCATGCCGCTTCAAAATCCGGTTGGTGGGTGTCTCTGACCCTTCAGAAAGCAGCGCAAGCGCCAGGTGTTCTACTGAAACATATTCATCCTTGAGACGTTGGGCCTCTTGCTCTGCCTGGACCAGAACACGGTTCAAACGTTGAGTGACATAGACCTTGCCCGGTTCCACTCCAGGGCCAGAAATGCGTGGACGTGATGACAGTTCCCGTTCAAAGGCCTCGATGAGCGTTGGAAGGGAAGCTCCCATCTTGCTGATCAATCGTGGGATCAAACCCTCAGCCTGGTTCAGAAGGGCAGAGAAGAGGTGTTCTCCATCCACCTCGATGTGTCCAAACCGAATCGCGGTGGCTTGTGCCTCGTGCAAAGCTTCTTGTGATTTTTGGGTCAGACGGTTTGGATCCATGTAAGTTCTCCTCATCGATACGGTTATTCTTCCTGCCCATATGTACAAGAGACATGCCAAGATCCGGAAAATGGTCTCAATCCAATACTGACAGGAAATTGATAGTATTCTGCGTCTTCCAGGTCACCAGAAAAGAACCTGTGATAGGGGTGGTGAGTCAAATTGACACAGATGCTACCCTGCCCAGATATCCTCTTTTCATGATAGGGTGAGGCTTCATCCGGAGGAGAACCATGAACCGATTCGTGTTCCCTGTTGCCGTGCTCTTTTCAATCACTCCTGCCTGGGGTTCCGTGAACTGGTCAATAGATCAAGGCTGGGTAACCGCTACCGAGAGTGGGACCAGGTTGTTTGCGAAGGGGGAGGGTCCTGCTGTTGACATCCAGGTCAATGACGTCTGGCTTCTCGCCAGTCATGGAGTCTCCCCCTTGGTCATCCCCCAACCGACCGGGGGATGGATTATCCGTTATGAGAAGGAAGATGTTGGCCGCCTTGAAGATCAGGTTTCATCTCTTCCAGGTCTCAAGCCTGATGGTTGGATTCGGCGTCTGGTGTACACGAATCTTTCCGCTGCCACCCAGGACCTCACCTCGGCGCGGATGCGTATGACTCCTTTGGTCCAAGAAGACGGAAAAACTTGGTTGCCCACTCACTTCTTCCTTGGCGAGGTGGGTAGAGAAAGAACCGCCGGTGTCGGTTTCAAACGTACGACTGACTTCAGTACATTGTCCTTCGATGGGGAGCGGGTGGAATCTGATATCCAGACAGGCTGGCGTCTACAACCAGGACAACAAGCCACGATTGGGGATCAGGGATTCTGGTTGGGAAGGGGGGGCATGGAATCATTTCGTTCCGAGGCTCAACGTTGGTACTCCGCCATAGGATTCCAGATTGCCAAACCACTGCTGGAGTGGGTTCGTGGGGCTATCCTTTATGAAGCAGCAGCGAGTGGTCACATCGACTCCCGTTTCAGTGATGTGGGTGGATTCAAAGCCTTTGAACATCAGCTGGATTACCTGGCCGACCTGGGGATTTCAGCCATCTGGTACAATGCGGTCCACACCCATAAATCACCTCCCGATCCGGTTCATGGAGGTTGGAATCATTATGCTCCGACAGATTTTGAGGAGATCGATCCCATTCTCGGAGGAGTGCAGGGATTTCGCTCGCTGGTAGCGGTTACAAAAGAGCGCGGGATACATCCGCTTTGTGAGGTGATCCTGTGGGGTGGTTACTCCAAGCAAGCCAAAGCCCTTTCATCCTGGTGGGTCCATGACCGGGCAGGCCAGTTGCTCAATCCCTGGGGTTCTGGCTACTCAATGGATTATTCTTCCCCAGACTGGCAAAGAGTCATCCATGATTCAGTGGCTTTGTTGGCAGGTGAAGGAATTGAGGGGGTGCGCATCGATGTCGCCGATGGGCATGGACCCAATTGGCATTCGCCGCGGACCCATCAGGCTTCTTACACGACCTTAGCGGGTGCAGTCGAGATGCTGGAAGCCATCCGTATGGGGTGTGGAGTCAAAGGGATTGAACCGGTTCTGATCCCTGAAACCACAGTCGACCGCCCGGAGTACCTTCACCGGGGCATCACTCTGGGCTATGGCTTCCCCACCACCAACCTGCTTTCGGCACTCATCGATCCTCGCGAAGAACCCGCTGCGATCAACCAAAGGCTGCGTGACTTTTTTGAAAATGAACGTGGCTCTCTTCCCGCTGGAACTCGTGTGTTAAGAACACTCAACAACCACGACACTGTCTGTGAGCATGGCCGTGTGATGATGCGTTATGGCGTGGGGATGACGCGAGCCTTATATGGAGTCTGCCTGTCTGTGCCCGGTGTACCGATGATGTATCAGGAGGAAGAATATGGCTCCTTTGAAGCTCTCAGAGCAATGAACTGGGGACGTCGGCGGATTCCAGAGATGGCGGATGGAGATCCGGATTATCTGTCGATTTCCACCGCTCCGGAAGTATTCACCGTCTTACGTTCGATAGCGGATTCCCATGCATTAGGATTGGTTAATCTTTCGGGGAAGGAAATTACTAACCTTAAGATCGTACTCCCCATTAAGGTGGCTCAGGTTGGTGATGGCAAGGTCTATGACGCCGTCTCCGGGCGGATTGCTGAGATCTCCTCACAGGCCTTCACCTGGACCCTCAATCCTTACGAGACTTCGCTCCTTCGTATCGGCGTGCCTCCCGTGGGAAATACCCCTCCAATTCGATTCACGGGCGAGGACATCTGCTTCCCATCCGTTGATAAAGCATTGTCTGTAAGCGCCTCGACTGAGGGACTCCTCATTCAATGCGGTGGGATCCAGGCAAGGCTTTCAGCGGGTGCTTCGGTATGGAAAAAAAACCAGGAAACGGCGGAGCTGAGCATCTATGAGTCGACTGAGGGCAAGATGCGCTTTTCTCCATTCAGGGATTCCGTCCATATCGAGGTCAATCTTAAGCCAGAGGCCTGCGAGTCTCCAATCAACTTTGAGATTCTCCATGCTGATCGGTGGGGTGTCTCCGGCCGTACCGCCTTCCTCGATGATCGTCTGCTCCAACGGCATCACCCATTCCCGGAAGGGTCCGGTTATCACTGGAACCGGACCATGATCTGGGGAAATGCACCCTGGAGGATTCTCTACAACCAGGTGCATCCAAATGGGCGCCTGTGGCAGTCCATCCTGGAACCGCTCCACCCGGATCAACCGGGATTTATTTTCAAAGACCATACCGGTGGAGGGTTGGTGGTGTCGGAGATTCAAACCAATGCCAGGAATGTGGTCCTTACAGACCGTGCAGATGAACCGGAAACACAGCCCTATGGCCTCGCGTTACGTTTCCTGGGGATCGATAAAGACCTTTCACCCGGGGTGCAAACCTTTGGAGTCGGGGGGGGATGGCAGATGGAGTCCTTTCCCGAGCCAGAACCCACAGCGGTTCATCTCTCCTTCACCCTATCACCTTGTGGCGGTGCAACGGAGACTCAATTACGAGAGACATCCCGATTGCCGATCCTCCAAGACAGACCCGTGGAAATCCGTTCGAAAACACGATTCGGTATCGATACTTTCGATGCCATCTGGATGATCGATCCTGGCTCAGTGACCTGGAGTCATTTGCCTCTTGTGAAAGGAAACTACCGGATCGCATTTGAGCTGCGTCACAGTGAAACCTCCACTGATGGTCATGAACTTGAGAAGCACTACCGGGTTCTGGTGAACGGTGTCGAACAACCCTTGGAGTGGTACCAACACAACACCAGCCACACCGGGAATGCCTTTTTTGGATTTGCAAGAACTCCAGTGATTGATCTGGATGAAGGCCCCAATACGGTCACTGTTGAGAGCACACATACATGGTGTGCGATCAGGGGACGGCTGAGGTTGGTACCATAACGCCTCGCCCACTAGTCCAACTGGTGGCCAAGCTGAGAGTTCAAAACGATAGCAGGCAATGCCAGATAAAGGCATATGCCCAAGCCTCATTCTCTTCCCAAATCCTCTGGAAAAGGGCCGGATCGCCGGAGATAGAGGGAAGCTCCTGAAGTTTTTCCTCCCATGGGAAACATACTCCCGGTTTACGAGAGGTGGTGACGAATTGAGGTTTCCCATTGGGGGAGGCAGGTGGTTGTAAAGCCGAAGGCTCGGGTGTAAGGCTACCCCCATTGGGATAGATTCCATAGGAGCGGGTGAATTCGGTCATTTCACGGACATTCTCAACCTTGGCATCGTTCTGGATAATTGCACTGGCATCCAGAATATACCCGCCATCCGGGGCCACCTCATCGATCACTTGCTTGCAACAATCACGCACTTCCTCAGTGGTACCAAAGGCAAGGAGCGTGTTGGGTATCCCGCCGCTCAGGCAGAATTTGTGACCTAAGACACGGTGGATCTCGAAGATATTCCCCCGGTCAGCATGGTAGGCGATCGATCCTGAGGGAAGATCCAGAAAGGCGCTGAGGTGTTGGTTCCAGTTTCCCTCGGCATAAAAGAGTACCTGGTGGCCGCGTGCCCAGATTGCTTCGATGATCGGACGCAAAGTGGGCCAGTAAAACTTGTCGAACTGAGCATGAGAGATAAAAGGGACACATCCCCGATGCATCCAGATTGTGATGGGCACTTTCTTTTCGGGGTCAGCACCCGACAGGGCGACATGGAGCAGGTGTGGCATGAGGGCCTGGCAAGCCGCGAGGACTTTTTCCGGTCTCTCACGCAGATCCATGACCAGTCCCACATACCCGCGCAGCTTATCGGCAAGAATATCAAAGGGAGCTTTGAGGATGCCAGAGATAGCGGAAACAACCCCGCACTCGTTCTTTAGCAGATCTCCTTGACGTCCAAAGCCAAAGAAATAACGAAGCATTGCCATTCCGCTTTTCATCAATGCCAGGTTGTTCCGGAGTGTATTCGGCTGGCCAGGCGGGACTATCTCGTTGGACACACGCGGAAGCCATGTTCCAAAGAGGAAGCCCGTTGGATCTTCGATCAGGGCATCATATTCATCGGCCTCCATGAAAGCTTTGTCTTCTGAAGGTTCGAGGTATTGGAATCCCGTGTTGGCGGGAATATCAATGCCGGGGACGGCGTAGTATTTTAATCCGAGTGCCTGAGTAAATCCTGTCCATACATAAACCATGTTACCGACAGTGGCATCCCACCCGAAATCCTGGGCGCAAATGCGAGCCGCTTTGAACGCCAGTTCAAAATCATGGGTCACCTCAGCGCAGGAATACCCTGAGTACTTTGCGGCAAACTCGGCGGCGAAGGGACGGATGGGAACCCGGTCAGGTTTTCTGTTTTGGAGCGCTGTGGTGTACCGTCGAAGTCTCTCGGTGTAAAGTTTCTGGGTTGCGGTCTCAGCCATCATGTTCCTCCAGTTTTCGGGTCCATTCTTCTACAGGGTTTTAGTGAATGAGGTTACAAGAGTAATATCCTGAACCTCCCGCCGATAGTCCCATTTACCCTTGATTTCCCGATTATCATACCAACCTATCCTGTTGATGTTGTCTATCGTCTTCCTGAGATTTTCCTACAAAGGTTTGCTGTCAGGTGGGGAATGACCTATGATCACTTCGTATCCCTAATTTTCCTTTCTTTCAAAATGACAAGGAGGTTTTTTATGTGGCGGAAACTGAAGATCATGGTTGTGGTGGTTCTTTTTTCTGGAACATTCCCGGAGGGATTGGTTATGGCAGGAAACGGAATGAAACTAAGCCTCCATCAGGTACCTGGTCAGGCGGAGCTTGGGTTTGCGGAAATTTCCGGTGTCGCCGCAGGAGTTTTTTCACCCGGAATCTGGGAGAAAGGCACCCTCCACTTATTGCCGGATCATCGTTCCCCGCTCTTGACACCGCGCCTGACAGGTGTTTTCCGGAATATCTATGCCCCCTCCGCGGTGGAAGTTCCGGCCGGCTGGCGTCTTTTCTATGGAGCCTGGGATGGTGTTCGTACCACCAATGACCGGATCTACAGTGTTCTGACCACAAACTTCCTGGATTTTACAGAACGTCAGACTGTCATCGAACATGGCCCCTTTATTCATGTCTGTAATGTCAACGCCATCGCGAATGGAAAAGGCTTCGACATGGTCTGTACTGCCTATCCTGACTCAGGTGGGCAGAATAAACCAATCTTTTTTTCCAGTCCTGATGGGGTGAATTGGAATGGTTCCACCGCCCCTTATGAAGCCCAGGTTTCCGACCTGATGACCATGCAGGGATACGAGGCTTTCACACCTGCCGATATGAATGGGGTAAACGTTCTCCTAAAGGAAGAGGGCATGTACCGCCTCTACTTTGGGAACTTCAAGGACTGGGGGCATGTTTACCGTGCTTCAAGTCCGGATGGTAAGAATTTTACTTTCGAGGGCTCCTCCCTGGATGTCCCCCATATGGTGAATGATGTGAAGAAAATGATTGTGGATGGGCAGCCCTGGTACTTGATGGGGCTTCATTCCAACCGCGATCACCTATGGTATAGCCTGTCCAATGACGGGATGAAGTTCGGTCCTGAAAAGGTATTGGCCACCAATCTCGGACCACAGGATGCTTTCATTGTCGCTCTTGGTTGGGTGGTGCGTGGAAATCGTGTCTTGGGCGTCTTGTATGGAGCGGGAGAGACCAAGTATCTCAATCTCAACCGAATCTATGGACGCTGGCTGCAGACCAGGGTGGTTTTCGTTGCGGAAGATGGGACACGCTATGAACCCTCTGTCGCTCTGGGCCCAGACCGCCAGCTCATCCCTGTTCCCCGGGATACTGAGCTGAAGGGACAGTACGTGTTTTATGGTGAAGATGGGGTAACTCCCCTGGGTAATCCCATTCAGGGGACCATTACCTCAGGGGGAGTATACCAGGTTGATCAAGTGCCCAATGATGAAGCATTCGTCGATCTTCTCGGAGCGGACCTGAGTCAGTGGGAAGCGGTTGGAGGTGGCACACCGGATGGCTGGAGCCTTAAAGATGGCATCCTTGAATTTGCAGGGAAGGGAAAGGAGATCAAGCTCAAGGAGAATGACTACGGTGATTTCATCTTGCGTCTTGATTACCGTCTTCCCCATGCAGGAAATAGTGGTGTGTTCATCCGGCAGCCGGAGGTTTTCAGCGCCTTCGAGGGCATCGAGATCCAAATCCTCGATCACCACGCCAATGAGTATAAGAATATCAAACCCAGTCAGCACACGGGTTCCATTTATGGGGTTGTAGCCGCATCCACCGACACGATTTTTGATGCCGGTGAGGCATGGAACAGCATGGAAATTTACTGCCGTGGTCCAAGAATCCGCACAAGTGTCAATGGAAAAATCGTCACCGACGTGGATGTGGATACATACCGTGAATTAAACTCAAGACCCAAGCGGGGTGGTCTGGGATTACAGAATCACGGTTCCAAACTTCAGTTCAGAAATATCAGAATGGTGAGGTTGGACTGAACTCGCCATAAGTATTCCTTGCCATGACTGAACGGGATATCGCGCGTAATCGCAAAGCCTTTCATGACTACCTGGTGCTCGACAAGATCGAGGCCGGTATCTCGCTTTTGGGCAGCGAGGTGAAGTCGCTGAGGGCAGGGCAGTGCAACCTCAAGGACAGCTATGCCGCTGTTGATGCAGGCAAGGTTCTCCTCTGCAACATGCACATCAGTCATTACAAGCCAGCCGGTATCTGGAACCATGATCCCGAAAGAACGCGACCCCTTCTGCTTCACCGTCATGAGATCGACAGGCTTTTCGGAAAGGTCCAACAAAAAGGGTTGACTCTCATTCCGCTGCGCCTGTATTGGAAAGAGGGAAAGGTCAAGGTGGAACTTGGTTTATGCCAGGGGAAGAAGCTCCATGACAAACGCCAGGCCCTGAAAGAAAAGGAACTCGAACGCGAAACCCGTGCCGCGATGTCACGGAAACGGTGAGCCAGCCCCTGGAGCACAGGGGCTGGCTCGCTCCGGTCACGATTGTATTAGGCTCCCGATTCGGCCTTGAGCTTGGCAAGTAGTTCCTTGACTTCCTCTACGCTTTTCTTGGATTCAGGATTCAACTGCAGGTAGCGCTCAAAGTGCCGGATGGCCTCTTTGGTCTTGCCTGCCTCTTTCTGGAAGTGTCCCATCTGGAAATGGAAGCGTGTGTTATTGGGTTCAATCTCCATGGCCTTGTAGAGGGCTTGGATGGCATTCTCGATCTCCTGAATATTGTGGAAAGCGAATGCGAGACGGCTCCAGTTTTCGGCATTATTTGGCTCAGTCTGGACCTCTGCCCATCTTCGCAACACAGTAGGATCCTTGAGCGCCTCTTTTGAGGGAGTAACACCCTCCGTGACATCCGCCGCCTGGATAAGTGGCATCTCTGGAATCTGCCTCTTCTTATTCCATCGGAAGATCAGGAGCAAAACAATCAGAACTGCGAGTCCAATGGCTGCGTAAGATCCAAATTTGAGGGTTTGGAGCCAAAGAATCCTTGACTTTACCTGGGAAAGTGTCTGGTTTGCTTCAGATGAGAGTTCGGAAGAACCATACTGGAAGACGAAATCCTCCAGGGCGGTCCGCGAAGAATTCAAACCTTCCAGGTTACTGGCATCATCACGCAAAGTCTTCCGAGCCCCCGTGATTGCTTTCCAGAAGGCCGGGTAGGGGGCACGGTCAGGGCTTTCCACCAGCTCGGCGGGAACACCTGCATCCAGAA
>CAYZUX010000137.1:0-16281 GCA_964481775.1 uncultured bacterium | reverse complement strand
GGTCACGGTCTCCGAGGTGGTTAACGTATTTACCAGTGTCGCTGTGATTGCCATCTGTTATTCCTTCCCTTCTCCCCCGGAATCCCCTTCCGGAGCATTTGTCTTCTCGGTCCCGGCCTTGGCAGCCTCTTTCTCGGCTTTGGTGGCCTTGTCATCCGCTGCCTTAAACTTCTTGACAGCCTCGGCCATCACCGCCTTGACCGCGTTGGCCTGCTTGCGCAATTCGAGCGCCTTGGCAGTCAAGGTTCCCGCCTTCTGCTTCTTGCGCATTTCCTCGCTGATGTTGAATGGTTGTGGTTTGTACCAGCCCATAGTCTTTGGGCCTCCTTAGTACCGTTTGATCCAACTGGATCAATACCAGGTGAAAAACACGTCTACCTGGGTGTTGTTCAAAGACGAGTTGAGATCGAGCGTATTTTTCTCGAGCTCATCCGCGTCCCTGGCAACCGTGGCCGCCGTGCTCTCCCGCGCGTTGTTGAGATACGTGTCCAGCACACAGGTGTAAGCGCTCATATACGGAAGTCCGAGTTTGTCACTTGTCCCGACTTGGATCTGTTCGTTGGCCGGAACCTCCACTGATGTGACAGTCTTGAAGGCCTTGTTCCCAGTCGTGGTGTTGGTTCCGGACAGGGTGAAGGCCTCGGTGATCACTGCTCCGGCGAAATTGGTCCCGGTCACGTCCACAACACCCGAATAGGAGGTCGGTGCCTTGACCACCAGGCCACGACACACATCCGGGTTGGTTAGCGTTGCTCCGGTCACAAGACGGGCCACTCCCGCCGTGGGGGTGACATCACACACCGTGGTGGCCGCCGCCACGTCCGGAGAAGCCCATCGGAAGTGGGCCACATGGACCTGTTGTGCTCGGACAGAACCGCCTGCGTCTGTCTGCATGTCTCCATTTCGAGGGTTGACTGGATACCATGCTCCCAGCGCGAACACCGGGAGCAGAAGCATCAGAATCAGAATGACTTTTTTGGTTTTTGGGTTCATGGTTTTCCCTCCTACGCGGTCAGAACGCCAAACGGATATGGGGTGGCGTCCAGACGATTCGGAGGAGTGGGAAGTTCCCAACCCAGACGCATGACAGCCCTAAGAGCCACCATATCGTCTTGAGCCAGGTTGAATTGGAGGGTGCCGGTGTTGTCGTAAATCGGGGCTTCCTCCAGCATCTTGTACTGGATCCCCTTACGCATGGAGTACACCAACTGGCTCCAGTCACCACAAACATCCAGGCTGATGGCTGGATTCACCACACCATTCCTGGGGAAGTACACCGTCTCTCCGTCAAAGGCATACTTGGTCGGATTGGTTGGATCTGTCGAAAAGAGTGGGTGTCCATTCGAGTCACGCGCCCCACGCATCCGCGAGCGCATTCCCATGTAGGCGATGTGACCGTTCACCATATACCCACAATTTTCAATCTTGGAAATCACGCCATCCTCGGACAGGACCGCGTCATACAGGTCGGTGCAGGCCGCCAGGGACACCGTGTTTCCCGCTGCGGTAGCACCGGCAACCAGATTGGTCGGCCAGTCGGATGGAGCATTAGTCCCATACAGAACAGCCGCATCAAAGGCTGCACCAAAGGCTTCCACCAACTGGGGTTTGATCTCGCTCCACAGGTCATATTCCTGGTCATCCAGGACATCGATAGGGATCGGAACAATCACCCCCAGCTTCGCGGCCCGGATCGTTTTATTCGCCCAGGAAACCTCGCTGGTTTGAAGACGGGCATTGTCGCCCGAGATAGCGGTGGTAGCGCCCACAAAGTAGGCCGTGATCAACCCATCCAGGACCCGCAGATCCTTTTCATGGGTCGCCATATCACGCAAGCGGCGGCCCAGACGCATCACAAAGGAATTCTCTGGTACCGCCGCGAAAATTTCTTTTTCAACTTCATCCGGTACCAACGCGCCAACGTCGTTGGTCCGGTCCATGTAACTGTTGTAGGGCATCGCCTGGACTCCTTCAGCCCGGCGGTGACCTTTTTAACCCGGGTTTATTGGCGCATCAAAGACCGCCGCATCCAGGCATTCATGTCCTTCGCCGGTTTCGGTTTTTGCCCGGTCCCCGCGCCCGCAAAGCCGGGCGTGTTCGGGGGAACGGTGAACAATGCTGGATGGAGTTCCTTCAGTTTGGCGAAATCGCAGGAACCGTCTGACCGGATCAAGCCATCATGTTCGGCTAGAACCATGGCGGCTGACCGGTCCGTGATCTCTGGAGGGAGTGCCTCGTAAAAGGCCGCCTTACGGCTGGCTTTATCGAGTTGCTCTTGAATCGCGGCAGCCTTCTGTTCGGCATCCAGGGACTTGTCCTTGCGGATCCGTTCCAGTTCGGCCTTGAGCTCTGCCCGCTCAGCCTTGCCCCGCTCATGGGCATTCTTGAGCGGCTTCACCTGCGATTCATGCCAGTCCAGGATCTTCTTCCTGACATCCTCGCTCTGTTGTGCCATCCAGGAATCGAACTCAGCAGAGGTCCCTGCCGCGTCCTGTGCGCCATCGGCGCCTGTTGCAGTGGAGCCATCGGCTCCGGCTGGTGTGCTGGCTGAAGTCATCGACTTGCCATCCTCCTATCTATCGCTCATTCTCCCCCGTTTGTCAAGGGTTACTTTACAATCGATCGGATAACTCGTATTTCACGCATGACCGCCTCGGCACATTGTTCACATGTTCGATAAGCCGTGGTTGTGAACACACTCCGGTTGTTTCTCCCCGCTGACTGAGCGTGATAGTCGAGAAAGTCTACCGGTAAGATCGGTGATACTTTGAAGGCGGCCTGGACAATCTCCAGGGCCTTCCTCGCTGCCTCCTGCGAGGGCGGGTCATCCTCCGTATATTGAACTACACATTCATCCCGCTCATCTGAGAGCACCCACACTCCCGCCGGTACCCATTCATCCGCCAAGAGTGGATCCACAGGCAGGCTCTCAATCAGGAACCGCATCGTCACTCCCCCATCCCTCGGCGATCTCTCTCCATTTGGCAATGGTTTCAGCATCCATCTTGTCGTACCAGGCCTGCTTCTTCTTGTACTCCCGCCAGCGCACCCAGTCCTGTTTCTGGTCGTCAGTTAGGGGGCTGAGCGTGATCGTCCAGCCGTCGTCACGGACCATCTTCAGATGCAGCGGCTCGATGGTCGCCTCCAGGTGAATCAGCTCCGTATCAACCAGGTGCTCGTATTGAACCCCATTGATCCACCCCAGGGGCCTGAGCAGGAAGAAAACCTTGCCATTGGCCTCATGGAGGACCACCAGGGATTCACAGGTGTCCTGGGTGACATACTCCCCACTCTCATCATGGACCGTGTACCGCGCCCCCACCGCATTGATCCGGCGGATTACGGCTTGTTGTTCTTCATTCACCTGACAATCTCCTCCACTTTCCGGCCATCTGGTAACCTCACAATCCCGCGCTTGCGAAAGATCGCAAGGATCCTTTTCCTCTCCGCCGCCGAACCGGTCTTGATGTGATCGATCCCTTCCAGGAGGTTCACAGCGTATTTGAAAATAGTCTCATCGCTCCTGCGGGCCTGCGCAATCGCCTTCCACCCCTGGTAGTTCCAAGCCCGCTGACGTGGGGTGTTTCCTGTTGTCCTGCCAAATTTGTCGGAGTCGTAACTGATGGCATCCAAACGCTTCAGAAGTTCCGGTTTGAAAAAAAGGCCCTTTCCTGCTGTCTGGTTGCGCTTTCTTATCCGTGTGAAAAAGTAGGATGCCCCACCGGTGTTCATGTCCTCTTCGGGAGACATGCCGCCCGGTTTGATCCCCACCCGCAGCTTCTCAATGGTCGAAACCATGTCCCCGGAGTTCTGGAGGATGGCCTCCAATGCGGATTCCAACGTATTTCCACCCGTGACCTCATGCTGAAGCACATAATCCCCCATCTCACGCTCAAACTCGTCTTTCGGCAAATCGGCACGGTACTGGACACGATGTCCGGCTTCAATCGACTCATCCAAGAATCCCCTCTCATATACCCCCGCCGGTTGGTAGGACGAAGCGTCAAAAATAACCCCGTTTTTCTCCAGGTATTTCCTCAATTCCTGGACTCGTTCCTCAGTGGATAGATCCCCGGTCTTCCACTTCTCAACCATCTTTTTGTAGTTCGCCCTGTCGTCCAGTGAACGCAGGTAGGCGTGTTTCTGGAGGTACATCAACTCCTCATCCAGGGCCGATGCCAATCCGGTATCCACTCCGAACTCCTTCAACGCATCAAGCCCGCGCCTGACCGTTTCTTTGCCAGCTTCCCCGGTCACCGTGATCTCGAACTGACCCGCTCTGGCATAAGCGTTATTCGCACCAAAAGGCCGGTAGATCGCCTTGGTTCCATCTGGGAAGACGAGGTTATACTGAGTTCCTTCCGCCATAGACCTGCGGGCAAACAGGTCTTTTTCGGAGACATCGTCAGCCCTGGCAAATGTGATTCCTTCTTTCAGTTCACGCCTGGTCGCGGTCACCGGACCATGAGTGAGGGTATAACCGGAACCAGAAGCGGATCGAGGAGCTGCTACGACCGGAATCCTGAACTCCTGCAAGGTGCCGGATAATGGCGTGGCCTTGGAAGCGTCCACCGCGTCTTCCACCTTTTTGAGCCATGCAAGGTAATACTGAGCCATCCCCTGGTTGATATTCCCCGCATCTGCCGCTACTTGGTCGAGCTCGTCCTTGAGATCCCACAGGTTGTTGAGCGTGGTGACATTGAACTGCTTGTCCCCCCAATGCGTCTGGACTGTCTTGACCGCCTTCAGAACCGTTTCATGGTATGGATTGATGGCAACTGTGGAGGATCTCACACCAGCCCGCGCCTGAAAATCGCGGATAAACCGGTCTTCCGCTTCGGGACGCAACTTCCCGGTTAGCACCGTCCGGGTGGATCCATCGGATATCTTTTCAGTAAAGACCATGAGATTCTGGTCCTCAACATCCGCCTTGTCGATCTTGAGCGTCTTCCCCTGCGCCCCCGCCTTCCTCACTTCCGCCGCGTGCCTTTCCAGCGCCGCCATGTACTCGGCCTCGGCCAACTCCTCAGCAGTCGGCACCAGCGTTGCCACAGCCTCATCCCCGAAGGTGAAGGATTTCCCGAGGATCTCGGAGTAGTATTTCTCGAAGTCTCCTCGAAGCGCCGCCCGCCGCTGAAGAACACCTTCGATGAACTTACCGGCATTCCCCGGCCTGCCTTTGGCATATTCCGCCAATGCTGTCCTGAGAACATCATCAGGGATCGCCTCAGCCCGCTTGATATACTCCAGCGCCTGTTGAGCCTTGGCTGAGGTAAAATTCCACTTGCCCGCCTTGGCCTCCCGGAAGAGCATGTTGTAGAGCGGTTCTGGAGCGCCATGCACCCGGTTGGGGTGGTAGTTGATATTCAGGACATCCTTCCCGAAAAACCTCCAGCCTTGGCCTTTGTCGATCCCATAGAGGTGCCCATCGGTTCCGATGATCCATTGTCCAGGGTGACCGTCATGATTGGATACCAACCAGTCAATCACATGCTCCCGCTGCACCTGGTCGAGGTACCTGTCCGCGATCTCGCTCATTTCACCGGTCAGATCCTTGGCCGGGATGAGCCTCTGAATCGATCCCGTTTTCCCGTCCAGTGTGCAGGCCCTCACCTCGACTGCATCCGGATCGATCCATCTCCCGATCTTGTAAGCCGCCTCCTCTCCATGCGTCCGGAAGGCTTCGGCCTGGGGCTTGAAGAGCCATGAATTCCCCTGGGTATCCTTGTAAATGCTCTTGGAGTGCATCCCCCCCAGGTTCTTGGCGTCCTGATGAAAAGTGAGTTCCTTATCGAGATTGACTTTCCGCGCCTCCCAGGCCCGGTCAACCTCATCCCAATGGGCTTGCAGAGCGGCTGAATCCAGCGCTTCCAGATCCAGGGGGATTTCCGGAATATCAGGAATCGCTGCCTCCAACTGCTGAACAGCGTTTTCGATCTTCTCAGGCTTGACCTTGACTACCTTGGGTTTAGGCGGTTGCGGAACAGGTTTCTCGTAAGATTCACCCTCGATTTCCTTGTGGATCAGATCCGCCTGCTTCTTGCTCATGGCATACCCGAGTGTGCAGCGGCAGTTGGGGTGATTTGGAGGTCTCGATCGCCCGGATGGGAATGCCTCTGCGATGGGGATCGGACCAGCCGCCTGATTCGCCTTACAGGGTTCCGACACCCGGTCATCCCCAACCGTCATCCACACCTTGAACTTCGCTCCCATCGCCACCGCCTCGGTCTGACGTGCGTGGGAGGTAGCGAACCGCGCCTCCGTCTGGGCAATGGTTCGACGCCGGTCCCCCAAAAGCTCTTTGAACCGCTTCTCCTTCATCCGGTCCAATTTCTGCCCGGTAACCCCAGAGGCAGCCAGATCATCAACATATTTTTGGAATGTCTTGGCACGGTTGCTGTCCAGGCCATTGACCATCTCCAGGCGCCGCGCCACCTGGTGAGTCCCCAACCCCTCTTTCAGCCCATCGGCAATGGTCTGAGCCATGGCATTGAGTTGGGCTTCGGTCAGGTTGGTAGCGAAAGTCTGGGCTTGCTGTCTCGCTCGATCCTTCAGCATTTCGACCGATTTCTTGTAGGTGACCGATGAAAGAGGGGCCTCGATCGTTCCCTTCATCGATCGGTAAAACTCATCGAAGGCTTTGTCTTCGATCCCGGCTTTGATATTGGCCAGGCCTTTCTCAACCTCCGCCATGACCTCTTCGGTCTGGGTGTGATATGCGGCATAGAGCGCCGCATTGGATTTCCCCTTCACCGGGCTGCCCTCTTAGCGATCCGTTCCAGCGCCCCGCTCTTGGCCAGTACATCCATGGCCCCGTCCGCCACTGCCTGCATTGCCTCAGCCGCCATGGATTCCAGGTTGCTGGCCGTCTTGTCCACCGCCGCGTTCACCTCTTCCGGACTGGCATTCGGTCCGGCCTTGGTCTCGCTGTTGTTCGTGGTGGTTGATCCCTCCAGCGCTTTATCCTCCAGCATCTGCTGAATTTCATCCTGGCTCCAACCTTCATCCCTCAGTTGGGTAATAATCGGGATTCCCGCATCCTTATTGGTCTTATGAATGGTGGCCAGAGTGATCGGCAGGATCGATTGAGCGTCTGCCCAAGTCGGTTTGACCTCGGTTGGCTTGACCGCCTTTCCGTCCAGTTTGAGCAGGAAGGCCCCCAGCTTCGACCAGGTGTCACCCAGCCGCGCCTGGAAGCGGAGCACCTTCTTGACCAGGGGTGATTCGCTGGCAATCAGCGCCTCCCCCGAGGGATCACCCCCTTGTCCATACACGTAATGCTTAGGCGTCCGGGTGATGATGGCCATCGAGTGAGCCATGTTGTCCTTCACCGCCAGCAGATTATCCATGTTCGCTACCGGAAAGCTTCCAACCTGGGTGGGCTCTCCGTTGCTCTCATCGTTAGGGGTAAAGAGGATCGTGGTTTGTGGAGTCACCGGCACCTTGCCTGGGAACTTGTTGTTGGTGACTGCCCAGCGCTGCGGAAATGCAGCGTACTCTCCGATTACCACGATATCTGAAAGCGTCTTGTTGATGATGTCCTGAATTGGAATGGCGTTGTCCAGGTCCGAGGATCCACGGCTGTCAATCGTGAAACGGAATACCGGAACCTCTCCGAATGGGTTGGGGAGATAGCCATCATTGGCCACTTCATCGTCGCTTTCCCATTCACCCGCTGAAAAGGTAGTCCCCATCTGAGCCATCCGTCGCTTTGAACGGTAGTATTCGAGATGGTCCGCGTAGTACAGCACCATCCGGGCCGTTTCGTCTTCGGCCTCATATTGTTTCACGCCATACCATGGCTTCCTCGGGTTGTCTCCCTCGAAAAAGAGGTGTGTCATGCGGGCATCGTTGCGGTAAGCCTCGATTTCCTTGTCCTTCCAGGCGATCACGTAGGATTCTCCGACAATCGAGGCTTCACGATGGATATCAGTCGCTTCCAGGTATAATCCAGTCTCCTGAAGAATCTCCGCGATCCGTGAAATGAGGGCATCCTTGTTGACCACATTGAGTGACTCCAGTACCAGACGGTCACAGGTCGAATCAACCACCACCGCACACCAGTTTTCGATAAAGGCTACGAGGTGCTCAAAGACTTCCTGGAGCTTCTCCTTGGACCACCGGATCGGCTGCCGTCCCTCGTAATAATCCCAGCGGATATGATGATGGTTTTCCTTCCCCTTCAGGGTTTCGTAGGCCAGTTTGAGTTCGTTCAGTTCCATTTTTTCCCCCTTATGCGATCCGGATCACAGCGTTGGCTTTGTGAAGTTGGCTCCAAATGGCGTAGCGCATGGCGTCCATCGCGTGATCGGCGTACTTCACCGGCTCATCGATGTATTGCCCATCCTTTTGCTGCCAGGAATAGGTTTCCCACTCCGTGTTCAAATTGACGTTTGATGGCTTGGAGTGCAGGCGGAGACTGCTGAGGAAGTCGATCCCTGCTTTGACACTTCCCTTCCCGCCCGATTCCATGCGTTTGGCCGGTTTGACATTGAACCCATGCCTTGAGAGTTCCCTGATCCTGTCCGGCTCTGCCGGGTCAGCCCAGATCACATCATTGGGACTGACTCCATTCGAGCGCAGCAAATCGGCGATATCCGGCGTTGTGAGACCACTCTGGTAAATGACCTCGCGGAGATACACGTCACCCATGCGGGTAGTGGGGTTGAAATCCTTGCTCCCACACCATATCAGGACAGTCGGATTGTTGAAGCCAAAGTCCATTCCATAGAACTGATCGTCAAACTTTTCCGGCCACTTATCCATGATCGGTGGGGCATAAATCAGCCCCTCCAGAACACCCCACTCCCCCTCACCATAGACTCTGTGGAGCGCCGGATTCTGCTCGGCCAGGATCTCTAGTTTGCGAATGTACTCTTCATCCAGAAACCTGTTGTCCCTGTAAGTGGTCCGGAGCGTGGTGGTCAATCCGTGCTGTTCAGTGTCGAAGAACCTCTTTTTAAGCCAATGAAGGCGGGAGATGGGATTGAAGGAAAGAATGATCTGCTTATAGGTGGGAGTTCGCCCGCGCAGCCGGAGATCCACCTGCTCGAAGTCATCTTGACTGAGTTCTGTCGCTTCCTCGATCCAGAACCCGGTGACATTGGCAATAGATTTCAATTTTTCAACATCATCCAGACCCAGAGATATGATCCGCGATCCAGTGGGTGTGAAGGTGAAGGACAGATCGGTCTTATTGACCTGAAAGCATCCTTCCCACCCCCAGGTGGAAATGATATGCCTGAACAGGGTGAAGCATGAATGGCGGACCGTGTTGAAAACCTTACGCAATACACAAAAATTATGCCATGGCTCGGTTACCAGACGGACCAGGAGTTTCTGAGCCGCGAACACGGATTTCCCGGAACCTGCTCCCCCCATAAGGACCAGGTAGCGTGAGTCATTCCAGAATGAGGGGTAATAAACCGTGTTCACGATGGTCTTAAGGTTGCGGAGATCAACTTCCACCCGTTCCCCCTCCCCAGTCGTCCGGGAGCCGTACAGTGAGCACCGGACCGCCATCCTTGCCTGTCACCTCAGTCTGGGTAACCATTCGCCCGTACTGACCCGGGTAACGCCTCTCGAGCTTCCAGGCCGCCGCCCACCAGTTCCGAACCGCCGCTGATTCGATCTTCTTGAGCCATTTCAGGGCCGCTTCTCCCTCAGCCTCCCTTAATGCTTCGGAAAACTCGGGATCATCCTTCCTCCACTCGTTGAAGGTGTCGTAATGCATCCCGGCGTAGTTTGCGGCCAATTCATAGGTGGCGCCCAAACGAATGGCTTCGAGGATTTTATCTCTTGCTTCAGGGGTTCGTTTTGTGGGGCAACCGCCTGGATGTTTGGCGGTTTTGGGTAAGGGCTTTGATTTCTGGCTAGGCTTCTTGTTGCGTGGTTTGGATGGGGGTGGAGAGGACCGTTTTTTGCCCGTGCTTTTTTCGTGCTTTTTTAGATCCGGGGTATCCCCCGATGAGCGTGTTCTCATCCCCATTCCCATTATATTTTGCCCTATATCGAGGTACCCCTAACTTGACTCTGGATCAGGAAGTTCAAGGTTCGAGTCCTTGCTCCCCAGCCAAGCAAAAACCCTTTTTTCATCTGCAAAACCTATCTTCTCACCCAAAGAAAGTCAGATTTTCCCTGTAAGAATTCGTTTCTTTTTACTGCCATCTTCACAGACCTGGGTGTCATTGATGAACCGTTATAGGGAGGTTGTTTACAAATTTCGAATCTGCTCACGCGGACAATACCGGACTTGCAAACAAATCCCCAAGGTCGCGGATATACTCCCTTACTCCCGCAGTTTATCCGCGACCTTGGGGATTTGTTCGGTCAGTTTTCTGGTAAAACTCCCTCAATGGTGAATTGCACACTCCCTGTGTGTATCCCTTTGGGGTCCACACGGTCATCAATCCCCACCCAGGCCTCAAAGTGCGAATACTGCCCATGCAGGTCGAACAGGATTTCTCCCTCGCTGTAGGTGGAGAGGCCGTGTTCACAAACTCTTCCAGCCATGCACAGTGGGGCTCCATCGCGGGAATTCCTGTCAAACCCAAGATGCTCATAGGTCTGTGAGGCCTTGACCGGTTTGAGTGATGAAAGCTGAACTCTTGAGCCATCCTTTCCGGTGAGAACATCGTCACCGATATCCGCCCAGTCATTCCAGCAACTGTCTCCACCATTCCCGATAAGCAGTCGTAACTGGCTGGTTCCCTGAAGATCGACATCTACCCATGCCGGTGAGTCACCACCATGCAGGATCCCGCTTTTGAAAAGAACACGGGTTACGAAAAAGGGGCGCTTCACAGTTGTTCCTGCCGGTATTCCTCTGGAAAATGACCGGGCTGTCACTGTGCAACTGCGGACCAGATAGAAGGGATGGCTGTATATCAGTGAAGAGAGCGAGGGATCCGATCCATCCAGGGTGTAACGGATTTCAGCCTCGCCTGCAGGCGTAGAAAGGAGCACTTCACTGGCAGCAGAAATGTATGGTCCGAAAGGATAAATGACCGGATCGCTCTCTCCAGTCCAGGGAGATAAGGCAAAGAAGGGGGTGTCTGAGGCGGTGTCGAGACTGACTGACTGATCGACAGGAACTACTCCTATGACCCGCCTGGTATCGCCGAACTCATCAAGGCTTTCAATCTTTACCGGCTCATCCCAGCCTGTCAGTTGTTTCAGGTCCACCTGGCAAGTGGTTCCTGTACCAAGCGCCATCTGCCATCGATCACAGCCAGTTCGAAAGGCTACCAGATCTCCCCTGAGTTCAAAGGGGCCCATCCGGCGTAGTGAAGGGGATTCATAACGCGCATACCCATCCTTCTCAATTTCAGTCACCACCTCGCCATCACGCATTAACCGGCTTTGGCGCACTCCTGGCCCGGAAGCCCAGAAGCCTTTCGGAGCCAACGTGATGGTTTCTCCGGAATCGGTAAGGTATTCACGTGGATCAGGGGAGAAGTTCACCACAACCGAGTGTCCTGAACTGAAACGTGTCCTCTGGAGGGCCATGTCCTCTGAAAGGAACTCATGGCTCACCATCTGGCTGAAGGCCAGTTCCTCCTGGAAGGGGCAGGTGTCATGGTAGGTCCGCATGAACCGTTGGCTCTCCTGCGGCCAGCCATAATCGGTCTGGTCACGCCACATGAGTGGCACACCGCCATAGAGAAGGGTGAACAGGTCTTTCCTGTCAGTGATTTCGGGATCGGCTCCATAATGAACCCCGGGGGTATCGAGCCAGTACCAGCTAGACATGGCACAGTCATGGTAGACCAGCTGCCAGAGTGGGATGCGGTTGCCGTAATCATGTCCAAACCGGAGGTATTCCTGGTGGTATTGCTCTCCTGGTTTCGGTTTGGTGAAACGGACCAGGTGCCAGCCCTGGGGGTTGTCATGCAGCCACCAGAATGGGCCGCTGAGAGAGCCTTCGGTATAATCGACCAGGTCAATTCCCCAGTCATTACCATGCTCAGTCCCCACTACCAGCCCTTGGCTGTTGAGCCACTCGAAGACCCCACGGCGGTTGGCCAGATCCTGACGGTGATCGAAGGTGTGCTCCGGATGGTAGTCCTCATTCAGTCCGATTGCCATGAGGACATCCAGGAAGCGGCCATTGAAACCATATTCTTCCAGTGCTTTGGGAACATAGGATTTCATGGCCCGTAGTGCGAACGCTGATGAACGGATGGTGTAGGCATGGGCAGCATCCACCCAGCCACCCATGGGGCCATGACCGGGTAATGGATGAAGGGCAGCATCCCTGACGGAATCCGACTGCTGGCCGGTGGGGCCATCCAGGATGTCGGTCACATTGTCGTATTCATTCGTCAGATAACCGGCAGCATTGAGCACACGCAGAGAGGACTTGTCTCTCAGACCGTGATGCGCATTGGAAAGGACTCCATGCATGAAACCAAGAGTACGTGCCCTGTGAATAAAGTCTTTCGCATCCAGGGCTCCCCACACAACTGCAGCGCCTTTGAGGAGATTCACATTGGGATTCCGCCTGGCTTTTTCCTCGAGGGTCACCAGCTTGCCGGTCTCGCGGGCATATTCACGGTACATGTGTGCCAGGGAGACATACCCACCCTCGGGTGAGAACCGGTAGGAGAGGCGGCGTGGGTAGTGCAGCGCCATCATCGACTCCTCCCATTGGATCTGTGGCCAGTGACGGCCCTGCGGGTCAGCCTGAAGGTGGAACAGCGCATCCCAGGGTGTTTCCACCAGAGCCATCACTCCATCTCCCTTGAGTGGATCAACCACCCCGATCCAGGGCATGTCCGTGCAGGAGGTGTTTCCATACACCTGCAAGAGCCGTCCCCCATAAATCTCATCCCGCTGGTTGGCATAGACCCCGCAGGAACGGTCACAGAACAGAAGCCGTCCCCCCTCGATATCGGACTGCGGCATCGGGGGATAGGTGTTCAGGCCATAAAAGGGCACCTCCAGGCTGGCGTTGCTGATTTCGAAGGCGAGCTGATCCCCTTCCGGCAGGGTCACCTTACAGGAGAAATCTGTCTGACTGAAACTATCCCAAAAATTAAGTGTGAAGTTTTTCACATCGTCCTGCGAGGTCTTGGTGAGTGTGGCCTTGGTATGCCTGCCTTCCAGGAACCATATTCGCCGGGTCCGTTTGTCCTGGATGGAGTAGCGGTGGATACGTGGTTCGAAGTCGACAGAGAGCAAGTCCGATTCCAGGTGCAGCCGTTCCGGCAGGTCTGCAACAGGTCTGCTGGAGTCTCGGACAAGACGAAGTTTATCGATCTCGAAAAGTCCTTCGGTCCAGCCCACACACAGGCGGATCTGTGTAACCTGTCCGGTAGCGGGAAGATGAATTATGTAGTCATGCCATTCCCCATCATGATGAACCGGGAAACGCACAAAGCGTTGCATGGACCAGTCTGGCTGTGCGGTAGTGGTCCAATAGATTTCGCCACGGCCATAGAGTTCCTGAGAAGTCCTTACCCGCATCACCAGATCGACTGGAGCCTCGAGATGGATCCGTGGGAGAATCACATAGACCGCTGAGCTTCCCTTCACTGCTTGCCCAATCAGTTTTCCATTCTCTATCCGGACTGTGCATCCAACTGTTGCCTCCGGATGAAACGCTGGGTCATGCAGATTCCAGGTCTCAGGTGAAGCATCAATCTGTTGAGCTCTACCGTGAGATACCATCAAAAAAAGAAGTAGAAGAACGACAACTCGCATATCAGGAACAACCTTCTCCACTATATGAGTGAATTTATTCATTTTATATCATCCGGGAAGCAGATGTGGAAAGCAGCCACGAATCAGGCAAAACCCATTCCTGAAGATAACAATCACCCATCTTGAGGAAGGAAACCAATCGGGTCACAAAGGTGAATATCCACTCTTCCGGAAAGCGTGCCCCACATCAAGCATTTCCCTACGAGGTTCTCATTTCAATTTGAACAGGAAACCACAACCACTTCATGGACCTCAGAGGTCAGGATTCCGATCTCTGGTCCTTGAACAGTGACCTCTGTTTCCTTACCGTAGACTGCTACATTTGAGATCTTGTGGTCCAGCCGGATTTTCGCTCGATAAGTCAATGACTCTTCCATGACCGGAGGAAGCACTTCTCTTTCTTCAGGAAACGCATCCGCGCTGGCGGTCGGAGGAGCTGTATACGCAAGCAGATGAACCAACACACGGTTGTTTTTGGTGTCTCGAGTTACCACTGCCTCAACGCTGGCAGGAGCATGGATTTCCACCTCTGGATTCGGGTGGAGGAAACGGATGACATTCCGAATCAGGTTGCGATGTTCTGGCATGCGGTACCGCTGTATGAAAGCTGCGTCAATCACCGCTGGAACAGTGACAACCATTCCCTTGCCCACTCGATTGACAAGGATCGCCGGCCCAATGGCCTCCTTTGGCGACATGTGCCTGCTCCACAGGTTATCCTTTGACCTGAAAGCAGTCATGAGTTCGCCATACCCCTTGGCTGCTTCAGCCTTGTATGCAGCAACCGGTCCCCATACCAGCATCGGCCAGTCCAGGGGAATCTCCTCGATCAGTGAAGCCCCATCCTCTATGGTGGGTTCTGCATGGAATCGCAGGTAATTGTCGGGGTGTTCAGTCACTACAGCGGTCAACCGGGCACCAACAAGGTGTTCCAAAAGGCTCTGGGGCAACAGGTTTCCATATCTGTCGCATAGCCCTGTAAGTCCGGTGAATAGAAGACGGCCTCCCTCCTCGACATATTGCTTCAATCTTTCAATCTCTTCGACAGTCAAGACCGCCGCATTGGGCACATAGACCACTGGAAATCTTTTCAGCTGCTCCAGAGAAACTCCTTCATCGCAGATAACTCCCATTTGGATGTGAGCCTGCATCAGGGCACGATGGGCACCCAGAAAAGCTGCAAAGTATCTGGGTGTATCCTCACGAGCGAACCAGTCACGGCTACGGCTGGAGTAATAAAGGCCCACCTCTTGCATGGGGAGATATCCAAAATATACGCGTTTGTTTCGGGCTTCTTCAAATACATTTCCGAGACGTTCATAAACCAATCGATCCAAGGTCCCATCGTAGTTGGCTTTATCCACCACGGTGCATTGAGCACCATGCGCCAGGTAGGTCATGACCTCCCATTTCAATTCAGTAACCGGACGAACCGTGAAATCGTGGTAGTCATAGACTGAACGAGAAGTGACTCCTTGCACGCGCTGATCCGAACGCGCTCCTTTCATGAACAGAGTAAGAATACTCGGATTGGTGTGACCGAAAACAAATGGCAACCCTTCGGCGGTGACGAAATCTCCATTTTCTGCGTGTTTGACGGGTAATTCTCCCGGGAGCCAGGAAAAGGGTGGATAACCGTGGTAATTGAAATCGACGCTTATTTCCGGACGCTTTGAATGAACATACTTCTGGAGTTCCTGACAAAAACGGCTATTCGAGTCTGTCCGGAAGGTCAACATTTTCTCCCACTTCTCATCCCACGATGGAGAGGTGGGCATTTCCATTCCGTAAGCTTTTTCGAATAAACCCTGACAGGTTTCACACCAGCAACCAATTGGAGGTCCGAAACCGAAATCAAGCATGTCAAAATGGAAACCGTTGATGGGCAGCGCCATTATTTCATCGGCGATCTCTTTGATGAACTCAATGTACCTTGAGTTGAAGCATAGACGTGGTTCGAGATCCTCTCCTTGAGCTGATTTCATCCGCCATTCGGGATGTAATCGCCACGATGAGGAGTCATATTGGATTTGGCAGTAGGCAATCAGAGGAATCTTCAGCGGCTGTGCCTCGTTAAGGCATTCCACAAGGAGGTCTCGGTCTCCGAGGTTGGGACATTTGCGGGCCACCTTTGAACTGTAGTACGCAAACTCCATGTCTTTCAGGAACAACACCAGGTACTCAGCACGAGCCAGACGAAGAAAATCCAGTATCTCCTTCCCGGTCATCCGAGAGAGATAAATGTCATCCTTATCGTTTGCGCCTGTGGGGCCGACCTCAATTCCAACGAGGGCCTCGAAAGGAAGATGGGAGGTGGATGTTTCATTCGTCCCAATATCTTGTCCCCAAATACCGGGTTTTGTGGCGAAGAATGATGTGGATAGAGTTCCCACAATGCCAGACTGAAGCATGGCCCGTCTTGTCAGTTTTAAGTTCTGCATGATGTTCTGTCTCCATTTGCCAGCTTACATGGATGCGGGGATTCTAGCACAATCTCGGGACACACATGACTTCACAGGGAGGCAGGATTCCACATGAAAACCCTCCGGGAGTTCCTGAAAGCGGCAACCCTTCAGA
>CAYZUX010000136.1:4381-16451 GCA_964481775.1 uncultured bacterium | reverse complement strand
GAGACCATGGCGGTCTCAGGCGAGGAGTTCCGTTTGGTTCTTGGCGATCGAACCCTGACCCAGCGGGATTTCTCTATCCAAGAGGCCATCCCTGGACGCAAGGATGATGGCAACCAACTCAAGGTCCTGCTGACAGGCCAGGGACTCCTGGTGACCCTGACCTATTCCATCCAGGATAAGGCCAACTTCCTGCGCAAGGATATGACCATTCGTAATACTTCCAATATGGTCGTGAGACTGGATGAAGTCTGGGTCGAAAGCCTGCAAGTGCCTGTCCTTCCCCATCATGTCCGCAACACCAACCTCAGCCCGGTAGTGGGATTTCTCCGCCAGGAACGAGGAGGTTTTTTCTGCGCTTTGGCCTTCCCTTACATGCTGATGAAGCTTGATGACAGTACCCTGCAGATCGGATTCCCGCCTCATCAATCCTTGGGACCCGGTGGTGAGCTGGTTTCCCATACTGCTGTGGTCGGGGTTTCCCAACTGGGTGGAGCGAAGGAAACCGCTAGTTCCATTGCCGGTCCCTCCAAAGCGGATGAACTCGCCCCAGGGCAGCTGGTGCATGTCGAAAAAAAAGAGACTGGTGCGGCCACAACACCCGAGGAACAGGCCAGCCAACTCGAATCCGAGGCCTGGCGCGAGTGCATCGAATACCTCTACCCGCCACGCCACAACACCGCGCTTCTCATGAATGGCGCCTTCTGCGAGGGCAATATGGTCCGTTTGCGCGAACGCTGGCATGGGGATGATGTCGCTTATGAGAACAGCTATCTGGAAAATGTTCTCAAGGAGATGGATCACGTTGCCCAGCTGGGTTTCAATGGTGTGGTTTATGGACCAGGACCAACCGTATGGAAACCCGGAAATCCCTCGGAGGAAACCCTGGATGCACTGGTGGCGAAGGCCAGGGAGCATGATCTGAGCCTGGGCCTCTATACCAGCTCCAATCACGCGGCGGAGCTGGGCCCCTTCTGGAACAGCTTCGGGATTGAGGCGATTGATTACTGGAAACTTCCCGAATATGCCGTAGTTGGTGCCGATGGCAAGCCGCGCTACCTGATGTGCTATGGTTGCAACGGATTTCAGAAGGTCTTTTCCGATTACTACCTGACTCAAATCAAACGCGGTTTCTCAGGAATCTGGTATGATTTCACTTTCCCGGAGCCTTGTTACGCTACCAACCATGGTCATGTCCCAGGCGATGTCTATCAGCAGATTAAATGGCTGATGGATTTCATGCATGATTGCCTGATAGCCAATCCCCGGATGGTGACATTCGGATTTCTCGGTTGGGGGAATATGTTGCCGCATGGAGCACGTCAACTCGATATGTTTTACTGCGCCGACCCGCACATGGATCTGCCATTACCCGGTCTGAACCAGGATCAACTCTTTGGGGATTCCAGGCGGCGTCAGCTGCGTGAATTTGCAGTGAATGGATTGCCCGTTCACATGATGGCCAACGCCGATTTCTTTGTATTTGTGAATTCGCCTGTTCCCGACTACCTGACCTATCAATACACGATACTCCAAGGTTTGGCGATCACTCCCAACTGGAGTTCCTGGGGCCCCGAATTCCTGCGTGACACACCCCACAAGGAATATGACCGGGCCGTGGAGTTCATCCGTTTCTGGAACCAGTGGCGCAAGGAACGCTGGCCGATTCTCAAGAATCTGAAAATCCTCTCCCTGCCTCCCGCGATCGGTGTACTGGAAGCTTACATGCACACCGATGGAAAGACAGGTTATTTGTTTCTGGTGAACCCGAATACTTTCACACTCGAAAAAGAATTCAGCGTCAATGACTCCATTGGACTCGTTGAAGGGAATGAGTTCTGGCTACGGGAATGGTATCCGGAAAAGAAATGGCGTCTCGCGAATGACCGTCCCATCCTCCGCCGTGATGACCGTGTGAAATTCCAGGTTCCCGCCAGTAGTGTGATGATCCTGGAATTTGTTCCCTGTTCCGAGGGAACCGGACCCTCTATCTGGGGTGTTCCCATGAACGAGGAAGCCACTCCGGAGTCTTTCTCCTTCGAGCGCAGACTCAGTATTCCAAGGCGTGTGGCGGTCGCCTTGCCAGAAGGAGTCGAAAGAGCCAGTGTAACCGTGGATGGAAAAACGGTCCCCACTCGTATGGCTGACAGGGCAGTTATTTTCGAGGATCTTCCTCCCGCCCCCTTTGGAGAACGTGCCAACCCGGAATTACGCAGTTGGGTCGTTCGTTGCGAGGATTACACCACAGGAGTGAACAGGAACTACATCAAAAGCATGACTGCAGCTGGAGATTTAACTCAGTTTCCCTTGTCTTCAGTTATGAATTGCGTAGAGCCGGATAAACTTCTCTCTGAGCCAGCGGCCATCAAGTTCGAGGGAGAGAATGTCGGAAAATTTCTGGGGGCTTATGTCTACAACACGGATTGTTACGCGCTTCGTGGCCCATTCCGTTATGCCCATGTTCAGGTGAACGCGGGAGAATCATCAACGGCTGGTGTCCTGGATGCAGTCAAACCAGCTGAAACTCCCGCCGGTCCCGCCGATTTTCCAGCTACCAAAGAATACTGGGCAGGGACCACACTTGCGATTCCCCATTACAGCAATAGTCTTGGTGAAAATGTCCTCAATTATTCCGAGCATCTGTATGTGCTGCTGCCCTTTGTGGACTACCAGAACATCGAGGAGCTCAAAGCCTGGATCAATGGACGTGAAGCGGAGGTTGATACATTGGATTACTACCGCGCCGCACCCGGTCAGAACTTCGATACTCCCTACCCGAAATCAGGTAAATACTCCTACTACATCGATGGCACCAAGTGGGGGCTGAAAACAGGTGACAATACTCTCGTGATCTATACGAAATGGAGATAACCCAAGGACATGGTATTACCAGTGAAGGTCAGTGTGTTCTATCTGGAACCGATCCTTCAGGCAGGGATTCCACAATCCGCTTTCGTGAGGGAAATAAAGACAAATAGTCCGTATAGACAAACTGCCGATTGCGCTTTCCTCCCGTCACTTCCTGGAGGATTCCCAGCCGCTCGAACTTCGTGAACAATCTGTTCACCGTTGTGAAGGCGCACTGCAACTGCTGCTGGACCTGAGAAGTAGTGACCCGGGGGGTACGAAACAACAGGTCCAATAGACGTAGAGCATTAGCGGAACTCGATTCGAGGTCAGCCTGAATCCGATGCGTGTGTTCTTCACGAAGGCGAAGAATAGCTCGGCTCCTTTCCACCGCCTCACGGCTGACATCTCTCACGCCCATCAGAAAGAACCTGATCCACCCCTCCCAATCCCCTGAGGTTCGGATAGCCATCAAACGGTCGTAGTACTCGGTACGAGATCTCTTGAAGTGGTGGCTGAGATACAGCAGAGGCCGTCTCAGGATTCCCCGGTGACACAGCAGGAAGGTGAT
Source organism: uncultured bacterium (assembly GCA_964481775.1). GTDB lineage: Bacteria > Hinthialibacterota > Hinthialibacteria > OLB16 > OLB16 > OLB16. The sequence goes on along the minus strand of CAYZUX010000136.1, from coordinate 13,036 downwards.
GAGCAGTCGTCCCACACGGCCATTTCCATCCAGAAAAGGGTGGATCGATTCAAACTGCGCATGGGCCACCCCGCATTGGATGAGGACGGGCATGGGTGTATCGAGATGAAGAAACTTCTCAAAATTATCCAGTGCTAAAGTCATCTCATGGGGTGGTGGAGGCACGAACACGGCATCGGCGAGGGTACACCCCTCAGGTCCGATCCAGTTCTGAGTCTTGCGGAACTCTCCTGGTTCCCGGTTCTCCCCGCGGACCCCCTCCAGGAGCTCCCGGTGGATCTCACGGATCAAGCGGAGGCTTAGGGGGAAGTCCTTGAGCCTTTCCAGGCCGTGATTCAGCGCGCGCACATAGTTGACCACTTCCACCACATCACGCGGCTGTGGGTATTCACCATGATTTATTTCGTACAGCAGGACATCCTCTAAAGTGCTCTGAGTTCCCTCAATCTGGGAGCTGATGACCGCTTCCTCCCGGACATACATGGCGACAAAGAGGTCCGGATTGGGGAGTGTAGAGGCAACACCATCCAACTGACCCAAAGCGTGGTCCGCCTCCGAGAGGAGGGTCAATAGGGATAGGTCCAGTGATATCGGCGGCTCCGGCGGTAGAGGAGCCGGGATAAAAGCACGGTAGCCACTAGGTTGATGAATATACCGTCCGGTTCGGACGACCATCTGTTCCATGGAGTCTCTTTTCCACTCCGCGGCAATATGACCCCTCTCATGGGCTCCTTATTTTCGAATCCTTTAGTTTGCGATAATATGGGAAGATCCGCAAGCGCCATATGATCACAGACGAACAAATGACTTGTCGTAAAAACTACCACACAACTAGCCTTATGCGCCTCACCTCCTCACATATTCCACAATCACCGATCCCGGACAGTCCCCAATCTCCATCCGGTAGGAAAGCAGCTCCGCCCCCTTCATGTGTATGGGAGCATCCGGATCAAAGCCTTTCGAGACAGTCACCTCATATTCACCACTCGGATCGATCTCCCTCAACTCCCTGAGCTCATAGGTGACAAAAGGAGATTCCGGACGCCGGAAGGCCACGATGAGCCCATCCTGCTGGCTAGGACGGTGGTACTGGATCACCTCCCAGTCATGCGGATCGGTGGTCACCTCGGTCAATGGAAACATGTCGCCGATGAAGAACTTGCGGATACGCTTGCCCTCGATGATGGCCTGCTTGAGCTCCTCGCGGGGATAACCCTCGGGACGGACATCCTCGGCGAAGGAGGTGCCGCCATTGAAACCGCTACGGAACAAGTAAGGTGTGGCCCCCATCTGGCCGGTGACATTGCAGGGAACAAAGCGGCTCAAACCGGCATTCATCACCTGGTTTTGAAGCGCTGCCTGGTTGTAGTCCTTGCTCATCAGGGGGCCAATGGTGGCATCGGTGCGCCACAGCATGATGGCTCGTGAGCAGGTCTCCAGATCGATCCGGTGCCCACCGGCGGAGCAGTTATCGATGAAAAGGTGAGGATTGGCCTTCAGAATGTCATCCCACATGCGGTAGAGGCCCTCGACATAGCGGATCTCCGCCAGCCCTACCCGGTCCGGGCCTTCCTTCTGATCGAGTTGCGCCCACAGACCGCTGAAGAAAACCGCATTATCGCTGCGCAGGCAGTCCATCTGATATTCCTTGACTGCCAGGTTGAGATAATGGGTCATGTACTCCCGCGCTTCGGGGATGCCCAGGTTGAACATCCCCCGGCCATTGCCTCCGGGCAGGACCACCCATTCGGGGTGTTCCTGAGCCAGCAGGGTACCGGGACAGACCCGTTCCGGCTCAAACCAGAGGACAAACTTGAGACCCGCCTTTTTGACTGCCGCGCCGATCGGCTGCAACCCACCCGGAAAACGCTTCAGGTCGACTTCGCGTTCCAACGGCAGGACATAGTTCCCGATGGTGGGGAAGACATCCTTCCCACGGAAAGCATCCAGCCAGAAGTACTCGAATCCCAACCCCTCGATGGACTTGAGATAGGAAAGCACATCCTCGGCGGTACCCTTGTCCATCTCATAGAAGGAGGTGCTCAGGTGGCAGATAGGCGGCTGGACCGGCTGGCCATCCAGTTTGGGAACAATGTGGCTGAGCATGGTTCGCCGCCACAGGTTGTAGGGGTTGTAGGGATCATTCCCGGAATACTGGAGCTGCAGGATCCGTGGGCTGCGGATCGACTCACCTGGCTTGAGGGAGAGATGCAGGTTCTGCATCCCCGCCTGAAGACGGATGGCTCCATCGGTATACTTCACCGAAGCGCACCACTGCCCGGTCCAGCCGATGCCAGTCACCACTCCTCCACCGGGCCATTCGATGTTGAAGAAAGGACAGGCTCCCATCGAGGAGCGTCCCGCATTGGGCGCGAACTCCTCTTTATGTCCCGCTGGCAGATCGGTGTCATAGGGCAGCCAGTCATCCACTCCACTGGAAGCCTTCAAACGGCGCAAGACCGGCGGCTTCACAGCACTCCCCGGCCAGACCTTGATATCCACCGCTTTGACCTGTTCGAGTACCGGGGTATCAGCCTGACCGGTGTTGGTGAAGTGGAGGGTCCAATCAACTCCCGGCGTGTCGGTGTAGATCAAGCAGACTGCACGCACCTCCAGGCCGGTGACCGGGTCGGTCAGAGTTAACGTACGCCGGCGAGCGGTGGCATCCACCACAGTGTCCTCCACAGCGCGTTTCCAACTTCCGAGGAACTCCGTGGAGGGCTTTCCGCCATAGACAAAGGAGAAGGGCAGATCGGTGCTATACCCCGAGGCCTTGGACAACTCATCCAGCCACAGCTCCGTGCCATCCTCGAGCACCACCTTGGCATCGGCCCAATCGGCCTGATCGTAAGCTCGCTGGTCGCCGCCATCATCGACAATCAGGTCAATGACCTGTGCGCCATGGAGGGCGACCTCGATGGGTCGCACCTCGCCGTTGGGACGCATGACCTCGGTCTCGAAGAGGGCGGTCTCGCCTGCTTTTACATGAAACCGGACCGAGGCCACGGTGTTATCGACATTCCGGTCGACTCCGATGGTGGCCAGCAGCTTCGCGGCGGGTTGGGTGAGACGGACTCGCAGCGTGCAGTTGGAGTTGACCCCGATGCCACGGCTGTAGGTCTTGTCTCCCAGGCGGAGCGGTCCCCCGGCGGCGCACAGGTTGATCTTGGTGGTGCCCTGCTCATCATCATGCAGGATGATCAGCTGGTTGGAGGAAATCCCGCCCGGCTGTTCTGTAAAGACCTGTTCAGCCCAATGGATATTGGCAGCCACTTCATCAACCTGGCTGTTGGCCATGACAGGTCCGCCAAGAGCCAGAATCACAAGCACAAAAACCAATCTGAAGGATCCAGATCGCATCACACCCACCTCCCTGAATTGTCATTCCCGCCAAGACCGGAATTTAGAAAAAGACTGATCACTGAGACTGTAATTGGTTTTCAGCCTGACTGGCAGTCTGCTTATCCTGCAGCGCCTCCCATTTCTCACGCCAGACCTCCGCAGGGGCTTCCCTTGGAAGATCGATGCCAGTCAACTCCTGTAGGGACGCACTGATATCTCTCGCTGCGTATTGGTGAACTTCAGATTCCAGGCGGGACTCATTCGCCAGAGCTTCGATTAAAATGGGAACATCCTCTTCCCGGTTTCCAACCTCACCCAGACGTCGTGCTGCCCGGGCACGTGTGAAGCTTTCTCCTTCGCGGACAATCTTCCGGTAGAGAGGAATCGAAGCTGGTTCCTGCTCCTTGAGGTTTTGCAGCATCTGGAATGAAAGACCATCCCCATGCCACTTCAGGATGATATCCGCCTGATCCATTTTTCTGAAAGCGGCATACTCGGTCATGGCGGTGTAGCCCAATGCAGCGATGAAGATGATTCCGATCACTCGCACCTCCCAGCGCAACCAGGAGGACCATCCGAGGAGGGGCCAAGGCCATAGCGAAACCACAAAGTTGATCAGGCAAAGGACCCCAAAGATGAACATGATGATCGGACCGAGCATGATCACAGACAGGAGTATGGCTGGACCGATCCAGCCAAGAGACCCCGGTAGTCTTCGGATGTAGAGGAATTGTCCTCCATCGATGGTCACCACGATGGAGTAACAGAAATACCAGACCAGCATGATCACTGTCCATGGAACAACAGGGGGGAACACCCGCCAGAGAATCGCGTAGGTGCACATGGCACACGCCTGGGCACCGGGCGCGAGAGCGAAGAACAGGACAGGGAGGAGAATGAGGTGGTATGCAGTTCGCGCAGTGAGCATGGTTGGGTTCTCTTCGCCTTGACGCGGCAAAACTTCCTCATCAAGCTTGTTCGCGGGAATTTTTCCACATTATGATCCTTCGAGAAATGAATTGAGTCCATGCCCACCCTGCTCATCGTCGAGGATGAAACCAAGCTCCTGAAACTGCTGGTGCGTTCCTTCAAGGACCACCCGCAGTGGGAGGTTGACTCCGCAGACAGTGCCGAGGAGGCGCTTGAGAAAATCGAGGCAAATCACCCCGATGTGGTTCTCACCGATATCCGTCTGCCCGGCATGAGCGGGTTGGATCTGATGAACGCGTTGAAACGGGGGGGTCCAGGAGTGCAACTCCTGGACCAGCTGAAAGGGATACGTTTCGTGGTCATGACCGCCTATGCCACGGTCAGCAGCGCGGTGGAGGCCCTGCGCGCGGGGGCCATCGATTACCTCATCAAGCCCTTTCCCAACGAGGAACTGATGCATGTGCTGGGACGGATCGAGAATGAGATCCGTCTGGCCAATGAGAACCAGAACCTCAGAGACCGTCTCTCGGTCTATGAAATCCCGGGCGGTCTGATTGGCTCCTCCGAGCCGATCGCCAAGCTGCGCCGTCTGATCGCGCGGGTGGCCTCCACCCAGAGCACGGTCTTGATCCGTGGCGAAAGCGGCACTGGGAAAGAACTGATTGCTCGCGCCATTCATGAGCAGAGCGGACGCGCCAAGTCTCCTTTGGTGCGTGTGAACTGCGGGGCCATTCCGGAGACACTGCTCGAAAGTGAGCTCTTCGGGCATGTCAAAGGAGCCTTCACCGGCGCCACCGAACGGCGTGTGGGACGTTTCGAGATGGCCGGCGAGGGGACCCTGTTCCTGGATGAGATGGGTGATCTGCCATTGGGACTACAGGTGAAACTCCTGCGTGTCCTTCAGGAACGTGAGTATGAACCGGTGGGCAGTTCGCAAACCCGCACCACCCAGGCGCGCATCATCGCCGCCACCAACCGTGATCTGGAGTCCGCCATCCGCACGGGCAGTTTCCGCGAGGATCTTTATTATCGCCTCAATGTGGTCACCCTGCAGGCACCGCCCCTGCGTGAGCACATGGAGGACATTGCGGAGCTGGTGGACCACTTCACACGGCGTATTGCCAACCGCGAGGCGCTCCCCTTCAAACAGCCCACCCCGGCCTTCCTCGCGGCCCTCAAGGCTTGGAACTGGCCAGGTAATGTGCGCGAGCTCGAGAACACCATCGAATCAGCCCTGGTCATGGGTGAGGGGGAGTGTTTGGAAGCTGAGGACCTTCCCGTTTACATCACACGCGGTGGGGGGCCATCCATCGCTGACAAGAGACAGCCTGTGGGCACCACACCGGATGCACTCGATCTGGGGACGGCAACCCTGGAAGAAGTCGAACGACATCTCTTGGTGAAGGCCCTCCAGGAGAGCGGCGGCAACCAGAGCGAAGCCGCAAGAAAACTCGGCATCACCCGGCGGACATTGGCCTATCGGAGAGAGAAGTACGGGTTGTAGAGTGGAATCAATCCCAACATTGTCTTTACAACAGGGAGTTTCCCGTGACTAAGTGGCGTGGTCTTGTTGAAAAAATCCTCAGTGGGGAATCTGACTATGGAATTGGATTTGAGGATATATGCGGACTCTTGCTCCATCTAGGATTTGAGGTCAGGATTAGGGGTAGTCACCATCTTTTCCGGAAACAAGGGATTGAAGTGAGAATCAATCTTCAGAGGGATGGTAATAAAGCCAAACCTTATCAGGTGAAACAGGTGCGAAAAATGATTCTCCAGTACCAGCTCCAGGAGAAAATCGATGGATAAATACGAAATCGTCATTGCCTGGAGCGAGGAGGATGGCGTCTTTATTGCGGAAGCACCTGAACTTCCCGGCTGCATGGCGCATGGAGAAAGTCAGGAAGCTGCGTTAATGAACATCCGGGAAGCAGTCAGCCTCTGGATCAAGACTGCTGAGGAGTTTGGGGATCCCATTCCACCACCCAAAAGTCGCAGGTTGATGACAGCATAGTTGTAGGGTGGGGCTGGCCCCACCTTTTTTCTCCCCCTACCACCTCGCACCCAAAGCCCTTGCTGCCTGATCGATCGCCCGGTGCTGCACCTGGATCACACGAATCTGAGGCAGAGTCGGCCTGCTGTAACTTGCCACATGCCGTGCCGCTGAGACACCCTGGTACTGCAGGTAATCCTCGATCTTCTGGAGGTTTTCCGGGGTGTCGATGACATCAATGGTTCCATCCTCAGGGTGAGGCAGGATGACACGTCCCCGGGATTCAGCTTCTTCCCGCCCACCACTCCCATACAGCATGGACTCCAGCAGCCTGGTCACCGCAACCACCCGTTGCTCACGCTGATGACCCGCTGAAACACTCAGGTCTCCACGGACCTTGTCTGGAACTGTCTGGTAACTGCGCGAGGCCAGCTCCAGTACAGGCACTGGCACCCTGAAGGGCGGAAGACCGGCGATTTCTCTTGCCCGGCGGATTCCGGAACGAGTGTGGCCCACTACCAGCACCTGTTTCTTTTCATCCAGCGCGAGGAATGGAGTTCCATCCCAGCTGTTTCCATCAAAACCGGTCCCCCCAAAAAGATCTTCATCGAGCTTCGAGATAAAGGGACTTCCAGTGGTCTGATCCAGGGGTATCGCTTCGATCTCCAGGTCCACGGGAGGAGTATTCGCGGCTTGGTCTCCCAGGTACTTCAGGTACTCCTGAACCTTGCGGATCCGGGAACGGGTATCAAACACCACCAGCTCGGAAGGTTGTGTGGTCAGACGAAGCGAACGTTCCGGCCAATTCACCACCAGGTCAAGGGATCTGTCACGCCCCCACAACACCCGTTCGAGCGCCTGGCTGAAAGTGGCCGCATCGGTGGAGCCCAGAATCTCGGCCACTGCACGCCGCAGCCCACGGTTGACCTCCCGTGGAAGGGGGAAATGCCGTTTCACCAGGTCACGGCTGAGGACCACAGCCCCGTTCTCGCCGGATCGATAGGTGAAGAAACCATTCGAGGGAAGAATCTGATCGATCAGCTGGTCGAAGGTGAGGTGCATCGTCTCGTGGACTGTCAAATCAGCCTGGATATCCTCGGCCATGATGAGCTTGGGACTGTTGAGGTACTCAAACTGTTCCAGGACCGTTTTTACCGGGAGCCGTGAACCCGCTGCCAGCAGGAGGGGAGGTGAATCCGCCTGGAGCGGCGGAACCGGGAGGAGGAACAGGAGACACCCCAGGAACAAGTAGCAGGCCGTTACACGGACCTTCTCAAAAGAACCCCGCTGGAATGAGCATCCCTTCTCCCTCCGGCAGGTGCACAGGGTGATCGAGACCATGTCTATACCCCCTGGGTACACAGGAACTGGAACTTAACCTGATTTCATCCGTCCCCCTCATTCTAGTCTCTGGACTCCCCAACCGTCCAGAAGTATGGTTTTGGCCAGAAAAACCGGTTTACTTATTCATATTGAATCCTTGCCTGACTTGCTTCCACCACTCACGACAAGGAGGAGATGATTCATCATGCGGATTCATAGCCCGGCAGTCAGACGTGGGATGAAGGGATTCACCCTGATCGAGCTGTTGATCGTCATCGCCATCATTCTGATCCTGATCTCCATCGCCCTCCCCAACTTCATCGAGGCCCGGCTGCGTGCCCAGGTCACCAAGGCGCGTGGCGAGATCCACTCCATCCGCACTGCCTTCGAAATGTACCACAACGACTGGAAGATTTACCCGCGCGGATGCATCACTGGAGGAAACACAAGCGGGAGTACAATGGATATCTGTAATCAGAACTGGGGATTTGTGGCGGAAATACTCACCACCCCGATCCAGTATCTGAAACAGAAATACGATGACATTTTCTCGATTGGTTACTCGGTGCTTGGGGCCTCCACCGGGGCACCGGCTGGCCACAGGCATGTGAAATACCGGACTACCAAGCGCAAACAGTATTTCGAAGGGTATCCGAACGAACAGAAGGGGATCATTCCCACCAAGCTGAAAAGAGACAGCGTGTGGTGGACCAACTACGAGACCTGTAATCCGCAAGCCTATAAAAACAAGCACTACCTGATCTCCAGCCTTGGGCCTGATCACGATGAAGATGCCCTGCCCCCGAATGCTTTCTATAATGCAGGCACCTATTCACCAGGCGATGAGTTCTATTCTCCCACCAATGGGACTGTCAGCACTGGTGATCTTGTCTTCCTCGGTCCTTGAGACTGGAAATCCCCACAGGAGACCTTTTTCACTCCATTCACCAGCTGGTTCAATCCAAACCAACCCATCCAGCTGGCCCAATCTCAACCAGCTGGTCCAATCTCAACCAGCTGGTCCAATCTCAACCAGCTGGTCCAGGAGTTGCACTCCTGGACCGGAG
>CAYZUX010000136.1:0-4281 GCA_964481775.1 uncultured bacterium | reverse complement strand
CGCAAGATACATCGGTGGACTTATAGACGGAGTACAACTCCGTCAGAAGGGTTCCACCAATGAGTACAACTCATGGGCGAGCTGAATGTGAGGGTTCCGCCCATGAGTACAATTCATGGGCGAGCTGTGGGGAAGGGTTCCGCCCATGAGTACAACTCATGGGCGAGCTGTGGGGAAAGGCGAGCTGAGGGAAAGCTGGTCTAATCCCAACCAGCTGGCCTAATCCCTACCAGCTGGTCCAATCTCAACCAGCTGGTCCAGGAGTTGCACTCCTGGACCGGAGCCTTCTGTGGGAGTTGAACTCCCACGCAAGATACATCGGTGGACTTATAGACGGAGTACAACTCCGTCAGAAGGGTTCCGCCCACGAGTACAACTCAGGGGCGAGCTGAATGTGAGGGTTCCGCCCATGAGTACAACTCATGGGCGAGCTGTGGGGAAAGGCGAGCTGAGGGAAAGCTGGTCTAATCCAAACCAGCTGGTCCAATCTCAACCAGCTGGTCCAGGAGTTGCACTCCTGGACCGGAGCCTTCTGTGGGAGTTGAACTCCCACGCAAGATACATCGGTGGACTTATAGACGGAGTACAACTCCGTCAGAAGGGTTCCGCCCATGAGTACAACTCATGGGCGAGCTGAGGGAAAGCTTCGGCCCATGAAGGCTCTCCCTAGGTGATCTGTTTTTTTTGGGTTCCCTGTCAGAATCTTCTGGACTTTCCCGGTCTCCGGGAGTATAGTTTGTTTAGTGAAACCGGTTTACATATAACGGTTGAATCCATGGCTGAATCCACACCCCTTGGCAAAACACGTCGAAAATCACCTGCCACCCCCAGGGTCCGTACCACCTTGAAGGCGGTCGCGGAGCGTGCAGGCGTCAGCAAGGGACTCGCTTCACGGGTTCTGAATGGGGGGAGTACCACCATCCCCATCTCCGAGGACACCATCCGGCGGGTTCGCCAAGCCGCCACCGACCTGCGCTATATCCCCTCACGGCTGGCACGTTCCCTGTCGAAAGGGGCGCGTTCTCACATCATCGGTCTGAGCCTGGTAGCTCCACGGCACCCCAATGGAATCCCACAGCCCCGTAACGAAGCCTTCCCCCCTCTCCCGGAGCGGTACCGCAATCCGGTGATCGAGGAGATGGCACGGATACAGCGGTTTCACGATGTGGGATTGCTGGTCAATGAAATCGCTCGTGATGAGCATCTGTGTGGACGTTGGGACGTGGTGGTGCGTCACCGGAAAGAGCACCTTGATCACCCTTTCACCCCGATGGATCTGGGGCTGGACCTGGTGGAGGGCCTGATCTATGCGCAACCTTCCACACGGCACATGGAGATTCTTGATTTGGCGCGTTCCGGTATTCCGGTAGTTCTTTTGGGCCATGTGGTGCGTGGGGAGGATGTGTGTTCAGTGGGGATCGACAATCGCCGGGCCGGGGAGCTTCTCGCCGGGCACCTGATTTCCCTGGGAAGAAGGCACCTGGTGGGATTGTGGCCTTTTTCCGTGGAGAGCTCATTGGCCTCCTTGCGCAGTGAAGGATTCCGGAGCGGGTTGCATTCCCGTGGACTGGAGGCGATCGAGGAGTGTTTTGTGGGCATGTGGCCCGATTCCGCATGTGGTTACTGGCGGACCAAGGAGATCATCGAAGCTTACCCGGAAATCGATGCCATCGTGGTGGGCACCAACCCACTGGCGCGTGGGGCTGTCTATGCCATCGAGGAGTCAGGACGCCGTATCCCGGAGGATGTCTCGCTGGTCACCTTTGACGATAACATTTTTAATGTCCTGGAAACCCCGCATATGACTGCATTGCGGGTGCCAGTCGATGAAATGATCTGCCTGGCGTTGAAAGAGTTGACCCATATGATCGAGGGCCATGCCCCCGAAACCTTACATCATTTTGTCGTTCCCGAATTGATGATCCGGCAATCATGCGGTGCAATCAGCACCAATGAAGAATATCGTTACACTGAGAAGGAGGACCCCCATCATGTTGTTGCAAATCTTACGAACTAAGCGCAGGAAGGCCGGTTTCACACTCATCGAGCTGTTAATTGTTATCGCCATCATTCTGATTTTGATCTCGATCGCTCTACCTAATTTCCTGGAAGCACAGATCCGTGCGAGAGTTGCCAAAGCCAGATCAGAGATCAAATCTATTCAGACAGCATTCGAGATGTATCTGCAGGATTTCAAAATCTATCCACGCAGCTGTATCCCGCTCATGGCTGGATCAACAGCAGGAAAATGTGATCACAATTGGGGTTTCCCCGGGATTACCGTCAGAGGTCATTTGACCACCCCGATCAAGTACATGAAAGCCATGCCGGATGATCTCTTCGCGGTGAACTACAGTGTCCTTGGGTCGACAGGCGTGGTTCCTGAAGGTCATCCCTATGTGAAATATCGCTCCACACGGCGGTTGGTTTGGAATATCTCCTGGCCTGACGAGACTCCTAAATCGATTATACCGAGAAATCGGCAAGCTACCGTCTGGACCACGCAGTTTGATGTGTTTAATCCCACTTTGTTCAAGAACAAACAGTATTTCATTTCGAGCCTTGGGCCTGACCATGATGAGGATGTGCTTCCCTTCTACGCAGCTGGGGTTTCCGGGTACAAAGCAGGCGATGAGCTTTACTCACCCACGAATGGAACCACAAGTTCCGGAGATATGGTTTTCGCTGGGCCATAATTATCCATTACAAACATTAGGAATTTTCATGCCCCCCCTCTCTCATCCACTGAGAGAGAGGGGCCTATGAACTTGTATTGGCCGCCTGATAACACAAAATGCCATTATCTCCTCTTTTTTCAGCCATTTTTCTGAATCCCCTCTTTTGGTATTTCGTAATTTAATAGGTTGTTTTTCTTTTCTGGAAGTGATACGCTATCTTCCCTGTCAGATCTGTGTTTGTTTTGGCAAACATATACGTTCTAGGAAACTCATAGAGGGAGGTTGATCATGAAAACAAGTTCTGGGGCGTTGTGGGGTTTAACAAAGGCTATGGTGATGATATCCCTTTTATTTTGGGTATCCATATCCCAAAGTCAAACAATCTATCTGCATCCCAATGAAAACATAAACGAAATGTGGGCTGATTATGATTATACTCAGATTGATGAGGTTAGTTCCCCTGATGGTTTAGCAATTACTGCTTCTCATGATGCATATCACGATGACTCAGGATTTGAACAAATATATGGTTTTGGGGATATGACCGGTATCGGCTATCCTTCTGTCTCTCAATTCAGCATTTCGATTTATGGAAAGCAAGTGGGTAGCCCGTCGGCCCTTGAAGTCCATACATATCTCGCTGGCTGTCAAATTTCAGTCAACAATTTGTCTATGTCAAATTCGTATTATCTATACACAATTACTTTATCAGTTTCAGGAGGGGAACCATATTGGACAGCTAATCAATTGAACAGTTTAAGGGTTGGCCTTAAGGTGCCAACTTTAAGCTCTTCACAAGCGTACTATATTGATCTACTATAGACTTACGTTACTCGCCAGAGTGGAAATTATGAAGGTGTTCTAGATTGGGGATTTGATCGTTCTTTGGACTCCGCCGAAGCTAAGTTTGAGGGTGATTCAAATCGCAATTCTGAAAAATCAGGGGAAACTGTATCTAGTTTTGGGGATGTTAATGATGATGGAATTGTCGATTTTGGTATTGGTACATGCAATACCACTTCCGGTTTACAAAATCGTGTTTACCTCATACCGGGAAGCAATACTCTAGCCGGTTCCTATTCACTTTCGAATCGAACTTTTTTCCAGGACCAACAGAATATGTATGGAGGTTACCATATTTCGGACATGGGTGACCTCAGCGGTGATGGGATTGCTGATTTAATGATAGGCCTGTCCGGTTGGCAAGCGCAGGTTTATCCCACACAGACAGGTGCAGAGTTTTTATATCCCGGGAGGTTAAGCTGGAATCCCAGCTATTATACTGAATCGGAGCATTCGTTCATATTTAGAGGAACGCAATCTTCCGAAACAGCGGGAACCCCAGTAGGTCTTGGGGATATAAATGGAGATAATTATAATGACTTCGCTGTAGGATCTCCAAATTATGATGCTACTGATACTGACCCTTTGAAAGAAGATACTGGTTGTGTATATCTGTGTTATGGCCCTGTCGTGGGGCTGGCCACGAAATCCTTAATTAATTGCGACGTTGGTTTAAAGTCATGGCCGGCTTATGCGGGTTGGGGGAACAGAGTTCGCCACTTTGGAGCCATCAATGTAGATGGATAAAACGTTTTTATCT
>CAYZUX010000135.1:0-16507 GCA_964481775.1 uncultured bacterium | reverse complement strand
ACTTCCCCGCGAGGTGTTCCCCGGTGAACACGAGGTCATCGTTTCGGTCAGCGAAGCACTCCCTTCACCTGAGCATCAGGCGGAGTTGCACTCCGCACAAGGTGCGCTGAAAGTAAGCCGTATGGGAGTACAACTCCGGTGCCAGCTAACGGGAAAAACGGTGGAGTAGCGATTTCAATCGCTTGGTAACCTACGGCGAATGAATTCGCCACTCCGGCCTGTGGATTTATCCCGCGGCGGGTTCTTCGAAGGCATGGAGATCATCCAGGCGTTTGACCCGGCGCAGTTCGGGGAAACACCAGGCCCAGATCACGGTGACGAGAAGGGTGCCGATCCCACCCAAGACCACTGCCGGAATCACTCCGAACCAGGCCGCGGTGACACCCGATTCAAACTCACCGAGCTCATTCGAGGCTCCAATGAAGACCAGGTTGGCCGCCGCGACACGTCCCTGCATGGAATGGGGGGTCAGCACCTGCACCAGGGTGTGGCGGACGATCACGCTGACCATGTCGAAAGAGCCCAACAGCACCAGGCACAGCAATGACAGCGGGAAACTGGTGGAAAGGCCGAAAATGATGGTGACAGTTCCAAAACCGGCTACACACCACAGCATGGCGGGGCCAGCGCGGCGTATGGGCGGGAGGTGCGCCACCGCCAGGGCGGTCAGAGCCGCCCCCACCGCCGGAGCGCCGCGCAGGACTCCCAATCCGACGGGACCAATCATCAGAATATCTTTCGCGAAGACCGGTAGAAGTGCCACCGCACCTCCCAGCAACACCGCGAATAGATCCAGCGAGATCGCTCCCAGGATGGCACGCCGGTTAAAGATGTAATGCAGTCCGGCCAGCACAGTTTTCCAGGACAGATCCTCCTTTTCCATCCTTCCCGTGCGTGTAGCGATGATGGCCATCGATGAGAAGGCTCCCAACATGAAGACTGCATTGCAGATGTAAACAGTCATGGCTCCGCCACTGAGGCTGTAAACCGCGCCGCCCATGCTTGGGCCCAGGATGACCGCCAGTTGCCAGATGGAGGAGTTCCAGGCCACTGCGTTGCTGAAGTGCTCCGGTGGAACCAGGCGAGGCAGAAGCGCCTGGCTGGCGGGGCCATGAAAAGCCCGTGCAGTTCCGAGGATGAAGAGCAGGAGGTAGATCGGCAGGGGGCTTGTGATGCCATGGTGGGTCATCAGGGCAAGCGAAAGCCCTCCCAGAGCCTGGGTCATTTCGCACACCATGACCACGCCACGGCGGTCGAAGCGGTCCGCCACATGGCCGGCGATCAATGAGAAACCAACCCCGGGAAGGAAGATGACCAGGCCGATGTAGCCGAGGGCGAGGGGATCGGAGGTCAGGTCATAGACTTGCCAGCCAACCGCCACGGAAAGCATCTGCCCACCGGCAATCGAAAGGAAGCGTGCAATCTGAAAAAACCGGAAATCCGGGTGAGTAAAGGCGGCTCGGGGGTGTGGTAAATCTCTCAAGGCTTTAGGTGAATCTAGGAGAGGAGACGGAGGGGTGTCAATCCCTGCGGAAAGGTGGTGTGGATTGAGTGGAAGAGGAGTAGAATCGTGGAAGAGGGTGAGGGAAGAATTGGAGAGATAGGGAGAGAAAGGAATGCTGAGAAGATACATCAACTCCGCGATGGCGCATGCCCACTACGAGATCATTGATCAACCAGGTGAACCTTACTACGGCGACATTCCAGGATTAGATGGGGTGCTTGCCACGGGAAGCACTCTTGAAGAGTGCCGTACAAACCTCGAGGACGCGCTTGATGCCTGGATCATGCTCGGGCTGCAATTAGGTCACGAAATCCCAGCAATTGGCGGAATCAGTTTGGAGCCTTTTCGCGCAACAGCCTGATGAGTGGACTCACTCCTGTCTCCCAACGTGAACTGATCAGAAGGCTTTCACAAATCGGATTTGAAGGCCCTTTCATGGGAGGTAAGCATCGTTTCATGGTACGTAAAAAGAGACGTGTTACTCTTCCGAATCCTCACGGAGAGGACATTGGCACAGATCTCCTGGCTCGTGTCCTAAAACAAGCAGGGATCACCAGGGAAGAATGGGATACTTCTGCATAGATCCCTTTCCCTAAGGCGGCCATATACTATTAAAAAATCTATTCCACTTTCAGGAGGTCCCTCCGATGTCTACTCCATGGATCAAACCAGCCTCCTTCGCGGGGAGGTTCTATCCCGCCTCGAAGAAAGCACTCGAAAAGGACCTGGAGGAATACACAACGGCGGCTCATTCAATCTTGCCGGAATCTCCCGGTAGGGTGGTGGGGATTGTCTCGCCTCATGCGGGGTATGTGTTTTCCGGCCCGACCGCTGCTGTTTCTTTCCATGCCGCACGGGAATCACAACCGGAGACTGTGGTGGTGCTGGGACTGTCTCATCGTTCCCGGATCGAGGGTGTCTCGGTGCTGACAGCATCCGGGTGCGAGACACCCCTGGGCCAGATCGAGTGCGACACGGAGTTCGCGGAGGCACTGACCCAACGAATCCCCTTCGCATCCTTCCGCCGTGAGGCCCATCTCTGCGAGCATTCGGTCGAAACCCAGTTCCCTTTCATCCGGAAAACCTTTCCACAAGCGCGGGTGGTGGAGATCCTCACTCAGGATGATGCCCCCCCCATCCCAGAGAAGACAGGACAGGCGATTGCTCAGGTGGCGGGAGAATTGGGACGCAAGGTGTTGGTTGTGGCCTCGACTGATCTCTCGCATTACCCCCCCAAGGATTTCGCGGAGAAGGTGGATCATGAATCTCTCGATTGGATGGTCACTCTGGATCCCTCGCAAGCGGAGCGTGGGATCAACCAGATCGAGGCGCGTGGCGGACCGGGCCTGCATTGCGCAGTGTGCAGCAAGGCGGCCCTGTTTTCAGGGATGTACGCCGCAATGGGCCTGGGGGCCACGACAGGAACCCTGCTGAATTACACCAACAGCGGTATGGGGCCGCATGGAGAACCGGGACGTGTGGTGGGCTATGGCGCGGTGGCGTGGGTGGGGAACTAGAGATTCATACCTCTAGTATCCCCCAGACAAATCCTCCTCCGAAATCACCAGCGGCTGCCTCTCCCAATATCTTTGGTACCGGGTGCTCTTCCAGCCTGAGTAAATCTGATCCCAGGTGACCCGGTTCATGTGTGGCAGGAGCGAGGAGGGATGGACCGGCTCCGAAAGCGGCGATGTCCGAATGTCCATCGAGAGGCGCAGACGGTTGCCGGTAAGGTTGGGAGTTCCGGCATGGACCGTCATGGCCAGGAATACGATCACATCGCCCGCACGGTAATCTGTTCCCACCCAGCGCTGGTCAGGATCATCGAGAACAATCCCCCGATGGCCGGCCCCACGCGCCTCCACCACCGGCAGAAGCCCCTTCTTGTGCGATCCCTCCAGAACGATGAGCCCTCCCAGCTCGCGCGGGCAATCCCCCGTGGGGAACCAGGCGGTCAGGGTGTTCTTGGTGCCACGGATGTGGATGTAATCCTGGTGCGGGGGAGTGGTCTCCTCCTCGGAGTTGGGGAAAATCACGCGCGCAATGTGACGTGGGTGAAGGAGCGGTTCCTCATTAAAAAGGTCACGGAAGAGCTTTACCAGCCGTGGTGTGTGCGGGAGGCTGTGAAAGGATTCAAGATGCAGAATCTGGTCATACACCGGTGCATACTCAGGATGGACTGACTCGGCATAGGGACCCACTCCGGGCGCGGCATAGGCCTCCATCAGGTCCTTGTTACGGTCAACCCAGCCATTCCGGTCGAGGATCCGGAGGATGTCTCCTCGCACTCCAAGCAGGTCATCAACTGGCAACAGATTCCGGATGAAGACATATCCGCGTTCAGCAAGGTGCTCTCGCAGAACACTCGGGCTATCGAGCCAAGGCGCGGAATCGAACAGCTCGCCAGTCACGGGCGGAGTTGAAATGACTTGGAGCATGAAGAGACCTCCAGAGGAGCGGAATGGCCTTGATCTTAACCTGAATCAGAAATCTTGGAATGAGGGAAACATGGCACCTTGTTGAGATTCCCACGCACTTCATGAAGACTGGAGTGGGTATGGCTTGACGAAAGGTGTGAAAAAGGGCAGATTCCCAGTTCGTGGCGGAGCCGTGGCTCATTGCACAAGCAATGGGTGTGATTTCCTCGCCTGCTCACGAGCAGTCATCCACCAGGTGGTTTGCAAAACAGTTGACGACTTGAGTGGGTTATCTATATTCACTAGAAGGAGAGCAGCGGATGCCCTCTGGAAAGAAGCGCAAGCGGATGAAGATGGCGACGCATAAACGCCGGAAGCGCCTGCGCCGCGATCGTCATAAGAAGAAGAAGTAACCGGAACGCGACAGAGCCAGACGGCTTCATCCTCGACCCCTTTGATGAATGGGGAGACCCTTCGACGCTGAAGGGCACGGCTCGTTGAGGAAAGGAGTCTGACGCATGGAGATCACCGAGGTACGAGTCTATCCGGTAACACGTCCGGATGAGCGCCTTCTCGCTTATGCAACCCTGACTTTCGACGATGAATTCGTGGTCAGGGACTTGCGTATCATTCGCGGGAATGGGGGGATATTTGTTGCCATGCCAAGCCGTAAACGGCAGGATGGCACTTATTCGGATGTGGCACACCCGCTCAGGCCCGAGCTCCGCAAGAAGATCGAGGATCAGGTCCTCCAGGCCTATCAGGTGGAGGTCGTAAAGCCTCATTCAGAGCAGGCCGCGGGAGATGCAAGGTCCAGCATGGATCAGGCCCCCAAGCAGATCGCGATCTAAACGGAACCAGATAGGGGTACGCCCAAGCGTACCCCTTATTTTCTTTTCATAACCACCATTGTCTTGCTCGCGGTACCGCCCCGGTAGTGTGCTGGTGCAAGGTAGACTGTTTCCCACTTGGAAGTCCAATCGGGATCACCACCGAAACGGTCCATGAATTTCGTGATTTCCACCTCCGCATCCGCCAGATAGCTGATACCCTGCTCCTCAATGTAACGGGCAAGATGTTTGTTTTGAATCGCCGGGATGACAGAGTCATTCATCACTCCATCCAGGTTGACGACCTTTCTTCCCGAGTAGTAGCTCAGGATCCCGGCATTGAAACTACCAACACGGCTCTCCGGAGGGGTATTGGCACTCAGCCAAGGAGCCAAATCGTTGTAGAGTCCCAGATGAAGGGGGTGGAAACGACCAGTCGCTTGCCCCTTGCGGAAGGAATCCATCCCCGCCAGGGTGGCTCCACCGATCAAGAGCGTCACTACCAACGTGCAACCATTCACGGCGCGTCGCACATCACGTGCATTGCGATTCAAAGCTCCGGCGCACGTTCCAATCCATACAACCAGTGGAAGGAAAGTGGGATAATAATATCGAATCCCAACATGCCCAAAGGCCACATAGTAACCGCAGTGAGCCACCACATAGACCGGAACCCAGCCCATGCGGGAAAATCCACTTAACCGGTGGCCCTTCCAGACAATTACCAAAAGGACCAGAAAACTGACTGTTGTCACCAGGGCACCCAGGTATCTCAGGTTGCCGATTTCCGGAGAGGCAAACGGCCACACTCCCAAAAGAGCACCCATGTCATTGAGAGGTTCAATCGAGACCCCGATCCGGCTCTTGGCTAAGCTCATCAGGTTTCCGGTAAGCCCCATTCCGGAGACCCACTGGAATCCTTTCCATGATTCGATCGCCACACGGCTATTAGGCAGAAGGGTGTGGGAAGTTTTCCAACTGAAGATGAACCATGGCACCAGGCTTACCAGACACACCAACCCCGCCAAAGTCCCCGAACATATCCCAGCCAAAAGCCTCCCCCACGGACTGACGAATTCAATCGCCTTATTTTCTTCACGGTCATCACCTTTCCGCTGATCCGAAGGCGAATGAGTCCGCCACTCCAGCAGTAGGGGTGTGAAGCACCACCAAGCAAGCACAATCCCCGTCAACAGCAGGGCATCCAGTCGTGAAAGGCAAGCCAACCCCAGGAGGAGTCCCAACAGAATTGATTCCCTCCAGCCTGGCTGGTGACTCAAGAGAAAATGGGTGAGAAGTCCCACGCTGAGGCCCGCGATACCAGACTCCAGGCCTCCCAGCGGAATCGTCATCAACCGGTAGTTGAAAAGGAACCAGGCGGTCAGAGGGAGGGCGATCGAGATGGCCATGGTTTTTCGAAGACAGAGAAAAAGCACTCCTCCGGTCAATACAAAGGAGAGCGCGGCGATGGTGAGCGCGAGGTGGACCGGGAGGTTTTCATCGCCTCCGGGGAGTCTTTCCACCCAACGGGACACCACCATCCAGAGAGGGTGGAAGCCATTCGTGGCATGGACACCATCCAGGCTGGCCACATCACCCGCGTTGAGATGCCGGGCGGCCTGAAGGTAGTAGAACATATCCTCGACAATGAAATGGGAGATGCTCACCGGTACCGGGACCCAGGCAAGGGTGAAGGCCAGTAATCCACCGAGCAGGCAAAGGATCAAAAAGGGGGGTTGGAGTCTTTTCATCATGACCTGCCTGATTCTCCAATATCACAGAGGATGTCAGCCTAAGCTCAGGCGAAAAGGAATGGAACCATAAGGTCACTCTTGAAAGGACTGACTCGTAGAAGCATTGGACCTGAAAACTTTTCCAGGAACCCTTGAAACCTGTTCAGTCTTGATTAGGCTTGCAGTTCATCCCCGGAATTGGGGTGTCCTTGTTTTCATCACGGCGGTAATCGGAATCTGATGCAATCTCTCTCTCACCATGAGGTGACGGTCCTTTTTTTATCCCTTGGGATTCTGCTGGCCTCGGCCAGAATCCTGGGTGAGATTGCACGTAAACTTCAACAGCCGGCTGTTCTGGGGGAGATCATCGCGGGGATCATCCTGGGTCCAACCGTGTTGGGAACCCTTCTTCCCGATTGGCATGCCACCCTGTTTCCCGCCTCGGGTGGAGTCAAGATAGCTTTGGATGGGTTAACCACGTTAGCCATCGCACTCTTCCTGATGGTGGCGGGCATGGAGGTGGATCTTTCCATGGCATTCAAACAGGGAAGCACTTCACTCGTTGTCGCCCTCTTTGGAGTCATTTGCCCGTTTGCAGTGGGTTTTTGCAGCGCCTGGTTTTTGGGAGACTTTCTGGGTATTCAATCAACTCAAGATCCAATTGTTTTCTCCCTGTTTTTTGCCACTGCTGTATCGATCACAGCACTTCCAGTCATTGTCAGGATCCTGATGGACTTGAATCTTTACCGAACCGATTTGGGAATGGTTGTGGTCTCAGCTGCAGTCCTGATCGATTTGACAGGGTGGAACATCTTTGGATTGCTTGTTGGGTTGGTAGAGACTGATCCCACCGAGACAGTTCATGCAGGCCAGACCGTTATCCTGACTCTGGCCTTCGCTGCTCTCATGCTCACTCTTGGTCGGTGGGCATTCCACCGTTTTCTGCCATGGCTCCAAGCGCATGCCAGCTGGCCCGGAGGAGTTCTGGGATTCGTATTAACCATGACACTCTTTAGTGCTGCAATTACTGAGTGGATTGGAGTTCATGCCATTTTCGGCACATTCCTTTGTGGTATTGCCTTGGGTGACTCGAATCATCTCAGGCAAAGAACCCGTACAACAATCGAGCAGTTTATTTCCTTTGTGTTTGCTCCGCTCTTTTTCGCCAGTATCGGACTCAGGGTCAATTTCATCGAAGAGTTTAATTTATTACTGGTGATGGTCGTTCTCCTCAGCACCACGATCGGCAAGGTTTTTGGTTGCACCATGGGAGCCAGACTGGTTGGGATGACTTTCCGAGAGTCGTTTGCAGTCGGTATAGGGATGAACACTCATGGCGCTATGGAAATCCTCCTAGGTCTGTTGGGCTATCAGTTGGGTGTTTTCAACGAGCAAATGCTTGTTGCCCTTGTCATCATGTCTGCGGTTACTTCAATGACCAGTGGTTCATTGATCCAACGTATCCTGGCGCGTAAGTTGCCTGCCAAGTTCACCGATTTTCTGAGCTCATCGCGTTTCCAGCCCAAGGTCAGTGCCTTGACACGAGAGGAGGTAGTCCGGGAACTCGCGAGCTTGGCGGTCAAAGGGACTGGATTGGATCCCCAGCTGGTAGGAGATCAGGTCTGGGAGCGTGAACAGGTCATGTCGACCGGGCTGGAACGGGGATTGGCAGTGCCCCATGCACGTCTTCCGGATCTCAAAGCCCCAGTCCTGGCAGTGGGTTTATCTCCGAATGGGGTGGATTTTGACTCTTTTGATGGGCAACCCACCCAATTGATCTTTCTGATTCTGACTCCGACCAGGGACAATGGGGCACAGCTGGAGATTCTGGCGGACATCAGCCGGACTTTTCAGGATCCCTCCCTGGTGGCCGCCGCAACCCAGGCCAGGTCCTATACCGAGTTTCTGGCGGTGGTGAAAAGCCATGAACCGGAGACCGGTTGAGGTTCGCCACTCTTCGCGTTATAGTCTCTGTCTCGTTGGACTGGGGGGATGCCCGAGTGGTTAAAGGGAGCAGACTGTAAATCTGCCGGTGTAACGCCTACGAAGGTTCGAACCCTTCTCCCCCCACCACCCCCGTTCTTCTCTGCCGTGGCCATCTATCTCCAGCCCTGATTACGGTAATTCTTCGGAAGTTCAGGAGGTTTGCCATGAGAATGCCAAGTAATCTTGGGATGTTCTGCCTGAGCGTCTGGTTGATCGCAAATGGAGTATTGGCCATAGTGCCGATCGGCATCAGCCTGCTGGGTCCGCTCATGTCCCTCCTTGCGATTGCAGCGGGAGTGCTGCTCCTGTTGAGAAAATGATTCCCCTCAGGATTTCTTGACACCCTTCTTATCTGGTCTAAACTCCCCTTTTACTCAGACAGGTCCCGGTGAGGATGGGTTTCCGGAGGGACGGTGCGGATCCACTCTTCGTTACATCCCAGAATCTCCCCCTTGGTTGGCGTGGTGCTGTTTCCCTTCTCCAGTCGGAGAAGCGTAGGGATGTGTGTGTGCAACATGAGGTCCAAATGAAACCGTGCAGTTGGATTTGAACATAATCGAGATTTCGGAGGTCATCAGATGGTTGAGATCAGCAAAAAAAGAAACGTCGCCATAGCCGCGCACCATGGAGCCGGTAAGACCAGTCTCGTCGAGGCGTTCGTTTATATGCTGGGTAAGACGGACCGTCTGGGACGCACCAACGATGGGACCACCTTCTCCGACTTCACCGACGAGGAAAAAGACCGCAAGGTCTCGATTCATTCAACACTGGTCCATGTCAATTACAACAAGCATGCCATCAACCTGCTCGATCTCCCGGGGTATGCCGACTTCATCGGCGAGGTGAAAACCTGTTTACATGCATCTGATGCGGCTCTATTCGTGATCAACGCCACTTCTCCAGTCGAGGTCGAAACCGAGAAGGCCTGGGAGTATGCCGATGAATTTGACCTGGCACGAATCGCGGTGGTCAACCAGCTCGACAAGGAACGCGCGGATTTTGCCAGCGCGGTGGAAGCCATGCAGAAAACATTTGGCTCCCGCTGTGTTCCGATCCAGGTACCCATTGGAAAAGAAGCTGGCTTCAAAGGGGTGGTCGACCTGATCGGAATGAAGGCTTACACGTTCGACAAATCCGGGAAGGCTGTGCCCTCCAATGACATCCCCGCGGATTGCAAGGACCTGATCGACCGGTACCGTGAGAAAATGCTGGATTGCGCCGCTGAAGTCGATGAGGTGGTCATGGAGAAGTACCTGGGCGGAGAGGAACTCAGCCGCGATGAGGTACTCACGGGACTGAAGAAAGCTGTTTCCGCGAAGACCTGTGTCCCGGTTTTATGTGCCTCCGCTTACAATACGGTCGGAACCCAGCTGATTCTTGATGCGATCATCGATTTCCTTCCTTCCCCCGAACGTAAAGAGGTGATCAGGGGTTTCCGTCCCGGGACCAATCAGCCCGTCGAACTCAAGGTTGGCAAAGGCGACCCGCTCTCAGCGCTGGTATTCAAAACCCGCATCGATCCCCATGCCGGCCGCCTTTCCTTCGTGCGTATCTTTACCGGCACCATGAAACCCGATCAACCGATCCTGAACTCCACGACTGGCAACATCCTCAAGGTCCATAACCTTCTCCAGATCAATGGCAAAGACCAGACAATCGTGGCCGAAGCCACTGATGGCGATATCATCGCCATCGCCAAGCATGATGATCTCAGTACCAATGATTCCCTCTGTGGACCTGGAAGTCCGGTGATCATCCCCCCCACGGAGTTTCCCCCACCGACCATCCAGATGGCGGTGCATCCGGTCAACAAGGGTGATGAGGAAAAGATGGGGATCCACCTCCACAAAATCGAAATGGAGGACATCACCTTCACAGTCCGGCGCGACCAGGAAACAGGCGAGGCGGTGATTCAGGGAATGGGCGAGTTACATCTCGACACCGTGGTTTATCATCTCAAGCACTACGCCAAGGTCGATGTGGAGATGACAGTTCCCAAGGTAGCTTACCGTGAGACCGTCACTGCACACGCGGAGGGAATGCATCGTCACAAGAAGCAATCCGGGGGACGAGGCCAGTTCGGCGAGGTGCATCTCAAGGTCGATCCGCTTCCGGCTGGATCTGGCTTCGAGTTTGTCAACGAGGTAGTCGGTGGGGTGATCCCCACCAAGTTCATCCCAGCTGTGGAAAAAGGGGTGCTGGAGACATTGCAGAAGGGAGTTCTGGCTGGGTATCCAGTCGTGGATGTCCGCGCCACTGTGTTCTATGGCAAAGATCACCCTGTAGACTCCTCTGAGGCGGCCTTCAAGATTGCCGCGGCCATCGCCTTCCGTAATGTCGCCCGGGAGGCGAAGCCAATTCTGCTTGAACCAATCGTCATAGCCACGATCGAGGTCCCCGAGGAGTATCTGGGAGACACCATGTCCGATATCAGCGGGAAACGTGGCCGGGTGCTGGGGATGGATTCAGTCAATGGCAAACAGATCATCAAAGCCCATGTCCCCCTGGCGGAAATGTTCCGCTACTCCATCGACCTGCGTGCCATCACGCGTGGACGTGGTTCATTCCGCATGGAGTTCGACCACTACGCACAGGTGCCCTCCGAGATCACCGCGAAGATCGTGGCAGGCGCCAGCCTGGCCGAGATCGAAGAGTAAGATTCCCTGCCCTTATCTCCCCCTCTCCCCTGAAAACTGATGGGGAGAGGGGGAGTTGAGTCCCAGTCTGCTGTTACATTCCCGATTCTCTGCTTTATCCTTGCCTGTAAACCAAACCCATTTAACGGCGTCTAATCTTTATGAATCCCATGCCGCGGGCGTCACACCAAGTGAAAACTCTGGAGGAAGATGAAGGACTGCTGATCGAGGCCGCCCGGGCGGGAGAGCGCCGCGCGGCACGGGTGCTTTATTCACGTCATCAGGAACAGGTGTGGCGGGTGGTCTACCGGCTGGTTCTGGACCGTGAAGAGGCTCTCGATGTCTGCCAGGAAACCTGGATGAAAGCCTTTGCCGGGCTATCCCGGTTCCGGGGAGAGAGCCGTTTTGGAACCTGGGTGATTCGCATCGCAGTCAATTGCGTACACAGCCGCATGCGTACCGCCGCCTGGCGTTTGCAGCAAGCCCATGATTCTACTGGCGAGCAGCTCGAGGCCCGCCCCAGCCTGCTTCCGGGGCCACGTGAATACCTGGAAGAACGCTACCACCGGGAAGCTGTGACCGCGGCCCTGGCGAACCTTTCCGCCAGCCAGAGGAAAGCATTGGTGCTCAGGTACTTTGAGGATCTGCCGTTGGCCGAAATCGCGGGGATCATGGGCTGCCGGGAGGGATCAGTGAAATCTCACCTGCACCGCGCTGTGGAATCATTGAAGCGAAGACTCGCGGGTTTATTCGCGGAGAAGGAGGAAGAAAATGCGTCACCCGAGTGATCGTGACCTGGTTTTACATGCACTCGATCCAGAAGAGGGTCCAGATCTACAGACGCATTTGGGGGGATGCCCGGAGTGCCGGCAGCGTCTCCATTCCTTCCTGCAGGCCATCGATGCCGCTGGAAAGCATGAAGTGCCCGTACTCTCACACGAGGAGAAGGAGGATGTCTTCGCCACCGCCTGGCGTTCTACACGAAGGCCAGAACCTCGCTCCTTCCCTCCTCTGTGGCGGTGGATTCTGCAGCCAGCCGCGCTGTTCTCATGCGGGCTCCTGGCGGGTTACCTGGCATTCACCGCACAACCTCAACCTCCACTCCCAGCATCGATCCAGACAGTCGAGGTGGTTCAGGTGGCTGAACCACTTCCCGAACCACCACCCTCTATTGCGGTCACTCCCATGCCCACTGAGACCTTGGCAAACCCGGCGGTAACCCCGGGAAGGAATCGCAAGCCTGGCGATGAGGTCTGGGAACTGGCAGGGCTGCGCAATGTCAAGGTGACACCGACAGTTCGTTATGAGGATGGCAAACCGGTTAATGGTGCGCGTTTGGAAGGGGAGACACTGAATGGAGCATTGGTGGTGATGGCATTCTAAGAACCCAGCTCGCCCATGAGTTGCACTCATGGGCGGAACCCTTTTAGCGAAGTTGAACTTCGCGGAGGTCTACGACAGCATTAAGTCATGTGGGAGTGCAACTCCCACAGAAGGTCCCGGTCCAGGAGTACAACTCCTGGACCAGCTGCTGAGGTACGGTGAGGCTGGCCCCACCGGAAGAAGCATCTGATTCTAAAAGGAGTCATCAATCATGTTTCGAGTCTTGATTCTATTCATCCTGTTAGTCCTTCAACCAGCCTTGCCAGTCCAGAGTCAGTTCGGAGGCGGTGGCGGTGGAGACTTTTCCCCCCCCGCTCAATCGATTGGGTCTGGGACAGACACAGTTGACACGACAATACTCGCGGAATCTCAACCAGATATTGCCGGTACCACTCCAGAGGAGCTTTTTGATGCCCTGGGCCAAATCGATGAGGGCCTGAAAAACCTGGATGACCTCAAGAAGCTGGCGGAACAGATCCGCAGAACAACCCCGAATAGAGAGCTCGAACTCCGTCAATTTCAAACCCGTCTCAACCAGCAGCGCCAGAAGCTCGAGGAGAAACGCGCTGAGCTGGAGGTGATGGGAGCCAAGCTGCGCGGTCATGCAAAAGCAATCGAAGCCCAGCAGGAAGAGATGCAAAAACGTATGGGCTTACCGGGAGGATTCACCGGACCTCCGATGATGCACGGCATGGTGGGCGGTATGGGCATGGGTATGGGTATGGAAGGCGGCATGATGGGCGGCGGGGTTAGTTTTGGAGCCCAAGGTGAGATGGACATGCGGGCCATCCCGCTCAAGGCCGCCGTACCTGAGAAGATGCTCGAGATGGTGAATCCTCTTATGGGCCCCATGGGAACCTTTGTCTACGATCCAAGAACCCGTGTTGTGATCCTGAGAGGGAATGAAGCTGCACTCGACCGGGCACAGAAGTTCATTGAGAAGCTCACTGACACCTATGCACAGGCGCTGGCCGCGAGGGGCGAGGATCCCTTCGCCGTGGAAACCACGGAGTCTGTTGAACCAGAGGAAAAAACTCAAACAATCCAGATCGAGGCATTACTTCTGGAGGGAGTCAAGGTGAAAGGCGCTACAGTTGTGGCCACAGCGACCGCCCTGCCCGAGGAGGCTCTCGCGATTGGACTTCAGCCGGATGATTTGAAACCCTTTGGTCAACTCGAGCTGCTTGCGGTTGGTCCGATGGTACTTCAATCAACGACCCATCCAGACAAAGGCAGGGGTTCTGTCCACACCCTCCTAGGAGGATATAATTTCCAGTTGATGATCGATGGAGCCGTGGCCGAGGTGCAGCTTCGAAAAGAGATACTGAGCGATGGCCCTCGACAGTCACAAACCATGCTCTCAAATACCATCGCGATGAACCGCTTCGACCGTCCAATCCTTGTGGGCAGTGTCAGTCCGGAAAACGATACGACAGTCATTCTCGTGATCCGCCTCAAACGGATCTGAGGGATCGGCCAGGCAGACCGGGCTTATCTGTTCAATCCGCTTGCTTCCATGCGGGGTGGTGTCTCTGATCGAGATTGGAGATTCCACCCCTGGTTCGAAACAGACCCAAAATGTGTTCTTTCGGTTAGTAGCAGATTTTCCCTCAACTCGTATTGCCACACAAAAATGGATCAGACCGCTGGAGGGAGTGACTATAGATAGTGGGAACCACCACCACGTGGTGATTCTCACCATCATAGAAAATCAGATTCAGAGTCCAACATCTCTTTCCGATCGTCCCAACTCATTGATACCAGACGAGTTAGTCATCCAGTGTCATCGACGGCATGGAACCTGTAAAAGATTTTGTGAAACCTTTCTGTTGGATGGTGCGTCTCTATCAGTGAGGTCTGATGTGATCACCCTGACAATGGGTGAGTCTTTGAGCGAGGAGATCGAGCAGACCGTTGGATGCCCGAATAGACAACCTGAAATGAGTTCAAACACTGTACCTTTCATATCCATTTCCCGCCGGAGAGAATCCCGGCTCAATACCCAAAAGGGGATCAAAGTGGTTCTCCTGCTGGTGGGGCTGGCTTTCTGCCTGCAGGTTTTTGAATCCTCTCCAGAATGGAAGGCTTTGCTGGCACTGGGAGACCCCATCGAGCCGATCGTGCTGCGCCCCACGGAGAATATCCAGCTCCAATCCGAGATGGTGTTTCCCCAAATGCACATGCTCACCAGCCCAGGTTTCCAGAAGGTGACGGGTGACAGGCATATCTGGGCGTATATGCAGTCCGTGGATGTGGGAGAGGACTCCGGTCTTGTTTATTTCTTCAAATTCAAGAACAGGAAGGAAGCGCAGCTCAGTCTGGATCGAATCCAGGCATCCGGGGATTTCCTGGCTCCCCATAAAGCCTGCCAGTTCGGTTCATATACGGTTCTGGCGATTCTCACTCACAAGGAGGGAGATTCCGGCACCTTCTACGAGGAGGTCTTCAGACAGGTCAAGGAAAACTTCCGCCAAGTGTCTTAGGAGCCATCCCTCCCCGCATTCAGGGCATCTCGTACCCATACTCCTTCATGGCTGGTTCAAAGAAATCGTGATAGTTCACCCCGGTGTCGGTCAGATAACGTCCGATCGGATCGCGTTTAACTGGAATTTTGGCCATGGGAATACCAATGAACTCTTCCAGGCGCGCGAGGGTCTCATCCTGCTTGAGGACAAAATCTTCCAGGCGGATCTCGATCCAATGCCTGGGTCTCGGAACCGCCTTGACCAGGTCATACTGGTATTTCCAGGAGATCGCGCGCTGTAACCGGATATCTTCCGTGGCAGGATACTCCAGGGCGAAATCATGCAGGTCATCGGTGACATGGCTGCCGAGGATGCAGTCACGCGGATTACGAATCCAGAAGATGTACTTGATGTCCGGGTAGAGCCTTGCAATCCAGGGGTAGGCCAGGGTGGTTTCGGGGATTTTCCAGCCGCGCAGATCAGACTTGTTTTCCAGAACTGTATGCAGGAAGGAGTGGATACGGCTGATGAACTCCGGATCGATCTCACCAGTGAGGACATCGCTCCAATCCCATTCCAGGCCACCCTTCCACTTGATCCGCCTGCCGATGATCCGGCAGGCCTCATACATATCCTCGGGTGGAATCAGATCCCAGGATTCATTGAGCGGTTCGCCCATGTAGACGCCGCTGTCACTCAAGGTTTGCGAAATGGCGCGTGTGCCCGAATGCCCACGGCCGATGATAGTGATGAGAGTCATAATAAATGGTATTCCTCTGTGTATCTGGTCCGGGAGTTACCTCCCAGACCAGAGATATCTTTTAGTTGAACACTTACCCCTTTTTCGCCATCGCCTGCAGGCGTTGGGCAGTCACCGGGTCGCCGATGTGTAATGTGTCATAGGCCTGCTGGGAGCTGGTGAAGGGACCGCCAACCTGCTCGCATCCATGCCACATGAGATTGGTGAACATCGGGTTCTTGCGTCCGGTTTCCTTCTCACGGCGGGCGATCCAGGTTTGCATCCGGTCCTCGAGCATGGCCACCACTTTTTTCTCCTTGTTGGCCAGGTTGTTCTGCTCCTCGGGGTCATCGATCAGGTTATAGAGCTCGACCTCCGGTTTGAAATGGAAGTCCGGTTCGAGCGCATGTATCAATTTCCATTCGGGAGTCCGCCAGCCATGCTTGCGCATCCAGGTGCACTCGGTGATGTAGAACTCAGTTTCAGGAACACGGAACTTGCCCTTCATCTCGGGGAAGAGGCTTTTAGCATCGAACTTGATCTTGGTCTTGATGCCGAGGATATCGAGAATAGTCGGAGTCACGCTCTTGAGGGTGGTATAACCGGGCAGGCGCAGTCCCTCGGGGACCTTGCCAGGCAGACGGAACACGAGCGGAACACGCAGAGTTGTCTCATAAAGACCATGATGATCGAAATAGCAGTCATGGTCATAAAGGGTTTCGCCATGGTCACTGTCAATCACAATCAGGGTGTCCTCGTCAAGACCGAGCGAGGTCACCGTGGCAAAGATATTCTGGATGCAGGCATCCATGTA
>CAYZUX010000134.1:0-16507 GCA_964481775.1 uncultured bacterium | reverse complement strand
CTGATTTCCGGCACCTCTTACGGCTTCATCAATCTCAGGCCCGGTACCAGACGCTCCAAGTCAATCACCTGTGGCAGTTCGGGCGGTGGCCCCACTGGCCCCTCCGGGAAGGGACGGAAATCCTTGATCATTGCCACCTCATCACAGAGGGGGAACTTGTGGCAGTTCACACAATCCGACCAGACCTTACGAGGCAACAGGTTCTTATCGATGATCCGGAAACCGAGGGAAATGAAAAATTGGGTGGCATAGGTGAGTGCGAAAACCCGCCCTACCCCCAGACGTTCCGCATCGGCAAGGAGAGCCTTCCCGATGGCTTTGCCGACTCCGCGTCCATGGTGTTCCACATGGACTCCCAGCGAACGTATCTCCGCCAGGTCCTCCCACAATACATGAAGTGCGCCGGCCCCGATGACCACATCGCCATCCACACAAACCTGGAAATCCCGCACACTTTCATAAAGGACTGTAAGCGGCTTTGGTAACATAATCCCTGTTTCCACATGTGGATCAATCAGGGCCTTGATTCCGGGAACATCCCTGACTTCAGCGGGACGGATGCACCACTCTACGCGGGGTGCCCCCTCCACCGGGAGTTGGGGATCGACTTGATGGGCCAGTGTGGTCATGTTTTTTTAGGGAGGATTCCGTGGGTTTGGGGAATCCCGTTTACACAAGAAATCCTTTCTTCCGCAGGAAAGCCACCGAACGTTCCATGACGTGGTGCTTGCCCTCGAAGTAAGACTGTTCGGCGTCCTGCCCCTCAACCTCCAGGCTGCATGGTCCATCCCATCCTGCTTTGCGCAAGACCTCAAAATAACCATCGAAGGGAATGGTTCCTTCTCCGAGCGCGGGGAAAGTAAAATCCTGGAACTTACAGAGGCTGTCTTTCAGGTGCATGTGTGCAAGACGTGGAAGAACCTTCTCCAGCTCAGTTGGACCATCCATCCCTTGGTTGTAGTAATAGAGGTTGGCGGTATCGAAATTGGCCTTGAGAGGGAATCCGGGGAAGTCATTGACAACACGCCAGAAAACTTCCGCGTTATCGAACAAGGGGGGATGCAATTCCAGGGCAAGCTCGAAATGGTACTGAGAACAGTATTCAAGGACTGCCGGGAATATCTTGTAGGCTTCCTCCAATGGTTTGTTCCATGTGACTGAGAGGTCCACCACCTTGAGGCCCAATCGTTCGGCGACATCGAATTTGATTTTATCCAGAGCGAAGAGCTCCTTGTCGATGTTCTCGACAAAAATGAACCCCGTCGTGGCGGTGATCCCATAACGTGAAAACAGACCTTTGAGACGATCCACCTGCGTGGGATCCCACTTATCCAGATCAGCGAGGGTTCGTGGCAGATCGAGTATTCCGGGAAAGGTGTCGACGCTGATTTCGATTTTATCGATTCCCAGTCTTGAGGTTCCTTCCAGCGCGGCGATGAGACCGAATGGGTGGTAGCAGTTGGTAAAAACTTCGATCGAATTGGGCACTGTCCTTACCTCCAGGGGGTTGATGAAAACTTTCTCATCAGTCGTATGGTTCATCAAAACTTCTTACGGACTATCTTAACTGAGTTTCCCTTTCCGTTAAGAGGTGTTTATCACTCATCTGGTCCCTTTCACCTGACGGGAGTGGATAAAAATCAACCTTTACATTTTCGGCCATTGATGTATTATCTTAACAGGCTTAGACAACTTGAGTTAAAAATGATTTCCTCACATCAAATCTCAGCATGTCGTATCCTGGCCTTGTTAGCCGTCCTTCTGACAGGTTGTGCGAGTGTCCAATTCGATAATTATCTCGAGGATCCGGCAATTCAACCGGTGGTTGCTGAGGGATCTGGGATTCATCCCAAACGCCGTGCCAGCGTTACGGTTCCTGACTTCCCCGCAAAATCTGGCTGGAATCGGGTGACCTACCAGGGCGAAGTGGTTTTTTCACAGGGTCCGGGTGGTCCTGTGCCACGGGCACGAGTGGCTTTGGTGGAGGGTACTGAGGAGTTGTGCAGCACGGTTGCCGATGAACATGGATTCTTTGAACTGACTTGCGACCTTTATGGGAAACCCTTTACGTCCGAGGAGGGTGTCTGCCGTTGGTGCCCTGAGGAGTACTATGCCCTGATTGCCACAGGTCACGATGGTGGGAAGGGGAAAGTCCTGCTGAGGGATACCCATTACGGTAAGCTGGTCCGAATCCCTCTGGATTAACAGGTTGCCGAGGGATCTGCCCTGATAATTCGCGCCAATGACCTGAAGTCCTCTTTTCTTGCCAGGCCTACCATCCAGGCTATCAGCCAATAGGTCATGGAAAGGACCAATGCCTGGCAGACCAGAACACTGAAAGAACGTCCCGGGATGAAAATGCCCGCTCCCACTGAGGCGGCAATGCCTGCGATCGCGCCTGAAGTAGTCCGCGTGAATCCCACGGTCCGTGGTGAGGAGTATAGAGAGAACCCCATCAGGCCGCCCACCCCGATTACCAGGATCCATGCAAATGAGAGGATTCCACTTCCTGTGCTTAACGCCCATGCCGCATAGGGCACTGCGGGTAGAAAACCAAGAAACACGGTTCTCAGGTAATCTCTCATGCGTGTTAGGGAGACCAATACCCGTAAATGAAACTCGGCAACGAGCATGAGTGCACCGGCGAGTGCACAGATTTGGATCAGCGCCACAAGCAGGTCAGCATCCCCATGATATCGTTCTCCCAGAACCACCCACACCATGGGCTGAGCCAATCCAAAGATCCCAGCGGTCAGCCACCCCCCCAGAAGAGCGCTGAATCTCCAGGCCTCAGCCTGAACTGTCTTGAATCTTTCCCCTTCCCCAGCTTCGTTGGCTGAAACCATCCATGGATAGGCACTGATACTGAAGATCCCGGCGATATAGACTGTCAGGCCGAATCCTTGAATTGCCAAACCGAGATATCCGACCTGTTCGGTTGGATATCCCAGTTGACCTGCCAAGGGAACCAGGGTTCGAGTAAAAATCTGGTAGATTAACTGTCCTAAAAGCGAGGCGATTCCCAGGCTACGGATCTCTTCCCAGGGGAGTAAGGAGGGTTTGAAGGAGTCTGATGGAGGTTGGTCAATAAAGAACTCTTCCTTTCGTTTTAGGAAGGAGAGGGATACCCAGATCAGGGAAGGAAGGGTGGCGGCTACCAGCAGTATCGGAATCCAGTTTTTGGACCAGGTTGCAAGCATCTCTTCGCGGTCATTTCCTGCCAGAAAAACGGCTCCTCCGCCAATCAGAATCAAACGGCTGACCATGATAATCACCGGAAACCAGGTGGTTGGCCCCAGATGCCCGAGACCATACTCGGTATTGGCCATCAGCTGTGCCGCTCCTGAAATGGCCACCCCCAAAAAGATCCAGGTGAAGCCACTTTTGTCTTGGAGAAAGGGATACAGCAACCACAAGGACAACAGCAACAATCCGAACCAGCGCCAGACCTGGAGAATAAAAGGACCCTGCCGTCCCGGATCAGACACCCGGTAGATGGCGATGAAATGGGCCATCATGGGCGGAGCGCAACCATTCAGGAACCCGAGCAGAAGGAGCAGAAAACCAATATAGTATTGCAGGACTCCATGCGCTTGGGGACCAAGAAGGACCGGATAGAGAAATAAACCCGCAAAGGAGAGGAGGAGAGTGACAGCCCTCCCGGTGAAGATGACAAGGGTTTCACGTCCGAGCGAGGGCATTGTCGGGGCAGTTTAATCCTCAAAAGGAGTGGGAGCGTTTGGATTGTAAAGGTTCCTCACCGCCTGCGCGACATCTTCCTGCCTGATCAAAGTTTCTCCCACGAGGACCGATGCAACCCCCGCATCACGAAGGATTTCCAGGTCTGCATGGCAACGAATCCCGCTTTCGCTGACCAATACCGCATGATCTGGAGCCAGGGGAACCAGGTCGAAGGTGGTTTGAAGGCTCACCTCAAAAGTCCTGAGATCCCGATTGTTGATTCCGATCAGAGAGGCTCCGCAATCAGCGACTCGCTTCATCTCGATTTCATCATGGACCTCGCACAAGGCCGCCAGACGGAGCTGTTTGGCAAGCTGCAGGAACCCGGATATTTCCTTGTCAGAGAGTACTGAGGCGATGAGCAGAATCGCGTCGGCCCCCAGCAGACGAGATTCAGGGATTTGAAAGGGATCGAAAATGAAATCTTTTCGCAACAAGGGCAATTTCACTGTTTCCTTGACCTCGGCAAGGAAGGCTCGATCTCCCTGGAAATAGTGGTTTTCGGTGAGAACTGAAAGTGCCACTGCTCCCCCTTTGGCATACCCGCGCGCGATCTCAGGTGGATTAAAGTTCTCACGGAACACTCCCTTGGAAGGGGAAGCTTTCTTGATTTCCGCGATCAGCGTGATCTTTTCAGGATGAACCAGGGGATCGGTGAAGTTGCGTGTTCCCGGCGCCCCCATGGCCTCCTCGCAGTACCGATCAAAATCTTTCCCCTCACGCAAAGCTTCGACTTCATGCTTTTTATCGGCGATGATTTTCAGCAGAATGTCGGCCACTCTCAATTCCCTCCAGGACAGGTTATTGTGATCAAGTTGTATCCGGCTCTGGCAAGGATGGCAAGGATCTGGCGCTTCGGATAGACTCAACGACTGTCCTCTTGTCATGGTTCCGGGATAAATGAGGGCATGAATGGCTGCATATCACAGGGAGTAAGGATTCATGTTCCTGATCTGGTTAGGTTTTATAATCTTCATTTTCTCAGCTCTGGCACTTGATCTCGGTGTTCTCAACCGCAAAGCGCATGTGATCTCCACCAGGGAGGCCCTGCGATGGACCTCTCTTTGGGTCTCGGTGGCCATCCTGTTCAGTGTTTTCATTTACTTCGCATACGAGCACCACTGGATGGGGATTGGCCTGGATGCAAAAGAGCCGCTTACGGGTTTTGATGCGGCCATCAAGTACTTTACAGGATGGGTGATAGAATATTCTCTGAGCCTGGACAACATTTTTGTCATTGCTTTGATTTTTTCGTACTTCGGGGTCCCGCGTCAGTACCAGCACCGTGTGCTTTTCTGGGGCATCCTGGGTGCCATGATCATGCGTGGCGCGATGATTGCGGCGGGCTCGGCGCTGATCCATCGTTTCGATTGGATCATCTATGTTTTTGGAGGGTTGCTGCTCCTGACCGCAGTCAAGATGCTGCTTGCCAGTAATGAGGAGGTGGAACCCGAAAAGAACTTCCTGGTAAAAATTGCCCGCAAGCTCTATCCAGTCACCCCCCACTTCGAAGGGGAGCGTTTTTTCACAACAATGAATGGTAAGCGAGCGATTACCCCCATGTTTCTCGTCTTACTTGTGGTCGAGAGCACGGATGTGGTCTTCGCGGTCGACTCGATCCCCGCGATCTTTGCGGTCACTACCGATCCTTTCCTGGTTTACACCTCGAATGTCTTTGCAATCCTCGGCCTGCGTTCGCTCTATTTCGCTCTGGCTGGGCTCATGGCTCAGTTCTATTATCTCCGCTACAGCCTGGTGTTCCTCCTGGCTTATGTTGGAGTGAAGATGTTGTTATCACACCATTTCAAGATTCCTACGCACATCTCTTTGGGTATTATTGCTGGTATTCTGGCAGTGGGAATCATCGCCTCGGTGTTCCGGTCCAGGCGGAAAATCCACTCTCTCGCCCACCTGGTCGAGGAATCCGCAGAGGAGAATCCTGGATTTTTGGAGTCAAACCCCTCCAAGGATGCACCTGATGAACACACCCGCTCGTGATAGCGGATACTTCTCTCCCCCTTACCTGTACTCGTTGGTATTGGTGGTCCTTGTTACTTTACCTTTTGCTCTTCGTACTGGTCTCGACCGGCCTCTCAGCGGCTCCCTGCCATTGGTGGTGATCAGTCCTCACAACGAAGCCATTCGTTATGAGTTCGGAAGAGCCTTCTCTCGCTGGTATGAGGACAAATATGGCCAGCCGGTGATCGTGGACTGGCGCAACATTGGGGGAACATCGGAAATTGGACGCTATCTGTCAGCCCAGTACACAGCGGCCTTCCGTGCTGAATGGACCGACAGGGGAAGGCAGTGGAGTACCGCAATAGCAAATGCATTCAACAATCCAAAGGTGAAAGCGGGGGACACCTCGCTTCCGGCAGACCTCCGTGAAGCCCGTCAAGCCTTTCTGGAATCCGATGTGGGAGTGGGTATCGACCTTTTCTTCGGGGGCGGGGAATACGACCACAGCCGGCAAGCTGCCATGGGGCACTTGGCTCCTTCCGGTTTCCGGGACACTCCTGAAGGGAAAGCGATTCTCGGTATCCAGATTCCGGAGGTTATCGGGGGAGAGAAATGGTTTGACAGGGATGATCTCTGGTATGGGGCAACTGTCTCCGCCTTCGGCATCTGTTACAACCTCGATTGGCTCGCCCGTATTCCAGGGGCCCGTGAACCCGTCACCTGGAGGGATCTTGGTCAACCCTCACTCCTGGGACTGGTCGCTTTGGCCGATCCCTCCAAGAGTGGATCTTCTGCCAAGGCATTTGAAATGGTGATCCAGCAGGAGATGGCCATCGCGGCGGATGGAATCTCTCCAGGCTCGCCAGATTTCCAAATTGCCTTGCAAAAGGGCTGGCATGCGGGGTTGGGTGTGGTACGTCTGGCGGCAGCCAACTCCCGGTATTTCACTGACTCAGCCTCGAAAGTTCCCCTGGATGTCTCGATGGGTGATTCAGCCGCGGGGATGTGTATCGATTTTTATGGTCTCTTCCAGGCCAGCCTGGTCAGCAGACCGGATGGAACCAGTCGAATGCGTTATGTCTCTCCCAGCGGAGGCACTACCGTAGGATGCGACCCCATCGCGATGCTGCGTGGCGCCCCGCATCCTGATCTGGCTCTACATTTCATCGAATTCGTGCTGTCAATGGAGGGACAGAGGCTGTGGGCTTACCGTACTGGAACACCGGGGGGTCCGCAGCGTTATGCCCTCCAGAGGCTCCCCATCCGGCGCGATTTTTATGTCCCCGAGAACCTCCAATATTGCAGCAATCCGGAGGCAAGCCCCTTCACCCAGGCGGAGAGTTTCACTTACCGGACGGAGTGGACCGGCAAGCTTTTCAATGCCATTCGCCTTTTAGTCCGTACCAGCTGCCTCGATACCGGAAATGAACTCCGTGAAGCCTGGCGGATGATTCTGGCTCAGGGGGGACCGGAAAAATGCCCGAAGGCCATGGAGAGGTTGATTGAACTACCCGGTAATGCTCACTACGACAAGGTGGGAGAGACACTGGCTGGAATCAAGACAAAGGTTCAGGAAGTGGCCTTGGCGCGTGAGTGGGGACTGTTCTTCGCAGCCTGCTATAGGCAAGCGGTAGAGCTCGCTCAACAAGAGGGAAGTGGAGGACCTCCCTTGTGAGATCGAGGCTCTTGTTGTTTGGGTATGCCTTGCTGCTGGTTTGGTTGGGTCTCTTTTTCATCTATCCCCTTTTCCGTGTGCTGGCGGGAGGGTTCCTGGATGAGGGTGGCAAACCAACCCTGGGTTTTCTACTCGAGGTTTTCCGGAATCCTCTTTACCTGGAGGGCCTGAGGAATTCCTTCTTGCTTGCGCTTGCCACCATGGGACTGGTGATCCTGGTCGCAATTCCCATGGCAGTCCTCAATGCCCGCACCAACTATCCTGGAAAAACCTTATTGGCCTCCCTGGTTCTTGTTCCCATGATCTTGCCGCCCTTTGTCGGAGCGATTGGTTTCCGTCAGTTTTGGGGGCAGATGGGAATCCTCAACTCCCTCCTCGAATGGATCGGTGTGGGGCCATCAGAGCCAATCGATTGGCTGGGCTTGTCACGTTTCTGGGGGATCGCGATTGCTCAGGCTCTCCACCTTTATCCGATCCTTTACCTGAATGCTGTGGCCTCCCTGGCCAACCTCGATCCCGCCATGGAGGAATCCGCACACAACCTCGGAGCAGGGAAGTGGTACCGTTTCCGCCGTATCACTCTCCCCTTGATGATGCCGGGCCTCTTCGCGGGAGGGACCATCGTTTTCATCTGGGCTTTCACTGAACTCGGAACACCATTGATGTTCGATTACACCCGTGTCACCAGTGTCCAGATTTTCGATGCGCTCAAGGAAATTGGAGATAATCC
Organism: uncultured bacterium; assembly: GCA_964481775.1. Lineage (GTDB taxonomy): Bacteria > Hinthialibacterota > Hinthialibacteria > OLB16 > OLB16 > OLB16. The sequence goes on along the minus strand of CAYZUX010000134.1, from coordinate 8,402 downwards.
GTTCCCGTATGTCCTCGTGGTTGTGATGTTGTTTTGTTCTATTCTGTTGTACCTGCTGGGAAGGTTTGCTCTTCACCGGGAATCGGTATCAGCCATCTCAAAAGGAGGGCGGGGCACAACTGAAAAAAGACTGTACGGCTGGCGTGGAGGCCTGGCCTGTGGCTTTATGGTATTTATTACCGTCCTGGCTGCGATCCCACACCTGAGTGTCATCCTGGTCAGTGTCAGTCATGACTGGTATTCCACAGTTCTGCCGCACACCTGGACATGGGACCATTACCGTGATGCCCTGCAGCATTCCTTCACGGTTCCCAGTATCGGCAATAGTATTCGCTATGCCGGCATCGCTTCGCTTGTCGACCTGGTGGCCGGGGTGTTCGCAGCCTGGATCCTGATGAGAAGTCAGTTACGTGGAAAGGCTCTTCTGGATGCCCTGGTGATGGCGCCTCTTGCGGTGCCTGGGATCGTCTTGGCTTTTGGATATCTGGCCATGACTCAGCCAGGGGAATGGTTCGCATTCCTGGATCCCGCCAAAGATCCCACCCTTCTACTGGTAATCGCTTATTCCATCCGGCGCCTGCCCTATGTGGTTCGTTCGGTGGCGGCAGGTCTGCAACAAGCCAGCCCTGTATTCGAGGAGGCCGCCCACAACCTGGGAGCGGGAGCTGTTCGGACCTTCAGAAAAGTGACTCTTCCCCTGGTGAGTGCCAACCTGGTTGCGGGGGGTATCCTCGCTTTCTGTTTTGCGATGCTGGAGGTCAGTGATTCACTGATGCTTGCCCAGAAGCAAATGGACTTTCCGATTACCAAAGCGATTTATGAGCTTTATCAGCTCCTGGGGGAGGGAAGAGCATTGGCTGCGGCTCTGGGAGTTTGGAGCATGACTTTCCTTGCCACCGGTTTGCTTTTAGCGGGAAGCTTGCTCGGAAAGAAAATGGGGGCGTTGTTCAGGGCTTGAGAGGATGTCACCTTCCGAATGGTTGTGGAGATCTCTATCCTATAAATGAAGTTTTTTTATCAGGAATCCAGAATGACCCTCGCCGAAGTGATCTATCAGAAAAGCTTGGATCTGCCCGAGGACAAAGCGCGGGAAGTGATCGAATTTATTGAATCCCTGGTGAACGAGACCTCCAGGCCTGGGCTTCAGTCCAGATCCCTTGCCGAATTGGAAGAGCGGCGCAGGGAGGCATGGGAATTTCTCGATTCAATAAAGATCGATTATGGTGGTAAACCCATGACAGACCGTGAAGAAGCCAATGCTCGGAGATAGACTGGAGTTTGCTGATACCAATGTGGTGCTCTATGCTCTGGCGTGTGAAGAACCCAAAAGGACCATCGCGAGGAAGGTGCTTGGTCGTAGTCCGATTGTATCGGTTCAGGTGTTGAGTGAAGCAAGTAATACTCTTTATCGCAAATACGGAATACCCAGATCTGAAATTGTGAAGCAGTTGGGTGAGATCGCGGTAATTGTAGATAAGGTTGTTCCAATCGATGAAACAACACTGAGATTGGGATGGAACCTTTGGCAACGATCTCAGTTTTCCTGGTATGACAGCCTGATCATCGCTTCCGCGTTAACCAGCGACTGCCATGTGCTTTATTCAGAGGACTTCCAACATGGCCAAGTGATTGATGAACGGCTTCGAATCCTCAATCCGTTCCTCGTTGAAGTGATTTCCTGAGGGTAGTCCATCGCAGACGAAGCACTAAGCTAACCGTCCTTGTTCCTCCTCTGAGTGGGACTGAGAGCCTGGTTTTTCTCTACTATCCCCGTAATTTTTCCTCTGGCTCCAGTTTCAATGTGCTTACCTCCTTCGTTGCCAGATCCGCCACACGGATCACATGGTTGTTGGTATCCGCGATGAAAAGCTTTCCGCCCGCGATGCTAACCCCCCCCGGTTCGTTGAACAGAGGTTCTTTGCCATCCTGGTATCCTTCTTTTCCATTTCCAAGAAAGGTGGTAGCCACCTGAGTTTGGGGGATGATCCGCTTGATCTTGTTGTTGTATGTGTCCGCCACATACAGAACACCCTCGTACCAGGTGACTCCAAGGGGATGCTGGAGACGTACTGAGGGTCCCACACCATCCACATCGCCGAATTCGAAAAGGTCAAGACCCACAATCGTCTCGACCTTCCCATTGGGATCGAGGTCAGCGCTACGGATCGAGCTGATCTCGCTGTCGGCGAAGTAGAGTTTCTGGCCATCGGTGGTGATTCCGCTGGGTTGAGCCAGGGATGCGCTGCGGAGTGGTCCATCGACACGTGCCTCGCGTCCATTCCCGGCATAAGCTCCAATCAGTCCAGTTGTCAGATCCATCCGCCAGAGTTGGTGAGGCCCGGCCATGGCAATGTAGAGCGCCCCCTGATGAACCACCAGGTCCCAGGGCGAGTTGAGCGCGGTATCCGGTCCCTTGCCGACTGTGCTGCTACGGTCTGCCTGCTTCCCGGTACCCGCCAGTGTGCTTACCATCTTCGCCATGAGATCCACCTTCCGGAGGGCATGGTTCTCCGTGTCCGCCACATAAAGCGTGTTGCCATCCAGGGCCATCCCCTGTGGGTGGTCGAAACAAGCCTCAGTGAAGGAGCCATCCTTGAAACCAATCTTCCCGCTCCCCACCACTTCAAGAACCGCTCCCTCCAGGGTGGTGATGACGATCCGGTTGTGGTTGGAATCGGCGATGAAGAGCCGGTTGCTGGCTTGATCAGCAAGCACCTTGCCGGGGAACGAGAGTGGCATGGCGGGCATCTTGTCTCTTTCCAGGTCGAAGTGGATTCGCTCACGGTTGATCAGCCCCTTGGCGTCAAATTCGGTGATCAGTTGCGAGATGGCCTGATCAAAGGGGTGGTAGATTCCCTCCCCGGAGGTGTACCCCGCCACCTTGCCCTCTGGATCCAGCAGGAACACGGTCGGCCAGGCTTGCACTCCCCAGAGCTGCCAGACCCTCATCTGGTTGTCATTGACCACCGGGTGCTCGATCTCATAGCGCAGGATCGCCTGACGGATATTCTCCGTGTCTTTTTCAGTGTCGAACTTAGCTGAGTGGACGCCGATAACGACCAGCTCGTTCGCGTATTTGTGTTCCAACCGTTTTAGGTCTGGCAGCACATGCATGCAGTTGATACAGCAATAGGTCCAGAAGTCGACCACCACCACTTTCCCCTTGAGACTCGCCAACGTGACCGGTTGTGAAGTGTTGAGCCACTCCATTCCTTTTGGGAACTCGGGGGCACGGACCTTTGGACGGTTTTCGGCCACAGGACTCTCCTTGTTTCAGACCACACCCCCTTTCCACCTCTCCTGTGAGGAGAAAAGGTTTGGGGGGATGAGGTTGGATTGTAAACGCAACTGAACCCATGAAGCTCCAACGTCTCCCGGGCCGCGTGGCTTTACCCTAGCAATGGATTCCTGCCTTCGCAATGCAATAGGATCTGTCCTGTTTTCCTAAGGCAGGCTATCGTATGCCCTCACTCAAATGCTGCGGGAGTTGAACCATGACAGAACTGCCGTCTCGAATCCGGTTTCTCATTGCCGTTCTCATTTTGACCGCCTTGGCCCTTCCTGTTTTCGCGGAGAATCCCATCGTCCTTTTCAATATGAAAGGAGATTACATCCGGCATTGGGTGGTCTGTGGACCCTTTCCAACCGTGACAACCGAGGGTGGCAATCCAGAAGCGATCCGTCAGCCTGGTTTTTACACCGACTACCTCGCTCCGATTGGTGGTGAGAAAAATCCCTCGATTGTCGAGGGTGAACCAGTAGCCAATCCTGCGGGAGCAGTGATCTGGAGACGTGTGACCGCTGAGGATTCAACGGTCGACCTTGTTAAAGCCATTTCGAAAGAAAGGGATATCTGTGCCTATGCCTGTTGCATCATTGAGTGCACCCAATCCGAGGCTTGTGTGCTTGGAATCGGGAGCAATGATGGAGTTCGTGTCTGGCTTAACGGAGAGGAAGTCCTGGACCGTCCTGGAGCTCGAGTATTGACCCCGGATGTTGACCTGGTTCCGGTAGTTCTGAAACAGGGCAGCAATCGATTACTGCTCAAGGTAGAACAACGCGGGCTGAGCTGGGGTTTCTGCTGCCGGATGCTTCCCTTTAATCACCCCCGGGTGATGGATCGGCTGGGACTTTTCAAAGTCGTTACCAACACCGGGGGACAGCCGGCAGTACGTTTCATTCATGCCCCATCCCTGGTGGGCAAGGCGATCCTGAAAACCACCTTTGAGGCTTTTCGTACAGGTGACCCCAGTAGAGTTCTGTGGAGTTCTGAATGGAATGGCAACCGTGAGGTTCCCATCGAGGTTCCCGCCACGGATTATGGAGAGTACCTCTTGCGTGTTAAAACCAACCTCATCGGAGGAGCGCATCAAACCATGGAGATTCCCTTCAGCGCGGGTAAACGGATCGAGTACACCCTGTTCAGAGATGGCAAGACAGACTACTCCATCGTTCTGGCCGAGGATGCCTCTGCCTCCGAGAAATGGGCGGCACAAGAGCTTCAGCACTGGCTCAAGGAAGTCAGTGGTGTCGAGTTTCCAGTGAGCAGGGGAACCGTGGAGGAGGGTAAACCCGCGATCTTTGTGGGTCTGGGCAAAAAGGCACTCAGTCTACTCGGGGCTGGAGCCGTTGTCCCTTCCGTAACCGATGAGTCTTTCACTTATCTTAACCGCGGTCCCTCGATTCTGATCTGGGGTGGCAAACAACGTGGAACCCAATACGGGGTTCTCTCTTTCCTTGAGAGGGAGCTCGGGATTCGTTGGTACACCCCCAGTGTGAGCGTGGCTCCCTCGCGGTTTACTTATTCCTTCTTTCAACTCAACCACACCGAAGCTCCAGGTATCCGTGTCCGTAATGATTTTTACTTTGAAGCCTTCGATCCCACCTGGGCTGCACGCAACCGGATCAATGGGGCCATGGCCACACGAGAACAGCCGGGTGGAGTCGAGGCTTACTGGTCGGTTCATACATTCTTCCCGTTGATGCCACCCGAAGAGTTTTTTGATGATCACCCGGAGTATTACAGCCTGATCGATGGGGTTCGTACCCATGACCATGCACAGCTGTGTACAACCAACCCCGATGTGGTTCGTATCCTGACTGAACGCATCCTGAAGGTCATGCATGAGCAACCTGATTACCTGATCTATGATGTCTCGCAGAATGACTGGCATGGAGCCTGCCAGTGTGACAAGTGTCAGGCTATCGCCACGGCGGAGGAAAGCGAGTCAGGCCCCGTCATTCACCTGGTTAACCAGATTGCGGAAAGCGTGGAGAAAGAGTTCCCTGACAAGTTCATCGGAACGCTGGCCTATCAGTATACCCGTAAGCCCTGTAAGACTCTGCGTCCGCGTCACAATGTGGTCGTACGGCTTTGCAGCATTGAGTGCTGCTTCTCCCACGATTTTCAGAGTTGCAAAGAGAACCAGAGCTTTGTGGAGGACTTGACCAGGTGGGCCGAGATTGCACCCCATCTTTACATCTGGGATTATGTGGTCAACTTCAGTCACTACATCATGCCCTACCCGAACTTCCGGGTCCTCCAACCGAACCTCCAGTTGCTGCGGAGGAACAAAGCTATTGGGGTGATGGAACAAGCTGCTTACCAGAGCCGTGGAGGTGAATTCGCCGAGCTGCGTGCATATGTTCTTGCAAGACTCCTGTGGAATCCTGACGCCGATGTGGAGTCAGCCATCAATGACTTCCTGTTTGGTTATTATGGCCGTGCAGGCCAGTTTGTCCGCGAGTATTTTGATTTGCTGCATGGCCGTGTGAATGAGGACACCCACATTCATTTGGGATTGAAGCCCGAAGATCCTCTTTTCTCCGAGGAATTCGTACGCCAATCAATGGACCTTTTCCAGAAAGCCAAGATAGTGGCTGACAATGAAGAGATCCGGAAAAGGGTTGAACTCACCTCGCTCCCGATTCTCTATCTCAAATGCAAGCGGACCCCCGAAATCGCGCTTGCCGATGGAACCTATGCGAGTTTCTGTGAGATTGCCGAACGCGAAGGAGTCACCCATTACGCTGAATCAGGAGAACCCCATCGTGAAGCCTTTCACAGGGAGATGAAGGGGGAGTAGTCTATTTGTTTGGAGTTCACCCTTTAGTGTGTCCGTGGGGCTCCCCGACTGCGGTACCGAAAAGAAGCACACTGAAGTGTGAATTCAGAACGACTCATTCCACCCGCAAGACAACGCAGGTGAGATATTCCGTCTCCGGAGCCGAGAGTAGGGCAGGGTGGTCTGCTGCCTGACCACGAATTTCGATGATTTTCGCCAGACGTCCTGCATCTCTAGCGGCGAGAACCAACATCTCCAGAAAGCGTTCCCGCGTGATGTGATGGGAACATGTGGAAGTGCATAAAACCCCGCCCTCGGAAACCAGTTTGAAAGCCCGGCGGTTCAGTTCACGGTAGCCTCGCAGTGCATTCTCCACATCCTTTCGCCGTTTTGCAAAGGCTGGAGGATCGAGGTTGATGACACCATATCTCTCAGTTTTGTTACAAAGGTTCTTGAGGAATTCGAAGGCATCGATCGATTCAAAGGTGACTCCGTGTAGTTGATTCCGTTCAGTGTTGCCCCGTGCACTTTGGATTGCTTCCTCCGCAATATCCACACCCAACACCCCATCCGCTCCTTCATGAGCGAGCTGGAGTGAACAAGCCCCGGTGTAGCAACAGATGTCGAGACATCTCTGGCTTCGTGCAAATCGTGAGAGGAACTGGTTGTTTTCCATCTGGTCCAGAAACAATCCTGATTTCTGTCCATGGAGGACATCGACGAGAAAACTTAAACCATAACATTCAACCTCAACCCTTGAGGGAAGGTTTCCCCACACCGTTCTGGTCCAGTTCTCAACCCCTTCGAGGGCTCTTATTGGAGCATCACATCGTGCAAGGATGCCCTCTGGCTGGATGAGAGATTTCAATGCCTCGGTGATCAGGGGAAGCAGCCGGTCCATTCCTGCAGTCAATGACTGCACCACGACGATCGGTCCATAGCAATCCACGATCAATCCACAGAGTCCATCCGCTTCCCCATTCACCAGACGGTATGCTTTCCGGTTCAGATGCAGACTGGTACGGTAGGCCAGGGCCTGACATAACCGGTTCAGGATCCAACCGGTGTCGATTTCGACAACCCCCTCATCTAACACACGGGCCGCTATCAGGGAATGTGGATTGTAATAGCCGGTCCAGGACTCGGACCCGGAGGCATATCGAATCTGCACCAGCTCGCCTGGTTCAGTTGTAGGGGCTTGTTGGATCTCATTGGAAAAGATCCATGGGTGCAGACGCGATCGTCGTTTTCTGGCTTCGTTGGAAAGAATGAGTGTTTTCATTTTCGTGATGGCCTTTGGTGGAAGAACTTAGCCGGACTGCCAGTGGATGAGGATAGCAGCCTGTTGAAAATTGGGGTAACCGTGGATTCCCGCTTTCGCGGGAATGACGAGACAAGTAAATTTCCTCGGAGATCGTCATTCCCGCGAAAGCGGGAATCCACAACCTCATCACAAGAACGATTTCTCAACAGGCTGATAGGCATTCCTCTCCAAAAACATGCTATTCAGATAAGAATAAGACTGGTACACTAATAGTGGAATGGGAGGTGATTTCCTTATATCAAGAAAAAAGATTTTGTGTTTTGACTTGTCACTGTTGCCTACAAATTGTCCGCCCAAGCAGGCTGGAGGATTTTTCTGGTAGGACTTTTTCATACCATCATGAAGGAGGTACCGGGAAGTGGCAGAAATTAAGGCTCTGAAGTCAGCAATCAAGAAGATGGAGGATCAGCTCCACCACCACGGCATGTGGCGTCCCCCCAGAAGCTACCCTCACATCGTCGATGATGAACGCTGGGATCCCAAAACCCGCGAGGCTGCCGAGGTTCTCAACGAAGTGTTCCTGATACGATCCATGCCAGTTGTGGTTCGAATGTTCGGACCGGTCCGTGAATCTACCGTCATGGCGTTCAAATATGATTATGTGACCGCTGATGACCGGGTCGAGTTCGCACGGACACAGATCAACCGTTTGGTAGCGGATCTGGGAATGCTTCCCAGAATCGACCGGACTCAACTGGAAAAAGTGGACGTGTAAGGCTTTCCTCTCAAGCGCGCCTGAAACCGAATTCGCGTCCAGCACGGTACATGGCCTCGGTGTTATCGATGGGTGTGCCGGGAGCGAGGTTGTTGCCTTCACGCAGGATGAATAGTCCGCCCTCAAGGATGCCGGAGGTAAGAATTCGTTTGCTTTCCTCGTAGACCTGCGCAGGGGTGGCAGTTCTGAGGAGCTCGATACGAGGCCCTGCGAGAATCCGTGTACCCGGGCCCAGATCTTTTCTCAGTTGGCCAAAGTCAACCGGAAAGCCCGTGTCGAAATCCTGAATGTCAAGTTC
>CAYZUX010000133.1:0-16543 GCA_964481775.1 uncultured bacterium | reverse complement strand
CGAAATGAATCGCGCGCTGATGCGGTTGTGCGATGAACGCTCCTCCTCCACCGCCTATAAGTCCGACATTCAATGGTCTCTGGGACATGGTCCATACTCCTTGGTGATTGGTGTAAATGGGAACGTCCACCACTCTCCCCGTTGGGGGTCACGGGAACGGCGGCGGGCGTGTCAGCCTTCAGGCCCCCCTTGATCAGAGAAAAAGGATTGAGCGGGCTGGAGCGTGTGTCAAGGCATGGAGAGGGTTTTCAGTGGGCCACGGCCTGGTTAAGCGTCTTGGGAACTGCCTCAATCTTCAGGGTTACGGTGGTTCCCATGCCCACCCCCTGGCTCTCCACTTCGATCGTTCCATGCATTCTCTCCATCATGGAACGTGATATCGACAGGCCCAGACCGGTGCCCCCATGGCGCCGTGTGGTGGACGATTCCGCTTGGCGGAACGGTTCGAAAACCAGGTGCATACTCTCAGGTGAGATTCCCAGGCCCGTGTCCCGGATTTGTATGATAGCGGACCCATCGGAATCCTTCGCCCGGAAAGCGGTGATGACAATGCTCCCCGCATCGGTGAACTTCACCGCATTATCGAGGACATTTGAGAGCACCTGCATGAGCTCATCATAATCCCCGAGAATTTCCAGATCGAAATCATCGAAGTCAATGCCAAGTTCGAGCCCTTTCTTGCGTGCCAAAGGATGGATTTTGGCTTGAACCTCGGAAAGGATTTCTCCCAGGTTCAGCCGGCGAGGGGTTATGTCGAACTTGCCAGCCGCGATCTCAGCTGTCCGCAGAATGTTGTTGATGATGTCGAGAAGGTGTTGCGCGCTTTCGCGGATGTTGGCGAGGAAGGATTTTTCCTCCTCACGGGATTCGGTAAGGTCATTTTCCAATATCTCAACAAAACCCAGGATGCTGGTGAGAGGTGTGCGGAGCTCATGGGATGTGTTCGCAAGGAAGTCCGATTTCACCCTGTTGGCTTCCTCAAGTGCACGATGAGCGATGGCAAAGCTCCGGTTGAGGGTTTCCAGATCGCGCAGACGCTGAACTCGCTCGGTGACATCATGGATAATAATACACACCGCCGCCACCTCCCCCTCGAAATCGAAGAGGGGACGGAGCTCGGTGTCCTGGATCATGCTCTGGACCTTTGAGTGATTCGGGATCTCCGAAAAGTTGAGAAACTGTTCGAATTGGTCCGAAGGAATCTCAACCATTCGCCCTGTTTCAAACACGGACCTGATCATGGGAATGACTTTATGATCCGGAAGATCAGGCAGGAATTGCTCGAATTCCCTCCCCTGTACCTGGCCACGAGTCAGCCCGCTGATCCGTTCCATCCAGCCATTCCAGTCACAGATTTTGAGTGAACGGTCCACCACGATCACTCCAAAGGGAAGGTCGCGGACAATCTGGTGATTGAGAAGGTGTACGGGGTTAATCTCCATCCTCTTACCTGTTCAAGTTCTCCGCAGGATGAGTTCTACCGAATCTTTGATGCTGGAAGAATACCATCTCATCGGTTTCCCTTTCAATCATCGGAATGCTGAAACCATAACTTACTGATGATTTTCCCGGGCTTTTCGGTCATCATCCATTCCCATTATGAAAAGCAAAAAAGAAGTTTTCGGCTGGGCGATGTTCGACTTCGCCAATTCCGCCTACACCACCAATATCGTTACAGTGATTTTTGCCCTCTATTTTACCCAGGCGGTGGTTCCGGAGGGTGGCAATGCCAAGACATTGTGGGGATTGGGTGGCACCATCTCCAATCTGCTCATTATTCTGACCGCTCCGGTTTTGGGTGCGATAGCGGACTTTTCAAGTTGCCGCAAGCGTTTTTTGGTCAGCACCTGTCTCCTGTGTGTGATTTCAACGGCAGGCCTGTTTTTTGTAACACCGGGAGCTGTCCTGTTGGCGATCGTCCTCTTTGTGGTGTCCAACTATTTTTTCCAGGTCAGTGAGGCCTTGTGTGGCAGTTTCCTGCCGGACCTGGCGGAGCCTCACGAGGTGGGCAGGATCAGTGGTTTTGGCTGGAGTCTGGGGTACTTGGGAGGACTGGCGGGTCTGCTCATATGTAATTGGCTGGGGCTAACGGAGGGAGGCTTTGGTGTAGAAAACAGCTGGAAAATCCGCCTGACCAACCTCGTGACCGCAGGCGTGTTCCTGTTTGGGGCGATCCCCACCTTTCTGTTTCTCAAGGAATACCGGTATGGACGACTGCTCCCTGCTGGCGCCACCTACCTGGGGATTGGTTTTGGAAGGGTCAAGGAAACCTTGACCCACCTGCGGCGGCTTTACGACCTGGCTGTTTTTCTGGTGGTCTTCTTCCTCTCATCGGTGGGCCTGATGACCGTCTTCGCTTTCAGCACCATCTATTCCATGGAAGAGATGAAGTTCGGTGATTCCCAGATCATGAAATTGTTTATTGTGGTTCAAGTCAGTGCGGCCCTGGGAGCCTTCGCCTTTGGATTCATTCAGGACAGGATCGGACTGAAATTCAACTTACAAATGTTGTTGCTGGCATGGGTGGGGCTGATTCTGTGTGTGTACTTCACGTATTCTGTCCCGATTTTCTGGGCATTGGTGATTGCTCTGGGAGCTCTTCTGGGATCTGTTCAGTCAGCCGCGCGAGGACTGGTGGCGATGTTCGCTCCACCCTCCAAGAGCGCGGAAATCTTCGGTTTCTGGTCCTTGACCTACAAATTGGGTGGGATGATCGGACCGCTTCTATATGGATTCGTGGCCGACAGCAGGGGGCATCGAACAGCCATGCTCTATGTGTCGGTGTTTTTCCTCCTGGCCTTCCTTGTGTGTCTTCTGGTCGATGAAAAACGGGGGCGTCAGGCAGGTCTGGATTTTGAGGCGTATCTTCAAAATTCCGGATAATGATCAATCAAACCCACCGGAAAGCATCATTCACTGGGGAGGGTAGGGAAGTAAATTCACTTCTTCTCCTAAGAAACGGTAATCACGTTGATTTTTGGATATAAAGGGGATGCTATGTTGAATGGAGGTAGCTGCTATGAGAGCATCCGCAACCATTAGCCCATGACTCAGCCTGTAACGTCTTAACAAACCTCGTGCAATTTCCGATATGGTTTCAGAGAGACGCAGGATTGTATACCTTCGCATCATACGATCCAGTTGTTGAAGTTCACGTTTGTTTTTACACCCGACAATGAGTTCCATTTCTGTAATGATACTCAGTGCGGGGGTAGCTGAACTTTCTATCCAGGAGAGACAATTGACCGCTGTGGTTTCACCACGGCCGACATCAATAAGAATGTCTGTATCAACAAGAACCCATTCAGGCACGTGGTATTTTCCATTCACGCTGACGGCAGCCGCGAACCCATGCTGAGCTGTCAGACAGGTCTTCACGGTCCCGCCACATCCCAACGAATGGTTCCCCAAGAAGGTCCTTCGAGACCTTATTCCTTACTGGATTGCGCCCATGAAAGGATTTCAGTTTGAGATCTTCGATCAACGCAACCACTGCGCTTCTGGCTTCGGGTGAAAGGCTGAGTAGTGTTCTCCAGGCTGTATCCAGATCCATGGAATAAGACTCCTTGTTAAATCATCCCCCAGCTGACATTGTCGAGAATCTTCTGATTGGCACTCCGAACCCGCTGACTGACCAGCCGGGCCAGGTTCCGCATCACTTTGAAACCGAGGTCATGATCGGCCTCCATCAGGGCATCAAAGTCTTTCTTTCCGATTACCAGCACAAGACAATCGGTCATTGCACGTGCGGTAGCGGAACGGGGTGATTCATCCACAACCGACAATTCGCCAAAGACATCACCCGCACGCAAAGTGACGAGTGGCATGGCATCATCCTCACTTGTCAACTCCAGGAAAATCGAAACCTCCCCATCGAGGATTCCAAACAGCTCATCTCCCTCCGTATGCTCCACAAAGATGATCTCCCCCTCGCGGTATCTCCGTTCCGCGCATATCCCCGCGACACGTTGGATTTCATCCTCATCAAGCCCGGAGAAGATCGAAACTGTCTTGAGTATCTTTTCGTAAGAGTTCATCTTGCCTTCCTCTTTCCTTTCACTAGGGCTGACTGGCCTGAGGCGCCGCGGAGGGGGCCGCTGGAGCGGATGCCGGGGGAGCTGCCGTGGGAGCGGCGGGTTGCCTGCGAGAAAGCACCTTGGATTTAAGGGCAAGCCCCCAATTATCCAAGTCTGGATTCTCAGTGGTGCCCTCCTGGTACAGGATGACCTCCCCGCGATCATCTTCCTCCCAATAAACAATGACGGCTACATCCTGCAATCCCTGTCCATCACCTAAGTCCTGCACCACTCCATTATACCCGGGGATCACACGCGCCGCCTGCTCCAATCCCAAGTCCACATGATACCCATCGAAAGCGGCCACCAGAGTCCCCCTTGAGTTTCCATACCGAATGGGGACATTCCTCGGCAAATCTTCGATCAGCGTAAAGGACACCGGTTTGATTCGTTCCTTCCCAAAAAATTGGTATCCCTTTCCAGCCACGATTTCCACGAAAACCTTCCTGCGTCCCATGGTAGCGGGAGGCCCCGGGTCCGGATCTGGAATTGGTGGCATACCCGTTCCGGGTGGACGTCCGGTAAAACGCCGTTCTCCCACTTTCACTTCACGCCACCAATAATCGGTTAGAACAAACTCGCCGTCATTTGTCTGTATGAAATGCAGGTTGCCTGGTTCACGTACCATGCGGAGTTCGGTGATCGGGAAAGCCCGGTTTTCTGGACGTATCCGGTCAGAAGTGAAAAACTGATCCGCCGACACAGACCTGCAGGCCCCAACCAGAAAAAGAAGCCCCAGAGCAAGTGCAAGTGAAGAGGGAAATTGATCAGACTTGACCCATTGTCGATTCGGGATCATTTACGGAGTACCTCCACGGATACTTTCAGACCAGACTTGTGGTTCACACTCTCAGTTTATGCTATTTTGTCAAACAGGGTATGTTCGCTCCCTCTGAGTTGCAGGTCAAGGAAGGGTTCAGGCATGAAAAATTCTCCCCTTAAACTAGGGATTGTTACTTACAATCTGGCAAAAGACTGGTCTCTGGATGAGATCTTCAAAAACCTTCAGGAAACTCAATTCCAAGGGGTTGAACTTCGTACAACCCATGCCCATGGAGTTGAGGTGGGACTCTCCAGGGATCAACGAGCCGAGGTCAGAAAACGTTTCGAGAACTCCCCGATCCATCTGATCCAACTGGGGAGCGCCTTTGAGTTTCACTCCAGCTCTCCTGAGGAGGTCCGTCTGAACATTGAGGGGGCCAAGCAGTATGCACAGCTGGCCCATGATGTGGGTGCCGATGGCATCAAGGTCCGTCCCAATGGATTACCGGAAGGAGTACCTGAAGAAGTCACCCTGGAGCAGATTGGGAAATCACTGCGCGAGGTAGGCCAGTCTGCTGCTGGAATTGGGGTTGAGGTTCGTGTCGAAGTGCATGGCAGGGAAACCTGCCGTTTGCCTCGAATCCGCAGGATGATCGACATCGCGGACCATCCCAATGTGGTGGTGAACTGGAACTCCAACATGGACGACCTCCTGGATGGAGGCTTCGATGCCGCATTTGATCTGGTTAAGGACAAAATACGTCAGGTCCACATCAATGAGTTATACAAGGAAGATTACCCTTGGAGGCATCTGTTCAGGAAACTTCATGAAATCGGTTATCAGGGCTATTGCTGTGCCGAAGTAGCTGGCAGCCCTGATCCCATACGTTTCATGCGTTACTACCGGGCCTTATTCCTGGCTCTCCAGGATGGGGCATAACTGCCATTGATTCATCAGCCCTGAAGGGACTGAAGACTGGACCTTTTCCGTTGCGTCGGTTATCGGATTCTCCTAACCTTTCAGCGGATGGGGCAGCCGAAAGAGTTTAACTTTCCAGGATGAAAGGAACGCCAGGGGGATGCCACTCAACCTCCATCAAATGCTTCGAATCATGGTCGACCAGGATGGCGCCGATCTCTTCCTGTCGGTCGGTACCCGTCCCACGATCCGCGGGGGTAAAGGGATCTATACCATTGATGAGCACCTGATCACCGATGAGGATGCCCTGGGGTATGCCTCGGAGATTATGACTGACCACCAGAAACAGACCTTCTTCGAGACCAATGAGATGAACATGGCCTTCGAACGGGAGGGAGTGGGACGGTTCCGGGCCAGTATTTTTCAGCAGAAAGGACATGTTGGTCTGGTTTTGCGTCAGGTGAAAACGATCGTTCCCACAGTCGATGAATTGGCCCTGCCCCCCATCTTCAAGCAACTCATCAACATCCCGCGCGGGCTGATCCTGGTAACCGGCGCTACGGGTTCAGGAAAATCGACCACTCTGGCTGCCATGGTGGATCACCGGAATTCCACTCTGCGTGGCCACATCATCACTCTGGAGGACCCCATCGAGTTCGTGCACCAGCATAAACAGAGCATCGTGAACCAGCGTGAGATCGGCCTGGATACAGAGGACTACCACACGGGCCTCCGGAATGTCCTCAGGCAGGCTCCCGATGTGATCCTCATCGGTGAGATCCGTGATGCCGAAACCATGGAGCATGCCCTGATGTATGCCGAGACAGGTCACCTCGTTCTGTCGACCCTTCACTCATTGAATGCCAACCAGACATTGGAGCGAATTACGCAGTTCTTTCCACTGGAGATGGAACGAAATGTCCATCACCAGCTCTCGAATGTACTGAGGGCGATCATCTCGCAACGTCTCGTACCCCGCGCGGATGGACAAGGCCGTGTGGCCGTGGTGGAAATCATGATCGCCAGCCCACGCATCCGTGAACTCATCGCCAAGGGGAATATCAGCGAGATCAAGTCCACGATGGAGCAGAGCACCCAGGATGGGATGCAGACATTCGATCAACACCTGCTTCACCTCTTCAACCGTGGCATTGTCAGTCGCGAGGATGCCTTGAGAGCCGCGGATAGCGTAGGAGATCTGAATCTGCGGATGCAGGGATTGACCACAGGTACCACGGCACTGGCTTGATGCCGGATTGTGTTTGTGTCTGGTAAAGCCTGGAATATGCACCTCCCCCCACACCCTTTCAATGGCCATGAGCGGGGGGAAACAAACTTACAGGAGGCAACTTAGGGAATGAGCGACAGTGGAAGGACTCCAACTCCTCTTGAGCAGGTAGCACCGGATGGCCTCGACCTGGCTGACCGTGATGCTCTGTTACGTCTGGTACGCGCGGTGGTCCGCGTCGGGGGCATTCTGGATTCCGTTTACAATCCAAACCAGGTGCTCGAACTGATCATGATCGAAAGTGAACGCGCGGTGGATGCCGAGGCGAGCTCCCTGCTCCTGTATGATCCTGAAACCAATGAGCTCACCTTCGAGGTGGCCCATGGGGGGAAAGGTGAGGCAGTCAAGCAGATCCGTCTCGCCATCGATGAGAGCAGTATCGCCGGAACCGCCGCCATGACACGTGCCCCGGTAAATGTTCCCGATGTTCGTTATGATCCCCGCTGGAATTGGACTGTTGATGAACAGACACGTTTCCTCACACGCAGTATCCTGGCTGTGCCCATGCTCAGACAGGATCGTCTGATTGGAATCCTTGAGGTCCTCAACAAGAAAGGGGAGAGTGGCTTCAGCAGCGCTGACACGAATGCCCTTTTGCTGTTGGGATCGTTGGCTGCCATGGCTATCGAAAATGCCCATCTTTACCAGAAAAACCTTCAGGCCGAACGGCTGGGGGCACTGGGGCAGGCTGTCGCGGGGATCTCTCACTATGTCAAGAATATCCTCGGAGGTCTCGAAGGCAGTATTGCCGTGATGGATACAGCCATCCAGGAAAAGGATTTCTCCACCCTTGAGCGTGCCAATGATGTGCTCAAACGCAGTGTCAACCGGATCTCGGACCTGGTGAAGGACATGTTGTCCTATTCCAAAGGACGCAAGCCCGAGCTGACAGCCTCCAACCCGAACCAGATCGTCCTCGAGGTTTGCGATCTGGTAGCGGTGAGCCAGAATGCCAAGGGAATTCAGATCATCCCCGATGTCGAAGAAAGTGTTCCCAACCTCCTGTTGGATCGGGAAATCCTCGAAAGGGTTACGTTGAATCTGGTCACCAATGCAGTCGATGCAGTTGTCCAGAAACGGTCCGAGGATGTTGACATGGAGGGAAAGATCCAGGTGAAGACCCGTTACATGACCGGGACCTTGACTGTCTCGGTGGAAGATAATGGGATTGGGATCCCGGAATGGGAAACTGCCAAAATCTGGGGCCCCTTCTACACCACCAAAGGTGCTTCGGGAACAGGATTGGGCCTGGCTGTTTCCAAAAAGCTTGCAGAGGATGCGGGTGGAACTCTGCGAGTGGTCTCGACTCCGGGGCAAGGATCGGTTTTCACGTTGACCATCCCGGCACCATCCGTTGAGTAGAGAGTGGAACCTCAAATTCTTTTGAGGATACCAGGAAGACCTGGAGGCTGAACGCAGAACACATCTATACGGAGGTCACACCTGTTGCCAGATGCATGACCGCTTCCTCGTTGGCCTCGGTGCGCGAAAGGACACCCGCCAAACGGCCTTCACGCATGACCAGGACACGATCACTCATGCCAAGAACCTCCGGTAATTCCGAGGAGATCATCAGGATCGCCAGGCCAGAACGGGCCAATTCGATCATCAGACGGTAAATCTCCACTTTGGCTCCAACATCGATGCCCCGGGTAGGTTCATCCAGGATGAGGATTCGGGGTTCGGTTGCCAACCAACGCGCAAGCAGAACTTTCTGCTGGTTCCCCCCGGATAGAGTTCCCACCAGGTTGGCAAGATCAGCCGTCTTCACGGTCAGCCGGGACGCATATTCCGATGCCAGGGTGCGCTCGCTGGCAAGGTTGACGAAAGGTCCCGCGGAGACTCGGTCGAGTGCCGCCAGGGTGATATTCTTCCCGATTGAGAGGTTGAACAACAGCCCGCTTTGTTTGCGATCCTCGGTGAGAAGAGCGATCCCCTCACGGATTGCCCCAAGTGGGTTGCGTAAGGACTTCTCGGTGCCCCGGATGGTGACTTTGCCTGTCACTCCTCCCGGCGGGATGCCAAAGAGAGTTGAAGCCAGCTCAGTTCTCCCCGCCCCCATCAGCCCGGAGATCCCCAGGATCTCCCCCTCGTGCAGGGTAAAGGAGATGTCTTTGAGGATGGGACGGTGAGCACGTGGATTGATCACTGTCAAACCTTCAACCTCGAGAACAGGATCACCGATGGGGCGCGGCTCCCAGGGGAACAGATCGCTGATGTCACGCCCAACCATCGCCGCCACAATCTTGCGCGGGTCTGTTTCATCCTTTGACCAGGTTCCCACTACCTGTCCATCACGCAGCACGGTGATGTGGTCCGCGAGACGGAAGACTTCATCGAGTTTGTGGGAAATGTAGATCGAGGTGACACCTTGTGCCTTGAGCTGTTCGAGGAGTTCGAAGAGCCGCTCAATCTCATGGTCTGTGAGCGCACTGGTGGGTTCATCCAGAATCAGGAGATCGACCTTTTGTGAAAGCGCCTTGGCGATTTCTGTCATCTGGCTTTGTCCCACCGAGAGTGATGAGACAGGAGTCTCCGGAGGAAACTCCAACCCAAGGCGGTCCAACAGAGCACGCGCATCCTCGCGCATCTTCCGCCAGTCCACCCAACCGAAACGGTTCGGTTCCCGTCCGAGGAAAATGTTTTCGGCCACGGTCATGCCGCTGACCAGGTTGAGTTCCTGGTGGATGATGGCGATACCAGCCCGTTGAGCCTCCCGGGTGTCTTTGAAGGCCGCCACTTCTCCCTTGTAGTGGATGGTCCCCCCATAGGTTCCATCGGGGTAAACGCCGCTCAAAATCTTCATCAAGGTGGATTTACCCGCACCATTTTCCCCCACCAGGGCATGAATTTCGCCCTGTGTTACAGTGAAGTTGACTTTTGAGAGCGCATGGACTCCATCAAAATCCTTTTTGATTTCTTCCATTTGCAGAATGGGTGTGGACATGACGACCTCAACTCAGTGTCTTTCATCCATGGGGATGTGGGATTGTATCAACCAATGAGAAGATCATCCAGGAAAATGGAGATCCGGGCTACTCCCATCCTCTCTCCATCTCTCCGTTAGGTTCAAATGAACCTGTTTTTTCCACATAGCCAGTTGGAGTCCATCGAGAGTTGTGCTTCAATAGAATTACCGGTGGGGGAACTCCTATCCAAGCCTAAGCCAAGAGGGAGGCACCGGAAAAGGGGGAATAACATGAGCAAAATAAGGATAATTGTTGCTGTCCTTGGCCTTGGAATCGTTGTGGGTCTTCCGTTTGTAGCGACTGGAGCATGTGCCCAGTATTATCAGCCCTATCATTTCTACCACCACTATCGGTATGACAGCTTTCCATTTGGGAACTTCCAGGCCAGAGATTACACTTACGATCCGTATCCGTATTACCGGGGATATACCTTTACCCATCCTCCCTATTATGGTTTCAATGGTTCCTGTCCAAGTACCAACCCCTATGGAGACCGTTGGGGATTGTTTGTTCCCGGGGATAGCTGGCATTACAAATAAGCCGGTTTTCAGGGCCTGAGGGTGAGATACCCGCTGTACACGGACAGCTTCAGACTGGAGGTCTTTCATTGTCGATGCTGGTGGAAAAGCTACAACCTCTCTTGAGCGAGGAGGCTGTTCCTCCGCCGGAGACAGTGACAGCCCTCACCCGTCTGCTAAAGCTGAATCATCGTCTCCACTGGAAAGATACAGTCCAGGCGATCCGTTTACTGATCGCTGGCACAGCACCTCAAGCCGCGAGACTCGAACTGCTCCGGGAGATGTCTCCTGCCAGGGCTACAGGCGAGATGCTTGCGGCGGCGGCGGGGGTGTTGAGGTGTCTTGCTCCACGTATCCCTTTCCACTCGGAGGAGGTGTTTGATAGTTGCGGAACAGGTGGAGATCGCCTGGGATATGCAAATATCTCCACTCTGGCGGCGATCGTCATAGCCGCTGCTGGGGTACCAGTAGCCAAGCATGGAAATCGAGCGATCACCTCGGGATGCGGATCGGCGGACTTGCTTGAGGCGATGGGGATCCCGATTGAACAGACTCCCGGAGAGGCCGCCAAAACGCTTAACGAGGTGGGCATCGCTTTCCTCTTCGCCCCGCTCTATCACCGTGCTACCCGGAATGTGCAGCCGTTGCGGCTCAAACTGCGTGAAGAAGGGACTCCTACCCTTTTTAACCTCCTGGGTCCACTTTCCAATCCGCTCGCACCCAAGGTCCAGCTCACAGGGGTCTATCACCCTTGTTTCCTGCAGCCGGTGGCGCAGGCCCTGCGCCTCTTGGGTTGTGAAAGAGGCTGGGTGGTTTGTGGTTCGGCTGGGAAAGACCTGTGGATGGATGAAATCTCTCCGGGGGGACCGACTCACATTGTCGAATTTGGAGCGATGGGTATCCATGAACGCATCCTCACCCTCGATGAACTGGGTTTCAGACCAGTTTCACTCCCGGAACTGAAAGGCCGAGACGTAACCTTCAATACAAAGCTTGCCAACGAAGTTCTGAGTGGTGTCCCATCAGCCCGGCTGGAAGCGGTCTGCCTCAATGCCGGAGCCGGTCTCTACTTGACCCAGCGTGCGGATACTGTCCCCGGGGGGATCGGCCTGGCGCGTGAGATCCTCCATTCGGGGAAGGCAAGGGATCTGGTGGAAAGGTGGTCTCAGCTGGGCAATTTGGAAAAGTGAGTTGCCGGATCAACCAGGATCAGTAATGATCTTGGTTGTAATTTTTGAATAGTGTCTGTTTCACCACATCAAGGAGGATCTCATGGCGAGTAAAAAAACAACCGATCTGAATCTGGTCTCCACTTTGAAAGGATCACTCCTGGAGGGTTTCTTCCCATCCGGGTGGAACCTGGCCAAGATTGACAGTATCTGTTCGAACCCTCCGGAAAAGATCACGGAACGCGAGGCCTGGTGGAACAAGCGCTTCGAACCGGTTCCCTGTACTCCCACAGACTTCGATGTCCTCATGGGACATGAAATCGCGATGGACATCTGCACCGCCCGTGAGGCGGGGCGTGAGATTGCCCTGATCCTGCCGGTGGGGCCGATGGGGATGTACCGCTGGGTGGTTTATTTTCTCCAGCAATGGAAGATCAAGTGTTCTCATGTCCATGGATTCAATATGGATGAGTGGAGCGATGCCGAGGGAAATACCCTCCCGCCAGACATGCCGGGGGCTTTTCAGAAGGCCATGGAAGAGGCCTTTTATGGTCCCCTCGGGTCACTGTCAATTCCCAGGAAACAACGCCATTTCGCCACCAGGAACAGCCTTCCAAGGTACGCCGAGGACATTGCGGCTCTCAAGAAGAATGGGGCTTCTCTGACAGTGGTTTTCGGAATCGGACGGGTCTGCCATATCGCTTTCTGGGAACCGCATTTCGCACGCGAGTATGCCACTGTCGACCACTGGAAGTCCGACACCCATCGTCTGGGTGCCAAGTTGCATCCCCTCACCATCGAGCAGAATGCCATCACCAGTTTCAAGAGCCGCACCACCCTGGTTCCGGCCAATGCCAATACAATCGGTCCTGGCCTGTTCCTTCAGGCGGATCACATCATTGGGGGATGTGATGGCGCCTTGGGGCGCGGGATGATGTGGCAAGGGATGTCGCTCTGGATTAGCCTGCACCACGAACCCACACCGTGGATCCCGAGTAGTTTCATGCCGACGCTGCCAGGGAAACTGTTCTTCTACCAGGAACTGGCGGGGCCGTTGGTCGCCGAGTGCAACTGAGATCCGGGCAACTGACCGATATCAGTTCTCCCACCGCAGATTCCTGAAAATGGGTGGGTGTGCATGGTCTGTGGTTCCGGTGAGGGTAAGGGTGTCTACCTCGCGCCAGCTTGGAAGTTCCTTACCATCAACCGTTTTCAGATCAGCTGGTTCCAACCGCAAGGTGGTCCATTCCTGAGTGGCTGGAGTGAGATCCGGTTTGTAGAAGTACTCCACTCGTGTGGGCTGCCAATCGTGTTCGGTGATCAGGAACTGCAGGGTTTTCGGAACATGCCTGCTATAATACTCCAGCAGTAAGGGCTCCCTTCCCTTGCCACGCCACTGCGGATCGCCGATCTTGTTGGTGGAGATGTCAAAGTTGATCTCTCCCTTGAAGGTTTCCAGGTTGAGTGTGAAGCCTGCTTGTCCAATCAATGGCCGGGTATCCTGGAAGTAGGTGTCATCGATGCAGGGATCGGTGTAAGCGGGACGGAACCGCCAATCCTGAAAATCCGCCATGTCGTCGATCAGTGCCTCGTGCTTAAGAGTTGGTGTTACCGAACACAGATTCGTGGCCTGAGTGGTGATGAGCAGCGAGGAAAGAGTGACGCCCGATTTGTATGTCACATTGGCGAAAGCGAACAAGGTATCAGTGGGGGAGAGAATCGGGGCCTCCGCGGTAAAGGTATTGTTTTTATCAGGCTGTGTTTCCACCAGACGCCAGAATCGGCTGGAGGGGACAAAACCATTCAGTGCATAGTAGGTTCGAATGTTTTCCACCTCACCCGGCAGGTCCGGTTCGATGCGGATACGTGGGACTGTCTGCCCGCCGAGAAACTCGATCCGTGGTGTCCTGGGCCAGACCAGGCCGGAACCTTTCAAGTGGGTTTCCATCCACAGCGGCAGGTTATGACCCTCCACCGGCTCGATGTGGTGATTGTAGTTTGGAGTGAAGGCCACCCGTTTCATGCTGGAGGGAGCCAGAGCCAATGACAGAAATGAACGATCCATGTTGCCATGAAAATCCTGGGTAGCATTCAGAAAAAGGAGTGGGCACTGCACCAGAGGGGCATACGACTCCGAGCCCATCAGCTTGCGCCACATCCGGCTTTCCTCGGATTGATTGGCATCGCTGGTTTGTTTGAGGTCGCTGAAGGTGTTCCACCCGCAACCATAGATGGGAACCGCTGCCTTGACACGTGGATCGATCCCCGCCACCACCCAAGTAAGCGTACCGCCCACTGATATCCCAAAAACACCAAGTTTCTCCGGATCAACTTGAGGATCGGTTTCCAGCAGTGTCAGCGCCCGGCGTGCGGTCAGTGCCCAGTGAAACCAGGGATTGTGGGTGGGATCGGGTTTCATGGTATGGCCTCCTCCCACATCAGCCATATGACCATTCACTTTCCCCCACCTGGTGAACTCTGTTCGATCCGGTGAGTTCTTCCTCCAGTCACCGCAGAAATCGAAACTGACACAGACATAACCCCGTTTGGCCCAGAATCGAACCCAATCCATCGAGGCGGTTTGGCCGCCGCCATGAATGTGGAGTATCCCGGGAAGGTTCTGAGTACCCATCTGTGCCCCGCGGATGGCATACACTCGAGTCTTCTCCCCTTCCCAGATCTCGCCCGTGAAGTAGAGCTGCTGGATGTGTATGTCTTGTTCTGAAATGTTTCGGATGACTTCTGTCTCAAGGGGAAGTGTGCACGGATCAAATCCAGACCAGAGTTTCCGGATATGACTCAGACCCAGTTTCTCGACAGGATACCCCTCCTCTTGTGACTCCCCAGCCATAGAGATTAGCCCCATTCCCAGAAGAGAAAGGAGCAGGAAAGCGGCCCCAAACACCACCTGATTCCGGATTTCCATCCTAAAGGACCTCCACGAAAAGCATCACGGTGTTCCCCAAGGTTGAGCGCAGAAAGAGAGAATAATCATAGTACGTTCAGAGTATGAGCACAATGCTCATCTATCGGACAGGTTTGGAGAAATAACGGTCGGTATCTGATTGTTCTGATTTGACTGACAGAACCCGGTGTGGTATTCTACCCCTTCGTCAATGGAACCTGGACTGAAAGGTAACATAACGGAATGCGGCGAGTGGTGATACCGGAACGTTGGGAACGGATCATTTCCCTGGTGGACCACCAGGGGAATGTGACAGTTGAGCAGATCGCTCAAGAGATCAACATTTCACCCGCCACTGTCAGAAGGGATCTCGACCGCATCGAAAAACGTGGATTGATCCGGCGGACTCGTGGCGGTGCGATGCCCTCACCACGTGCACGGATCGGAGCAACCCTCGCGGAAAGTCGAAGAATCAATCCCACCGAAAAAGAGCTCATCGGACGTGTTGCTGCGGAGCTGATCGAATCTGGCGACATTCTGATGATCGATGGTGGTTTCACCACCTACCAGGTGGCGCGTCATCTCCAGGCGGCAGACATCACGGTGGTTACCAACTCGATCGATGTATTGCAGGTGTTGGTGGGACGGGAAGGGATCACACTTGTTTTGTTGGGGGGAGACCTGAATATCCGCAGTGGAACCACGGTTGGGGCTTTCACGGAATACCAGATCAAGCAGTTCAATGCCGACAAGGTGATCCTCGGGACCGATGCCGTTTCTCCCGAGGAGGGGATCAGCGTTCCACTCTCACAGACAGCTCAAACCAAGAAGGCGATGATCGAACATTCACGAGAGCTGATCCTCGTGGCCGATTACAGCAAGATTGGCAAATCGACGCTTTACAAGGTCGCTCCAGTGGACGCCATTTCCACTTTGGTGACCGATGACAAGGCCGACAAGGAAATACTGGAAGCCTTCCGTTCCTTGGGAGTGGAAGTGATAGTCGCTGGCCAGGATATCCAAGCGGGGGACAGAGCGGCGTAAAATAAGTCATTCACCGGTCTTTTATGGCTGAATTGGAAGACGCTCGAATGGAATATCGACTTCCTTCGCGCCATCAAGGATCAGATTGATTGTTCCCTCTCCCGCTGATATTGACGTTTCTCCCTTCCCGTTAAGCCGTACGACATATTTATCCTCAAGCCGGTCCACCATCACATTGACCGGTTGGGAGGATGTGATCTGAATGGGGAGGAGAGCCAAGACAGCCGACTCATTTTCCTCGAGGATCACCTTTGTCCTGACAGAATCCGCATCAGCGGTCGTCAGAAAATCGGCGGGGATGCGGTGTCCTCGTGAATCATAACGGTACGCAACCACAAGAGCGTGCGAATCTTCCCAGCCATACACACCACTGTGCATGGTGATGATCCTTTCTTTTCCCTTGACAATTCCCGCATGGATCTCCTGGACAGTGATTGGGTACATCTTCTGGGGTAATGACTCATAGGCCAATTCACGCGGTTCGTTGTAGTAGAAATAAAGATTCCCCCACCGGAGCTTATTGAGCACATCATGATAAAGACCGATTTCATCACTACAGACCGCTGGATCACCTAGAGTAATGGGGGTTGGAAGGAGTGGTACATCCGGGCCCTCATTCACCTCCTTGTCGGTGATCAGGGGCAAGGAACAAATCGTGCGGGTTGGTACAACCCCATTGGCAATGACCACTCCACCCTTATCCCAGATCTTGCGGCACCAGGCGATCATGGCCTCCTGGGTCAACAACAAGACCGACCCTTTTTTCCTCAGGATGGTTTGCGAGGCAGAATCGATATCCGCGCTGTGGCCATCCCACTGGTCATAGGTGTAATCGGCGCCATATCCCCACAGGAAACCATCCGCGAAAACCCCACGGCAACCGAGTTCATCCA
>CAYZUX010000132.1:0-16570 GCA_964481775.1 uncultured bacterium | reverse complement strand
GAATGGCTTGACCTCGAGAGAGGTATTGTACAGGAGGTCATGACTCTTACCTTTGAACTGCCCCTGGACCGAGGGGAGTGTCAACAAAGCCTTTTCACACCAGAGATAGTCTTTATCGGCTTTGGAGGGGGGACGTCCCCTTGAGGCTCCCTCCAAATGGCCGATACCCCCCAGAACCCAGCCTGAAAGGGGAGAGGTCTTCCAGGAAGCCTTCTGGATATCGATCCTCTGGACTTCGATGGATCCAAGCAGGTAAGAGATCAATCTCAAGTCGGCATTGGCGGTTGGAATATCCCAGTCGATTGTTTCTCCATCGGGAAACACAGTCTTGAAACGCAGCTCTTTCAACCAGACCTGTCCGAGAGGGAGGAATCCCTTGAAGGAAGCCACCGTGGCCGGTGAACCGCTTTCCTCATACAGGGCGCTGGTCAGAGAAACTTTGGCCTGACGCAAGAGCACCTGATGGCCAGCCACCGCCAGGACCACCAGGACTATCAGTACCAACAGGAGTCTCTTCATGAAACTTGAGGGCCTTGGGGAACTTTGTATACCGCACCGGAGGTATCGGGTATCAGGCGCACCGCTCCTTCAGGAAGATGAGTGGAAAGGTAATTCCTCAACAAATCCATGAACAGCCTTTCCGTGTAGTAATGATCAAGATCCACCAGTGCGATCCCCCGGGACAGGCAGTTGAGGGCATCATGGTGCCCGGTGTCACCAGTCAAGTAAACATCCACACGAGCGGGATCGAGAAACTGGATCAATGATTTACCTCCGCCGCTGCACCAGGCAACACGCCTGACACGGGAGCTCCTTTCTCCGGCGAAGCGGACTGGGGCCACCCCATCCCCCAATCTCTCTCTCACAATGAAGGCAAACTCTTCCAGGGTCATCTCCTGTTCGAGCTCTCCCTCCCAGACGAAGTGCATCTCAGACTGGTAACCGGTGAGTGGATAGAGGTCATAGGCCACTTCCTCATAGGGGTGTGAATCCCAGAGCGCCTTGAGAACTCCATCCAGGAGCCGTTTGGGGCAGACCATCTCCAATCGCACCTCCTCAACCCGTTCCAGCTGGCCTCTCTCGCCAATGGCCGGGTTGGATGCGCTGCTTCCCAGGAATGTTCCGATTCCGGTGAGGTTGAAAGAACAGGATTCATACTCCCCGATGACACCGGCTCCGGCCTGAGCGAGTGAGTTTCGAACCTGGTCGATTGAATCGGCTGGAACAAAGGTGACCAGCTTGATGTCAGATGCTTGTGGCGGGGCAACGGCTGGACTGAAGGATTTCATTGGCAGCCCGGCACCCATGGCCCCATTCATCGACAAGTCCCGCGAGGCATCCGCATTGGTGTGGGCGACATACAACACCATCCCCCTTTCGATCAGGGAGACAAGTTCCCGTCCCGGAGAGGTTCGGGGATCGATGCGTTTAAGCGGTTCAAAGATGAGTGGGTGATGGGCAAGGATCAGTCCGGCCCCGGACTGAATAGCCAATTCGATGGTCGAGGGACGGACATCGAGCGCGATCACCACCGCCTCGACCGTTTTCCGTGGGTCTCCGCACTGCAGCCCCACACGATCCCATCCGGCGGCGGTCTCCTCCGGAGCGGCCTTGCGGATCAGGCTGATGATCTGACTGGCTGGGAGAGGCACTAGGGCTGACGCTCCATTGTGAAGGTCCCGGATTTGAGAGGGTCACTGACTTTTGAGCGATACTGGACGGTACCCGATATGTGATTGCCATCGATGAACACTCCATCGAGGCTGAGATAACCGGTGCCTCCCTCTTCATTAGTTCCGGGGAAAATAAAAGTCGCACCCGTTCCAGTGGGAGTATTCACGAATTTCCGGGTTGTCTTGAACTTGACCCTCATCTGGTTGGCATTCAGATCCGGATCGTTCGCCATAGAAATATTCGAATTGCCGTCGATATTGGAGGTTCCTACCCAAGAAGTGCCGGTGAGGATGACCCGGGTGGGAGTTGGGGTGGAGGTGGGTTTGCCTTGAGTCGGTGTCCGTGTGTTGGTGGGGGTACGTGTATTTGTGCCGGTGGAGGAGGGAGTCGGCGTTCCTGTCTCTGTCCGTGTATTTGTTATTGTCGAGGTGTTGGTAATCGTGGGGGTTCCAGTCTCAGTCGGTGTCCCCGAGGGTGTGGGGGTCTCTGTGATGGTCCTCGTGGCGGTGTTTGTGCCAGTCGCGGTTGAGGTCGGGGTGGGAGTATAGGGAGCCAGTTCGATATTGCGTTCAAGGTTTTCTGAAATCAGCAAGGCAATCTGAAAGCTGCCATAACCGATTCCCGAGTTATCCCGCAGGACTGCCAGCTCACCAATCGGGAGGCCGGTGAACTCATAGAAGCCCTCATCATTCGTGGTACCGTTTCGATCGATGTAGCCAGAGGGAAGGTCCAGGTAAAGGGGGAAGAAGGGGACAGGATCGCTGGTATTCTTGTTGGTCACCACCCCATACAGACGGCCATTAAGGGAGATGGTCGGTGTGAGTGTGGGAGTGGGTGACTCGGTCCAGGTCGGAGTGAGTGTGGGCGAGGGGGAAGGGGTGAATGTGGGACCATCATAGGTGGCTGTGGGAGTCGGTATTTGAACAAACCAGAGGTACTGGAACAGAATGAGATCCAGCCAGTCGATGACCCCGCTCCGGTCCAGGTCGGCGCGCGGCTCAGGGGTGGGAGCCTGGGCAAATCCGGCGGAGGAGCCTATGGCGAAGACCAGGATCCATACAAGCCACGTCAGGGATCCAGACCGCCGTGAGAAAAGGGGGTGAGGGGAGCAGATCGAATTCACGCGCAATACCATTTGGAGTCACACACTACCCATCGAATATAGGCAGGGGTTCTCATGGCGTCAAGGAAAAGACGGAGTGGAGATTATTGACAGAGGTTCAGGAATACTTGACGCGCCGCATCGATGCGGGACAGCACCAATGAGTCATTCTCTTTTTCAGTGGGTGTGACCAGAAGATGGGCCTGCCAGGCTGATTTAACGGCCTCACACCAATGGACAAAGTATTCCGCTTCTTCCTTTGAGCCTGAATAGACTGGTTTTCCCTCTGTCTCAATGAATACGGGGGTTGTGTGAGCAAACTGCCCGGCCCCCAGCGAGCGGCCTTCCAGCGAGGAGGCATGGAGCTCCGACTCCGGTCCCCAGACACGCGCGGCGATCCAGAGGCTCTGGGTGGCCTCAAGGGGACAGGAGAGGGCAATTTCTTCTTTCCCATGCGCTGCAACTTTCTTCCATACCTTTCCATTCACTATAACTTCAAGAGGATCAAGCGGAGACAGGGAAACAGCCTCGCATGTGATATGAAGCGCCGTGCCTTGAGATGTGGCGATGGAATCTCCTGGAAACCTGCCATTGACACGCAGATCCAGGAGCGGTCCATTGGTCACAAAGGTATGCCCCTCGCGATAGCCACGCGCGATCTCCCGAATGTTAAGTGTATCCGCATGGACATAGGTTCGGACCGAACCAATGGATTGACGGCCCTGGTCGACATGAAAATCGGTTGAAGCGGCCAGTGTGGGACGGAAGCCCAGGTTATACAGGCGGTAGAGATCGCGGAGTTTCAGATCGAGTTGATTGCGCTCCCCCTCCATGGCCAGCAGGTCAATTCCGCATCTCATTCCAAGAGCCAGATCGATGGGGAACTCACGGGCTGAGAGGTGCGATTTGAGATCCGCGAGAGCTTCGAACTCATGACCTTCCTTGAGAGGACCATAGGGATGCCCAAAACAGAGAAATCCTCCCTCGCTGGAGATCGCGGCATCCCGGTCCAGGTTCATGGGACCTTTCTGGAAACCGGGATTCACTCTTGCAGCTTTGGAAACTCCAATGGGACAGACATGCCCCCAGAAATCATCCGTGATTTCATTGGTTAACTCCGCAGTGAACTCAGGGCTGGACAAGTCCGGATCGCCAAGGCTGTCCCGGGGATACTGGTCAGCACCCATGAATGGGAGAAAATCGAGGCCTTCGCATCGGGCTACATGGAGTACATCCCGCCAGGTCAGGCTGGTGAAGAGACTGCCACCATGACGGTACAGGTGGGTGTGGTGGTCCCCGCAGTACCAGCCACGTTCTGGCCAGTTGACGATTCGTTTCAGGTTGACCTCCACATGGATGGGACCTTCTTGGCTGTTTGTAATTTCCAGGGGGAGGGTGATGGGTTCATACTCGAAGCCCCTGGTGATCTTGATCTGATACCACCCCGGCTCCAATTCGGCTTCGAGTAGTCCCTCCATCGGAGGGTGAAAGCCACCTTTGCTCATGCCATAGGAGACACAACCACGCGGTGGATCGATCGTTTTACTATCCGCGCCTCGAATCTCGATCCGTGTCCCCGCCGGGTTCCCGTTCTCATCCAGGGTGCGCAGGATGAGCAGTTGTTTTCCCTCGGCCCGGGTTTCTTCATCGGGATAAGGCCGAAGTACCATGGAGTCGATATCGAAACCACCGGGGAGAGGTTCCGCCGTTCGCAGGGCGAAACGAACACGCAGACCCGTTGTATTGGCGGGTACCTCGAACAGGAACCAGCCCGGCCGCCACCCCGGCGTCTGCCAGCAGCTGGAATGCTGGGAAACAGTTTTCAACAACGTGCCTTGGGAGTCGAGAAACTCCACCTCCACTCCCGCGAAATCGGCACGGAAACGCCAACTCTTCTCTCCACGGTAGCGTGCCTTCCACTCCAGGAGGTAATGTTTATTCTGAGTGACCGAAAAAGGGGATGAGGTCCAACTCTGGGTTCCCAGCAGGCCCGATAGACGGAGAGCGTGGGTTCCCTCGAAAGGGGTTTCGGTGGTCCAGGCGGTGTCTTGACCTTCAGGCGGGCCGGAATAGGTCCAACCTTGCGGGGCTTGGGCAGAGGGGCCGGGGAGGTCGAAGGAGTCGGGGAGGGGTGAGGTGCTGGCGGGGGTGAGATGAACATGGAGGGTGAGGAGAAAAAGAAGGAGGTTTCCCGATGAGATGGAGCGAATGATCGAGTTTGTAAATAAGTTCAAAGTATCAGTCAGCATGAAGTGTCCACATGGCTGGATTTCCGCGATGTTTCTCGTGGGATCTGCAATCCGGAATCCACATAAACTCCATCATACACTGGATCAGTCCAGGGATTGAGGTTCTGATAGTTTTCTCCGGGAAAGAAGTTTCATGTCGAGTGACCATTTCCCAGCCCCTTCGATGAGCAGAAAGAGGCTCCCCATCACCATGGAAAAGTCGGTCCGGGACTCGTGTGCCATTTTCCAGAAACCGCTGTTGATCAGGATTGGAATCTTCGTGGCAGTTCTCACTACCGCCATGATGATGAGGGGGGGAATGACCGCAAAACGCGTGAGCACCCCGAATGGAACGAGGGCTCCACAAGTAATCTCGAAGGTGGCGACAAATGGTGCCAGGATCTCAGGGGAGGGTAAGCCAATCTTCGCGAAACGTCCCGCCCCGACTTCGCCTGGAAAGAGAAACTTCTGGATTCCCTCCGAGAGGAACACAGCTCCTACCATGAGGCGAATCAGGATGACGGCAGCGGATCCCCTGGTCTCAATGACCTTGTTCCACATGTTCCACCTCCGTAGCCGTTTTCAGTTTGTTGTTCCAACTCCCGGCGTGAAATCGATGATCTTCTCGGGTGCTGCCTCAGGGACCTTCAGGGTGAGATAGAGTTTCCCCGAGGCCACATGACAAGAGTAGCACCCTTCCAGGGCTTTCCGGTATCCTTCTTGAAAGAGGTTATTATCCTGTGTTTTGATGGTCCCTTCCAGTGGTAATAGGACTCCCGTCTCGACTCCCTCCAGCAAGGTCTTCAGATCGACTGGCTTGCCATCGAGATCCTTCCGGACTGGGATGATCCGGACTGCCCAATGGAGGTGAGAACGGGTTTCTGCCAAATAGAAGGCGGCAAGCGGCCAGTTACCCTCAGTTCCCGCGAACCACAGATTCGAGAAATGATAGGCGACATCCATCATGGCGTGGGATTGGCTGGGGAGCCGTCCCTCCAGGGTGTCGACACGCAACTTCCATTCGGTGTCCAAGGTTGTCTGGTCTGAGGATTGATTGGATTCTGGAGTGAACTTATCCGAAAGGTACAGGAACGCCAGCGTGAGAATCACTCCGGTGACGATTCCAACAAGCAGCCCTTTACCCACAGACTCCGGAGTGGATTCGATCATCTGGAGTCCTTCTTTTCAACAAGTCTTTCTCCGACTTCATTGCGGAGCTCTCGTAGCTGAAGTTGGACCGTTTGAAGGACTTGAAGCCCCATCTGGGTGGCATAATAGGAACGCCGGGCTCTCGGGCCTGCATCGGGTTCAACTTCGCATCGCAGCCATCCCAACCGTTCCATCCTGTGAAGAATGGGATAGAGAGTTCCAGGGCTGACCTCGTAGCCATGCTGACGTAATTCCTGGAGCATCCATTGCCCGACCACGGGTCCTTCACTGGCGTGGTGAAGGATGTGGACCTTCCAGAAGCTGAGCAAAATCTACCGTTGGAGGGCTTTCAGATCGCTGGTATCCATGGATTCTCCCTCGCGTGTATAACGGTTATCGTAAACGATGAACGATAAAGATTCAATGCAATGATTCCCTCGATCCAGACGAATATGGAATCGAGTCTTCCCTGAAAGCGCATGGCGGCAGGAATGCGGTGTATTGAGCGAGAACCCCTGTGAATTTGCATCAGAAAAATAGACAGGCTTGGGAAGATCCTGGGAAAGCGACCCCTCGCCGAAACGGGGGGAGTGGGAGGAGGACCCGAGTTCCCACTTCCCCCCTCACAGTACCCGGCGCGGCTGGGAGATGCCGGGCACTCCGTTCGGCGCTTGCGCGGACAGTCTCGCCTTTGACCGGTTTCAGTTCGGGCTGGGAGAAAGCACCCGCAGGATGCTCGCTTCCCTCGTGCTTGCCCGCTCCCGGGATGGCGGTTCCCCTGAGATCACCGGGCCCGGCACCTTAGCCTCAACCAAAACAGCCGGGATTTCCCCTTCCAGCTGGCGGTATGCGGCCTCCGCCAATCCTTCCGCCGTCCCGAGATCGAAAAACACGATCTCCACCTTACCGGTCCATGTTTTCTGTCGCACTAAACGCGCAATACGAAACAACGCTGCGTGGGTCCGGGCACACCCGGCCCGTCCAAAGACACGAATCTTCACGGTCTCCCCCTTGATGACCCGTCCCACATCCCTCGCCACACCCCTCCCCAGGGGTTAACGGCGTTCCCTAGAGACGTGAGATCTGGTTTGACATCCCCTGTCCATCGCGGCTGACCCGGACCAGCATCCCGCCGCCACAGACATCACACACGGAACGTGTTTCCCCAAACACCGCTCCGCATTCCTTACAGTGAAAACACTCTCCCGCCCATGTGATTCCAAGCACATGGGTCGATTCCGCCAAGGCATGGATCGCCTTCACGATCCGGCCCCGCTCCATCCGGTTAAGCCCCTCGATTCCCGCCAGGCAATGGCCAAAGGCAAAGAAGGGGTGCATTTTTCCCTCTGCAGTCCAGGCGGCTGTTTCATCCCCCTGGATACCCAGCAGGCTCTCATGCGATTGCCCCTCGTAGAGAAAACCTGCCCGATCGAGCGAGTGGGAGAGACGTTCGATAACCTCTGAATCCACACAGGCCACAAATTGCAGATTCAGCCCGTTCCGTTTCCCGATCTCCTCCATTCTCAGTTTCAGGCGAGCGAGCAGCTTGATGAGCCACTTCAGTGCTTCCTCATCCTCGGCGGGTGTCTTGCCGAGTGTGAGGCGTGTCATTTCAGAAAGCCCCCAGAGACCCACTCCAAAGAAAGCCTGGTCCAGCGAAAAGAAGTGCTCCTTTTCACTGCCGCCAGGTGCCTGCAAGGGTGCCAGGGCACCCGCCTTGAGCCGTTCGGCCAAGATCCCCTTCTTGGCCGCATGAGCTTGGGCTACCAGGTTCAGGCGATCCTCCAACCATTCCGCAAGCGCGGATTCATTCCCCTCTGCAGTAGCCGCCGCACGGGCGACATTCAGACTGAGTGTTTGTACAAGGGGGGCAGTGTCCGTTTCGGATGGATTCGAGACCACCGTGGGACGATGGAAAAGGATGCGCAGGGGGACACTTGCCTGGATACAACTGGCCAGGGCATCCAGGAGGCTGGAATCGAGAGAAACGCCGCTGCGGGTATCGACTACCACCTCGAACTCGGCACCGCAGGCCATCCAATAAGGGCCCACCTCCTCAAGCTGTCTCAGAATCTCCAGCAGCACGCTCCGGTTGGCGGTTTCGATCTCATCCTCGGGCAGCAGGACCATCTGACGCGCCCCGATGAACTTGCCCCTCCAATGCGGACGGACCCGGTCGGTCATCCGCCACACAATCCGGGGGGAATCCTCCATGGCACCGGCATGACGCCATAATTTCTCAAGTGACTGCGACACCGCGGAGGGGATTGTCATCCCCGAAGTCTGGGCATGGAAAGCAATGGATGTATTCAGATTATCCCAGATCAATCGCTTGCCCACCACCTTCAGGAGACGGTGTTCCTCGCGTTCCCAGGTGGCCAGGAAACCGGTCCAACTGCTCAGGGCTTCCTGTGCAGAATCCTGGGGGGGATGATACCAGGCAAGGGTCTGCTTGAGATCAAGCTCGCGCCTGTATTCGATCGGTTTATGAATCAACTCGAGGTCATGGACATGGACATCCTGGATCCCATGCGCCTCTGAAACCGCCAAGGGGAGCACTTTGTCGAGAGCGAACTGGCGCAGGATTTCGTCCTCGACCGTGTGGCACCCGCGCGAGTTATCCTTGCCGAGAAGGCGTTGCTCGACATCATAAACAGGAAGCCCCAAACGGGCATGGAGACGGCGTTCATTTTCAAATCCGAGTTGGAGCAGCTTGGCATTGGTCAGCTCACGGATAAGGGTCGAGGTCAGGTGGGTAATCTTGGAATGAACGATCTCCATTTCGACTGCATGGCTGACTTTACGCGCTTCTTCATAAGGAAGGCTGGTTTCACGGACCAGTGCCTTCACGATTTTCTCACGATCCCAGCGGATAGTATCGCCATTCGAGGTCGCCACCGATGCCGATTGAAGTGTTCCGGTGCCGTCGTAAAGTTCACACGGGAGGTACAATTCGCCACGAAGCGCACGTCGTTTGGCCCGTTCATTCCGGTAAGTGATGAAGGCCCGTGCGGTACGGTAATGGCCTTTTTCCACCAGAACACGTTCGATGGAATCCTGTACCTGCTCGATATTGAGAAGATTGGTGGAACCTTGGTAACGCTGGGCAAGAGCGAGGATCACATACTCAGTAAGCGTTTCAGCGCGCCGGTAGTCTTTGCCCCCGACCGACTGGGCCGCTTTGAAGATGGCCTCAGTGATTTTCCTGGGAACAAAATCGACAATCCGGCCGTCACGCTTTTGAATGCGTCGGAAGAGATCGCAAGGGCCATCGTTGGGGATTCTCCCCGTGTCTCTGGCCTGGACCCCATAAACGTTTTCGGTTCGGCCCTCTAACAGCACAATGTGGGTTTTTTCCTAAGGAAATCTACAAAATATGGGAGTATGAATATGCAGGACGAGTACCTGTGTCAAGCGTTTTTTACGCATTCCCAGCCCTTATTTTTTTCTCCCAGCTTGTTCACATGGCTATCTCTAATCAAATCAGAAGGGAACCCCTTCAGCCTGTGAAAAGCTATCCACAGTCAAGTGGATGATCCTGTGGATGAGACTTGGCCTTCTCTCTGTGACGACTTGGCGATCCATTGACAGGCCCGCCGCCAGCCTCCCCAGTAAGGTTCATGCTCGACCAAACTGCAAGGATGGTCTGGCAATCCCCTGGAAATGGCCGCCTGTAATAGGTGAAGGTAATAAGGACTCTTCTCTACCATGCCTCCTGAACAGAAGATGGGCGTACCAGAGGGAAGGCCTGCCTTGTGAATCAATGCCCACAGGCAGTCCACCACCTTCTCCAGTTGATGAGTGAGAATCTTTGTGGCGGTTGGATCACCCTCTTCAGCCTTTTGAATGACCTCCGGTGCAAACCTGGCCCACTCAGAGGGGTGGAATCCCTCTTGTACCACCTTGGTACGGAATTCGAGTGCATCCCGGCATCCCTCTTTCTCAAGGAGGGCGGAAAAGAGTCTGCTTCCCGGTCCCATTCCATCATAAGAACGCATCATCGCCAGAATCGCCTGACGTGAAACCTCAAAAGCACTCCCGTGATCCTCCAGAATAGCTCCATGTCCGCCGGTACGATGAATGGTCCCGTTGGTATCCCTGGCGAAGAAAGCGCTGCCTGTGCCCAGCAACGCCACCACGACAGGACCTTCCTCACAAGCCGCGCGAAGAGTCTGCCGGGCATCCGATTCCACCAGCCAGGGAAAGGGGCTTCCTCCCTTGGCAAGAGCCTCCTCAAGCGCCCTGCAGTCTTCTTCCCTCCCGTATCCAGCCAGGCCCGCCACGGCAACCAGGATTTCCGGCAAGGTTCCGCCCACACGTTCCACCAATGATTTCGCAGCCTCTTGAAAACGTCGTGCTGTAATCTTCGGATCTGGCCCCGGGTTGTAAGTGCCGGTTCCCCAAAAATGGGCCAAGGTTTCTCCCTCCAAAGAAAGGAGGTAAAACCTCTCGTTGGTCCGTCCACAGTCCAGAACAAGGATTTTTTTGGTTGTCATGGCCTGTTTTTTCTTAGCTGCTCAATTTCCCTGGAAAGACTCTCGTTCTTTTCCCGCCACTCCTCCAATTCCTTCCGCAATTCCTGCTGCCGTTCTTTGTAAAGGGTATCCAGGCGTTGTTTGAGTTCAATCAGGCTCTCCTTCTCTCGAGCCGGATTGGAACGAGGGATCACCTCATAAAGAACACCAAAGACCAGGACCAGGGCGAATACGGTCATTAGCCCCCGGATTGGAGGAAAGATGGAAGATGACGAAAAATGATGCCTGCCAGAAACCATGATGTGACGTTGTTTTTCAAGGTGTACTGACAGGTGCTTGAGCCGCCTGGAGTGTGAGGTTCACCTCGCGTTCATCGGTGATGGTGAATGGGAGGAGGTCTACGATGAGATCGATGGGAGGATACTCATACCATCGTGGTTTGATGTACTCCACATGGTACAAAGGTTGGAATCCGCGTTTCAGGCAGTAAATTGAATAGCCGCACGCGACGGACTGGAACTCATATTGGACAGGAGTGATTTGAAGGCGGTCCCGGTCCTTTTCGAAGGCTGCCTCTTCCTCGGTGAGCTCGGATTCTCGTTTCTTTTTCTCATCAATTCTGCGGGCTAAGGGGCGGTCATAATCCTCGAGTCTCACCACCTGTCCCTGGACATAAACCTGGGCACCCGCCGGATTGGTGTTGATCCGCATCAGATTCCTCCGGCAACCGGACAGAGGCAGGATCAGCATGAGCAGAAACAGGAATTGCATCCAACGGTGGACAGAGGGTTTCATGAGGGAAAGTCTAACGCCGATGAATGGATGAAGAGTAGGGTGGTGGGTATCCGTCTCGAAGCTCCGCTCTTTCATGATTTCCTGAATCGTTCCAGGGTCTTGGGAGCAGTCCTTTGTTGACGTAACACCGGCATCCGGTCCCAGAAACCTTCGGGTGGAACTATTTTTAGCGTGTTGTTGTTACGTGTCCTTTCATCCACTCCCCCATCGGGATCGACCTCGATCTCGACCCGGTCGCATTGGGGAACCAACAGAACCGGAACACGCTTGGGATGCAAGCCACCCAAGGCCGGTTGGATGGGAGGGATCACGACCGCTTGGGAGGAGAGAACAGGCTTGCTCTCGCCTTCGCGCCAGTATTGTATTTCCAGTGTGGTTGTTGAAGACGACGTTTCACCAAAGTTGCTGAGTGGAACCTCAATAATCGCTGCCCGGTCCATGTTGTGAAGCAATGCCCTAAATGGTGCGGAGGGTCCCAGATTGGCTTTGGTGGGATCGATGACCCAATCTGCTGGCACTGCGGTTACACGTGAGAAGTCGACTTGCGCCGAGGTCACATCCCGGATCAATCCCCAACCCAGATCGGCCTTTTCCAGAATATGGATCGTTTTGCTGGCTCCGTTATTGGTTTCACTGATTTCGGCGATCGCGTTGTCCGGGTCGACTTTAACCATCACCGTCTGATTGCCTGTGCCCTCCCACCAGTCCCAACGTAACCGGACTGTTTCAGTCTGTCCCGGATCGAGGCGGCGGATTTTGGTTTCAGGAAAATTGGCGAAGTTCAGAAGAGGTTTTTTTTCCGGGCCAGCGAATCCTTTCACGGTAACATCCTCGGCGGTTCGATGGCCCTCATTCATGACCATGGCACGGATGAAAATCGTCTCGCCATTACGGGGTGAGTAGTTCTCGAAAAGAACTCGGTCGATATCCAGGGTGAGATCCGGTTTGGCTCCTTCCTCCTTTGAAACCGTCCAATCTGGCCGTTTGAATAGATTCAGGTCAAACGCCAGAGTTCCAACCACGGAGTCATCTCTCACCTGATCTGCTGGAAGAACCCTGACATCCGGAGAGATACCAAGCAACACCTTTTCCAGGTCATGCGCCTTCGGGAGAGTCAACTGGACAGTTCCATCCGGGTTTACCGGAAGATCCTCCCAGGAATTCTCCTCACGCAGGTCATCACCCACCTGCCAGCAGGAAACGGTTTTGGATGAACGAAAGGAATGGTCCTCGAGAAGCGGTGAAACATCCATACGGAGCTCCAGTGTTCCATTCCTGTTCCACCGGATCCGCACTGGCCTGACACTCCGGGATTCCGGAAGAGGGCAACGATAAAGCGGATCACCCAGCAGTGTGAACATGTCCACGCTCTGATTGGGAATTCCACTTTGAAGGCACTCGACCTTTCCACCCCACATTATGGCGCCAGGGTGGTGAACCTCTCCCCGTATGGCCAGGTCCAGGCTGCCCTTGAGGAGTCCAAGATGATCGCTGGGCAGACCCCTTCCAGTGGATGTGAAAAGAGCCATACAGCCACCTTCGCCATGAAACAGCATCTCCTCCGCGAGCCCGATACTCCACTTGGGTATTTCCACGAAATCATACCGTCCCACATCACATGTCATCAGAAACGCCAACGGGCTTTGCTCAAGGTTGGTCAGACTGGGAATATCGCTGAACTTACTCCCGCCACCAAACAGGACTCGCTCATGTCCCAGAACATTCAGGCCACTGTGGCCGAAATACACGAAGACCGCCGTACCCTTATTAATCGATTTGCGGATGGTCTCATTGCAGGCGGGACTGATTTTTCCGTAATCAAGCGGTGCACTGGTTTTCCTGGCCTCTTCGCGGATTTTGGCCAGGTGAACTCCATAATAGAAGTTGTCTACAAAGGGATAATCGCGGATGCGGATATGATCCAACCGGAATGAAAGCGGCAAAGCCTGGAGATAGACATCCTCCGTATTCCTTTCAAAGGGGGGGTTATCATCCGTGACCCAGATCAGCCGCGGGGATGTTCCATGCTTTCCCTGCATGGCGAGTTTGTGAAGATACCCCTCCAGTTGTCTGGTCGTCTGACAAGGCATGCGTCCAAAGAACCAGTTAGCGATACGGTCCCGGGGAGGACCCTCCACAAACCAGAAATCGGAGGCATAGTCCGGGTGTTGAGGGGTGTGATAGGAGGGTGTCCAGTTGGGGATCTGTTTGCTTTGCGGAAAATGCCGCCAGGTGTCCCAGGAGCTGTCTCCCACCATGAGGGCCGAGGAGGGTTGAGGGTCGGGCCATGTCTTCTCCACCCATGTCAGAAAATTCCTCACCGCGAAGGGCGAGAACTGGCCTCCCGAGAAGAGGTCGAATACCTCTCCGAGATCGATGAAGGCATACCTCAATCCACGCGCCGCGGCATCGGTGATTAAGGCATTCACTTCCTTTTGAAAGAACGAAGGAGCAATGACCAGTTGCTGTACCTGGGGTGGTGAATTCACCCAGGCGGGAAGATGGAAGGGCACTAGTTCATCCACCTCTTTGAGGCTTCGAATGAGATGGAGCTCAGTGAAAGATCCCCCTTGTAGCAAACCCGGCAGCAGGACAATCTGTTGGCCATTGCGATGGGCATCGAGGATCATCCACTCTCCCTTTTGGGTTTTGCCAAAAGCCAGCGGAAGCACCCCATCTGTGCACCTGTCGATTATGGCAATACGGGAAGAGGATGGTTGTTTGTAAATCACATCGGTGCCGCTCCAGATCATCGGAGTGGTTCCCCGCAGATGGAGGTCATTGAAATAGAGGGGGTTTCGTAAGGGAGTGCCGGGTGTGTGCCGGATGGTCAGGACCTCTCCCGTAACTCCCTGCGGAATCTGGAAACAGACTGTAACTCCATATCCATCGGGGTGCTTTTCAAGGGTATAGGCCATGGTTGGGGCGCCTATACTCAATGCCAATTCACCTGCCTTGATCTGGTCCTCGGCGGAATAAACCTCTTTCATCGAAGAACCAGTCATCACCCTTAAACGGCCCTCAATCGGCTGGGTTGCATCGTTGATCCACTTGGGAAGTGGAATCTTCAGGGATTCATTGGATTCCTTGGGAAATTCACAATCCACCCAGAAATTGGCCTGCTCATGAGTACGGAGTCCTCCATCGATAAAGACACGGTCCTTGCCGACAACACTCTCCACCGTGGCGGTTGTTACGGCCATGGAGCTGGGAAGTCCAATGGAGTACATGCCCGGTCCTTGGATCCTGTCTTGTGAAGCTTCAGTTGTACCTGTGGTGAGCCAGTAACACTCCAATGGATCGCTGAAAGAGGAGGAAAGATCCGCATGAAACACGAACATCTCAACGAAATCCTGGGATTCCCCATCTCCGCCTGAATTCTTTCGTGCCTGTATCCCAAAGGATTCCTGGGTGTCATAAATGCGAGTTTCGTCGTTGGGATCTCTGGAGCCAGCTGCCGTTTCGATCAGTGGCGCACGGCGGCTAAGGTGGAGCGTCTCCATCCTGGTGCTTTCCCCGAGTAACGGTTTCAGACGGCTCACGGGGATCCCATACCAACCATCTGAGGATGTCCGGATTTTGACGGCGGGCTGACGCCAGATTGCGAGCCTGTTACTGTCAATTACTTTTTGTTCATCCAGTCGGGGAAGGCAACGGGGAAGGTTCTCAGGATTCACCACCACCATTCGGAAAGCCTGTAAGACCAGGTCATCGACTGGACGGGGATCATGGAATGGATTCTTCAAGTTCAGGGTCAATGTCGCGGTGGAAATAAATGAGGTGTCGACTTCGGGATGACCATACACGGGGACAGTTGGTCTGAATTCAATACGAACCAGTTCGGCGCCACGGTATTCACCCAGGAATTCAATTTTTAGACGCTCTTTCTTGTCGGCTTCGATGGAATGTGTCGTGGGCGTTACCAGGTTTCCACTTTTGAGGTAACGGATCTCGGCGCTTTCACAGGATGAGGAAAGGATCCCTCCCGCGGGAGTAACCACCAGGGAATGAAATCTTTCACCTTGGGTTGGGTAAGGATACCTGCCGGTTTCCCACTCAAAACGTAAGTGGATCTGCTTCTCGCTGGAATCCACATATCGAAAGCAGTCTGACATAAATGGTGGTTTGCGTTCCAGGACTGCACTCGCCGGAACCACCTGCCAGGAGAAGGCCGCCTCCCGGGTAGCATCCTCTGTTGCACTGACCGGTCCCAGCCAGACTGGAAAGAGGAGCCCCCAGACACAGCTCAGTGAAAAGATTGGTCTCTTGCGGGCGAAGGCCCACAGGATGGCCCTGCCTCGTGAGGTCCGCGTGGGGGAGGTTGCCTCTTTCACGAGCGAAGGCTTTCCAGGGATCACTGCTGCGCGGTGGTGATAGTGATGGAAGTGCCCTGCTCCTCGCCGGATAACAGGATGGTCAGAACCCGGCCTTCTTTCGTGCCTGAGTAAACCCGCATTGGTTTGCCCCCCTCATTTTGATCCAGTACGGTTGTTTCTGTCCAACCCTGGGAAGCGGTCTGTGCCTTGAAGTGAGACGCAACCTTTTCGAAGGGATCAGCAGAAGTAGCCTGGAGGTTGAAAGTCTGATTTTCCTGCATCGACTGGGAGAAGGTCAGATTCATGCCAGGGTAAGTGGGGATATCCTGCGGAAAACCATCCGGAAGCTTGGCTGCGCTTCCGGCGGACATCTTCACTTCGCCCTCTTTACTTTGGACCACCATGTTATAGGAGTCATCACCCGATCCCTCAGCCTGAAGACTGAGTTCCTCGGACCCACTCTTGACATGGACTGTATAGCCTCCTTCCTTCTGCTTCAGGTCGACCTTGACATCCTCAGGAGGGGCTGTTGGGGTGGAGTTTTTTGCTTCTTCACTGGGATTTCCTCCACACCCCATCAGGAAGATGCCCACCAGAAGGGTGACACAAAGACAACTCCGCAAGACCATGACCGGCTCCTTTCAAGACCCTTGGGATCAGACACAGATTACACGTGGATTGGAGGAAAAACGACACCTTTCGATGGAAAAAGTGGGTGGCAGGGAAACCCGCTCTTGAAACTGTGTGGGAGTCAGGTATGATAGTGGTCATCCGGTGCGGGAGTAGCTCAGTTGGTAGAGCATCAGCCTTCCAAGCTGAGGGTCGCGGGTT
>CAYZUX010000131.1:0-16733 GCA_964481775.1 uncultured bacterium | reverse complement strand
TGTGTTTCCAGTCTTAAGCGACATTTTGATATGCCTGGAACGTCTCATATCCCTTCCTATAGATTATGGCCCCAAACCTGCTATTCTTTCTCACAACAAGATCATTGAGGAGGCTCCGTCATGCATCGTTTCGTTGTTATCTGTCTGTTCCTGCTCCCCTCTCTTTCTGTTGCCACCCCAGTCACGATCCAGGGAAGCTATGTGACAGCTTTGGATGACACCCCGGAGATTTTTCCTTCTGGTTATACCTCCATGGAGATTCCCACCGGAATTTTTGGATCCTGCCTGGTTCTTCTGGATCTCCTCGTTTCACCAGCTGGTGGCACTTATCTCTATGCGGCAAATCAAACCTATTTCCACACAACCGCCGGAGTCGCCCTGGACCTTCTGGATGCCGCAGGAATGTCATTGGGAATCGTCTCCCTGAGAGGGTCCAGTCCGGGTATTGATGCCTCTCCATTTACCCTGAGAGATTCCATCCTGTTGGATACCGCCCCATCTGCCTTCGACTTGTTTTTCGAGGGACGTGATGCCCGGATCGACTGGACAGTTACTTTGATCACGCCAACTGCATCTGAGATGTCTCTACGTTCCGCCCCCGCGATTCCCGAACCGGCATCCCTGTTGACCTTGGCGGTGGGCAGTGGATTTCTGGTGGCAAGAAAGAAG
Source organism: uncultured bacterium (assembly GCA_964481775.1). Taxonomy (GTDB): domain Bacteria; phylum Hinthialibacterota; class Hinthialibacteria; order OLB16; family OLB16; genus OLB16. The sequence goes on along the minus strand of CAYZUX010000131.1, from coordinate 16,064 downwards.
TTCAGGTTCATTTAGAAGCATCAGGTTCCCTTCCAAAGGCCTGTGAAGCACAATAATTCTCAGGCGATGCTTCGATTACACACACTACTCATTTTCTTTCTGATCGTACCCGGTTCCTGGACAGCCGCTCCGTTTACCAGAGAGGGGATCGCACTGGCCCCCTTCCGTGATGTAGGACGATTACCCACCCTGGCCCTCAACTCACTTGCGCTGCAGGAAGGCCTCTCTGGAGTTTTGGAGAGCAGGTATGGATTCACGGTTATTAAATTGGAGACTCCCCCTCTTGATCCGCAAATCTACCAGGATCCCAATGGTCAGCTCCTCCCCCCTTCCTTCCGCTCAAAGTCAGGAATTATTCCCTCCAACCTTTCTACTCGTGCCAGTTGGCTCAAAGCAGCACGTGACCGGCGAGCCAAAGTTCTGCTGATGGGAACCTATGAGCAGATCGAGGCTGTCCTTCGTCTGACTGCTGAAGGACTTGACCCCTTTACCAATAAGTCTCTTTTCCATTTCCAGGTCGAGGGAGCGACCTCCGAACGGTTGTCCCTGGAGAATTCACTGGCGGAGGGGATTGCTGAAAAGCTGGCCCCCTCTCAATCCACAGGGCCACTGATCAGCCCCAAAAAAGTGACCACTCCGGATCCCGCTGCCGCTATTGCCAGTGTTACAGGGACTGAAACCGCTGATGAGCACTATGAAAATGGCTTTGCATTGACACGCCGGTTTGACCAGACTGGAGAAGCCAAGTACCTGGAGGGTGCCATTGAGGAGTACCGTGCCGCTCTTGCCATCGATCCGAATCATTTCCGTTCTCTCAACAACCTGGGAACCGTTCTCCACCGCAAGGGCAACTATGAAGAGGCGCTTCGGTATTACCAGCGGGTAATCGAACTCAATCCCAATTACGCCCGGGCGATGGAGAATGCCGCCATGGCTTACCGCTCACTGGGTAAAACCGAGGAAGCTAAAGCGATGTGGCGTAAGGCACTGGAACATGAGGACCGCCCCGAAGTCAGGACTGTGATCCAACAGGCGCTGGAGAAGACGGAGGAGGCGGACGGCGGGGGAAAATGAGGAGGTCTAGATTTCAGATTTCTGAATTGTGAGTGATGACTTGCAGTCCTTCAATGCCTTTGAAGTGACGGCTGTTGTGAGTGATGAGTGGGACACCCTGATGCAGAGCAGTGGCCGCGATCCAGGCGTCTGAGCAAGCCAATCCCAAACCCTTCGACTTTGACTGGTGAGATACCACGCCCACATCTCACAAAGCCCCCGATCGACTGATAGCACCATGTAGGCGTGAAGATGGTGCTTCATCCGTTCTTGCCGGGCAACTCCCCAGTTTCTGCTCAATGCCCAGAGATCCAACTCCGCGAGCGTCATGAAAGAGATGATTGGAATTATTCCCATCAAAAGGTGGCGGTATAAGTGACCGCGTGTCTCATTCTTGAAAAGGAATGACACGACATCCGTGTCCAAGACCGCACTTCTCATAGGTCTCTGGGAGGACGGCTAAGGTCTTCTTGGCGCCAGCGTTCTCGTTCCGCCAGGAAATCATCCACACTCTCGTCTTCCGGCCAGAAATCACCTAGCAGACTTTCGAAGTCCTCTATGGGATGAACTCCTTGTTCCTCGGCAAGTTCCTCAATGGACTTCGGGTGGTAGAATGGGTCCAATGCTTTTTCATCAGGTTTCTTCCGAACATTCATATCCGTTCCTCCCTCACGAGAAGAAAACATCTTCCTTCCATATCCGGTCGGTCAAGTTCTATCGAATGATACTCTACCTCGGCGGCGAATACGAATAATGGCTCATCCAAGCTGATCTTCTGGTCACATATTCTCCACGATCGCTGTGCCAAACTCCGAGCACTTCAACAGCTTGGCCCCTTCCATTTGACGTTCCAGGTCATAGGTGACCAACTTCTTGGAGATGGCTCGTTCCATTCCCCTGGTGACCAGGTCTGCGGCTTCCTGCCAGCCCAGATGCTCCAGCATCATCACTCCGGAGAGGATCAGTGAGCCGGGGTTCACCTTGTCTTGTCCGGCATATTTCGGGGCGGTGCCATGGGTGGCTTCGAAGAAGGCATATTCCAGGTTCATGTTGGCACCCGGAGCCAGTCCCAGACCTCCCACCTGGGCCGCACAGGCATCCGAGATGTAGTCGCCATTCAGGTTGGGAGTTGCGATGACATCATACTCATCGGGACGCAACAATAATTGCTGGAACATGGCATCAGCGATCCGGTCCTTGATGACCACTTGGCCTTCATTGGCTTTCCCGCCCTGTTTCTCGAAGAGATCCGCCTCGGTGATCACCTGTCCCGCGAACTCTTCCCGGGCGACCTCGTAGCCCCAATCCCGGAATGCCCCCTCGGTGAACTTCATGATGTTTCCCTTGTGGACCAGGGTTACCGATTTGCGTTTTTGACGCACCGCGTATTGGATGGCTGCACGGGCTAAACGTTTGGATCCGGTGACCGAGATCGGCTTGATCCCGATCCCGCTATCGGGACGGATGTTCTTATGATAGGTGGCGTTCAGAAAATCGATCACCTTACGGGTGACTTCCTCACCCTGAGCAGACTCGATGCCGGCATAGACATCCTCCGTATTTTCCCGGTAGATGACCACATTGAGCTTCTGCGGTTCCTTGACAGGCGAGGGAACACCTTCGAAATAACGCACTGGACGGACACAGGCAAAAAGGTCGAGAACCTGCCGGATGGTGACATTCAGGCTGCGGATACCTCCACCCACAGGAGTTGTCAGAGGCCCTTTCAGTGCAACCTTGAATTGACGGACCGCCTCGAAGGTATCAGCGGGTATCCATTCGCCATATTGACTGAAAGCTTTCTCTCCCGCAAAGACCTCATACCAGGCCAGTTTCCGTTCATTGCCATAAGCTTTCTTTACAGCCGCATCGAGAACCTTCAGCCCTGTCGGGGTAATGTCGGTTCCAATGCCATCTCCCACGATGTAGGGGATGATGGGATCACTGGGAACTTTGAGTCTGTCGCCTTCAAGAGTGATCGGTGTTCCGGTTTTGGGGTCTTCATACCTTTCAAAAAGCGCCATGCTAAATTCACCTCATAGGGATTGGTCATTGGCTGGCAGTATGACTCAGCCTCCTGATTCTGCTGGAGAATGTAACACAGGCATTCCCATACAGGCAAATGGGAGTTTTCATTTCCGATTGGGCGGGAAACTCATGTCAGAAGGATATCCCGGATTAACCAGGCTGACTCATGATTGGTATGAATTTGCCTGGCATGGTAGAGTACCGGCCATGGTTGTGAGTGTTCTGCAGGGGGTTTTCTCATCGATGTCTTTTTCGAAGATGGTTCTCAACCTCGCCCGGATTCCGGTTGGAGGAGTACTCGTTCTCTCGATGGCTTTGATTGGGGTAAACACTCCTTGGGCCACTGCCCAGGAGACAAGTCTTGCTGGTGTCAGCAGCTCAACCCAATCCCTTTCCATCCAGTCAGTGCCTTCACCTTCTCATACCACTCTCGGTCATGAAGAAAGTCATGGACAGACTGCCCATGAGCATCCGATTCCGGGGCTGCTCTGGATCACCCCGTTTGTCATCCTTCTCCTGTGTATCGCGATTCTTCCCTTGATACCCGCCACCCACCATTGGTGGGAACACAACTCCAGCAAATTGGTCGTGGCACTGGTCCTTTCAGTGGTCACCATCGCTTATTACTGGTTGCGTGGTTATGGTTTCCCCCACGCAGACCATGCTTTGGAGCCCGGTTTTCCCTCGGTATTGGGAATGCTTCATCATGCAGTTATCGCGGATTACATCCCGTTCATCGTGCTCCTTTTGAGTCTCTTCGTGATCAGTGGGGGAATCTCGGTGACCGGGGATGTCCCTGCACATCCACCCACCAATACCCTCATTCTGGCCTTGGGAGGATTGCTGGCGAGTTTCATTGGCACTACCGGTGCGGCGATGCTCCTGATCCGTCCCCTCCTCCAGATCAACCAGGAACGTCAGCGGGTGGTTCACACTGTGGTCTTCTTCATCTTCATTGTCTGCAATATTGGAGGTTCCTTGCTCCCGGTGGGAGATCCTCCCCTTTTCCTCGGATACCTGCGAGGAGTTCCCTTCCTGTGGACCTTTAATCTTGTCGTGGAATGGGCTTTCTGCCTGGGCATCCTGCTGGCGGTTTACTATGTCTGGGATGAGTGGGCCTGGCGGCATGAAAAAAAGGAAGCCTTGGATCTGGATGAGACGATCAAGGAACCGATCCGGATCAGAGGTTCGATCAACTTCCTGTTCCTGTTGGGAGTGGTGCTCGCGGTTGGATTACTGGTTCCCGGGAAGACTCTGTTCGGGTGGACAGTGCCTCACCTCACTCCCATTGGTCTGCGTGAAATGGTCCAGCTTGTACTGGCTGGGATATCGCTCCTTGTGACCGCGAGAGAGGTACGCCAAGCCAATAATTTCAACTTCACAGCCATCGGGGAGGTGGCCTGCCTGTTTATTGGGATTTTCATCACCATGCAGGTTCCGATTGAAATCCTCAATGCCGAAGGGGCCAGAATGGGATTAACCAGTGAGGCCCACTTCTTCTGGGCCACAGGAATCCTCTCCAGTTTTCTGGATAATGCCCCCACCTATGTGGTTTTCTTTCAAACAGCAGGGACCCTGAACTGGTCCAACCCCGCGGAACTCATGCATGGGGTTCAGACAGCCACAGGTTCCATCCCCATCCCGCTGCTCATCGCGGTCTCTCTCGGATCGGTGTTCATGGGAGCCAACACTTACATCGGCAATGGCCCCAACTTCATGGTCAAGAGCATCGCGGAGAACGCCGGGGTCAAGATGCCCAGCTTCTTCGGATACATGCTTTACAGTGTGGCGATCCTGATCCCGCTGTTTGTGCTGGTGACATGGGTGTTTATGGTTTGAAAGCCTTCCCGGAGTGGCCAATTTATCCGCCGTGGGATGCGCGATGGAGTCAGGACGCCATGGAATGCATCCCTCCATGGAAGGACCCGCTCTGCCGGGTCCGGCTCTACTGGAGGTGATGAGAGACAAGCAAAAACACAAAGGGCCTTCCCCCAATGCGGGAGAAGGCCCTTGTTTCAGGAACCGATTGTTAATTCCCGCTTACCAGGTGTAGGCCAGGGAAAGCTGGGTCCACCACTCATCATCTTCGTTGATCGTGTCTTCCATCGAAAGCTGATAGTACACACCCGGGGTGAAAGAGATGTTGTGGCACAACGGAATGGTGAGAGCGCTTCCGAAAACTGCATGGGTGAAGCCCGTGTCGACTCCGTAATAGTAGGCACCACCGTTGTACCAGAGATCTCCTGTGAAGGTCAGGCTCATCGGATCAGTAGAGCCAAAGCAGGGGAATGCGCCCAGTTCACAGGTGTGGCTGCCACCCAGGCAGGTCATCCAGCCCTCAGCGCCGTTCGAGGTATTCTTGGGCAATGCATAGTAGAAATAGGCGTGCGGCTGAAGCGGCATCTTCGAAAGCGTGAACTTGCCGTACCACTCCCAGAAATCCAGAGCCTCACTGCTCTGACGGAAGAGGTCGTAATAGGTCATTCCAACTTCTGTTGCCAGGCACCCATCCAGACACTCTTTGGTGTAGTAGACAGTGTAATCAAATTCATCGAGCTGATCGGTCCCCGGATATCCGGAGTCGTAGGCAAAGGGTTGGTTGGTCTCACTGTAATAATAATAGTGCGCCCCCCTTGTGAAGCGTCCACTCGAGGCGAAAGAACCCCACACATTGAAGTGCAGACCGCAATCCAGCCCGATATCGACACTGGGCTGGTAAGCTCCACGGTCATCGAGGACATCCACCCCACGGAACATGTACTTCGAAACCCAGTCACCCTTAACCGTAATGCTCAGAGGTTTGGAAGATTCTGCAGATACCCCTTCATCTGCCGCAATGCCCCTGTGAAGGGGGGCAGTAGCGCCCACTGCCGGTGCGGCATCTTCGCCTTCGGCGACCCACAAACGGTTATCATTAACTGGGGAGAGCTGCATCCCTGTACCGTTGAATGTGATGGGAGCCGGAGCAAGGCTTTCCATCTGACCTCCTGCCGATTCTCCATACGCAACAACCGGGAAACCCGCCATGCTGAGTATGGCACACAGAGACACAGCGGTTAACAACAAGAACCTCATGGTACCCATTTCATGCTCCTCCTATGGCTTCATTTTAAGCAATCAAACCCACATATACCCTTGTTGAGCACACACGCTGGTGGCCGCCGGCCAAGGGAAACCGGCCCAGCTTGAAACCTAGAATAACCAGAAAATCCACAGGACCGCAAGTCTGCACACTCTGACTTGAGTCCCTTTTCCCACAAGTATGAGAAGGCTATCGCAGTGCCAGATACGAATCAAGACAGGAATGTTCATACGGTTCGCCTTCCGGCAAGGACTTTTATCCGCCCCAGAACCTCCTTTGACATCCCACCTTCCAATGTCCCTGAGACAGCCAACTGGCGTGATTCCTCCTCGCTTGTGGAGAGGTGGCAGAGGGTGAGTCCTTCACAATCTTGACACCCGGTTTTCCCCCCCATAAGGTAAGGTCAAGATCCGGCCCAGTCCGTCCGGGTCTGCACACCATGTGTGTCCAGTCATCCGAGGATTGATCATCGAAATATGCCCTTTGTGCTTGTTTTCCTCAGCCTGCTGTGTCTTGTGAATCCATGTGGCGCCGCTGACACAGCTGACCGCTACCTGAGTCCACGTCTTGATCCTTCCAGGTTTCTTAAATCAGGCGATCTCAAGGAGGGGATGACCGGCTATGGCCTGACTGTTTTCCAGGGAACCAGGATCGAGCGCTTCGAAGTCGAAATCCTGGGCGTGCTTGAAAATGAATATTCGGAAACCAACCTGATCCTCGCGCGCTGCAGCGGCGGCCCACTCGGAAAAACAGGAGTCATCGCCGGGATGAGTGGTAGCCCAGTCTATGTCGAGGAGAAGCTGATCGGTGCCTTGGCTTATGCCTGGCCGTATTCCACGGAGGCTATCGCTGGCATTACCCCCATCGAGAACATGCTGCCGGTGCTGGACCTGCCTGCGACCGAACGTGCTCCGGTTGAGGGTGATATCAAAAAGGAGGAAATGGATTCTGCCTCAGGAATGAGTCAGGAAATCAGTCTCTCCACGAACTCCACACCCCAGGATTGGCCACAAAGGTTGCAGGCTTTCTTGAGTAAAGACTACGAATCCGCGTTGACTGGAGTTACAGCCCGGCCAGAAGCCGGAGAGCCGATCTCAATGCCACCAACTCCAACATGGTCTTCGGGTTGGACAAAGTGGTGGCAGGCCCCACTCAACAGGCCTCCTCAAACTGGAGCACGGCAAGGCTGGATCCCGTTGGCCACACCGCTGGCCATGGAGGGAGTATCCCAGGAAGTGTTCGAACGCATGGCCAGCCTCTTTCCGGGAATCGGATTTCAACCAGTCGTGGGTGGTTCAGTCGGTTCGGCTTCCGTGGAGGGCGTGAAACTGGAACCCGGTTCCGCTCTTGGCGTGGGCATGGTCAGTGGCGATCTTAACCTGACCGGAATCGGCACAGTCACCTATGTGGAAGGGGATCATGTCCTTGGTTTCGGCCACCCCATGTTCCAGGATGGTCCGACAAACCTGCCGATGACCACGGCCTATATCAACACAGTACTTCCCTCGAGCCGTCTTTCCACCAAGATGGGGGGACAAATCAAAGTCGTCGGCACCCTCGAGCAGGACCGTCTCCCGGCGGTAGGTGGAACCGTGGGGGGGATTCCCACCTCTGTCCCCTTCCGTATCCACATCCGCAACCAGCAGGCGGGAGTGGACCGGGTTTTCAACTATGACCTTGCTTCCCACCGTTTCTTTACCTCGCGGTTTGCATTGATCTGTGTTCTGGATGCCTTTGATGCGGCCACACGTGGGATGCGCGATTCGGCTTCTGATTACAAACTCACCGTGAATCTCCGAGGACATCCCCCGGTGGTTCTCACGGATCAGGTCTCATCCGCGGGGGGTACCTCGTTCGAGATCGCCATGACTCTTGGCTCGGTTGTCGATCTCCTGATGCAGAATCCCTATGAAAGCCTGCATATCGAGAGCCTGGATCTCGAGGTTCAAGCGGTCGATCGTTTGCGGCGGGGAACCATCGAGTGGCTGCGTGTTGACAGTCAGTCAGTTGAACCGGGAGATTCGGTGACCGTCAGTGTGGGGGTACGTCCCTGGTTGGGAGAGCTTGAGGTTTACCAGCGATCACTCCAGATCCCCAGGGATTACCCACCAGGGCAGATCCAGTTATCGGTTACCGATGCCTTGGGATACATCTCAGAAACGCAACGGCGGAATCCTGACCGTTTTCGTGCCCGTAATATCGGGGATGTCCTGCGCCTGCTGAATGAAGTTTACCGTAACGATCAGCTTTTCATCAGCTTGGCGGCTATAGCCCCTGGGGTCTCCTTCAATGGAAAAGAGATGGCGAATCTGCCCTCTTCAGTATTACGTATCATGGCCGATTCCTCTGAACGTGGTATTGGCATGGTGATCATGAACAAACCGGTGATTCAGGACCGCATCCAGGTGGCCAACCCGCTTACGGGGACCCAGACCCTTCTGGTTGAGGTGGAACCTCGGCGGTCTGACCGGCTGAATTGAAGTGGGGAATGATCTAATGATGACTCAAATGCATGCCGTACCCAGATCCTGGGCAGTGTGTCTGCTGTCCATACTTGTTGTTGTCATAGGGGGGGCTCATGCCGTGGCTCCCGATGTCTGGAAAGTCAGTTCCTTTAACGAGTTTGCGGAGGGCGAGGCTGAGAATGTTTCGATTGTTCATCCCGGTCAGATCCTGCTGGCCCCATCGATCAAGGCCTTCGCTGAGGTAAAGGACGCGGCAGTTTGGAGCATGGTCCAGGCCCCCGATGGTCAAACCCTCTACCTGGGAACCGGAAACTCGGCAAAGGTCTACAAGGTGGCTGTCAGTGCTGATTCGGCCACTTCCGAAGCCAAGCTCTTCGCCGATCTGGATGGGAACGCGGTTTACACCATGCTCGTGAGTGGGGGCGGCGATCTGTTCGCGGGTGTCTCTCCCGGCGGCAATATCTACAAAATAACTCCCGATGGGGCGGTTACTCTCATTGGAACCAGCGGCCAGGATTATATCTGGTCGATGATCCAGGATGCTACCGGAGACCTGATTCTGGCCACCGGCGACAAGGGTCAGCTGGTTCGAATGACACTCGAGGGCAAGACCAAAACAATCTGCAAGACAGGAGAGAAGCACATCCTTTCCCTGGTGGCTGGCAAGGAAGGCAAGGTCTACTTCGGTACCGCTCCCAATGGCTGGGTGGCCGAGGTGGAGGGGAATAAGGATTTCCGTGTGCTGTATGATTCGGAGCTGAGCGAGGTGAAGTCCCTTGCCGTGGATGAGCAAGGGAACCTCTATGCGGGGGTGGTGCCTCAGGTTCAACTTGAAGCCAAACGTGATACGCCGCAACCGCCCCAAGCCCCCACTCCTCCCAAGGCGGATAAGTCCTCGGAAATTGTAAAGATCAGTCCCAATGGACAGATACGTGTCCTTGATAAGACCTCCTCGGCGGCGGCCAATACCCTGTTTGTTCGCGAAAGTGGCCTTCTCGTGGGAACTGGTGATGAGGGGAAACTCTTTCAACTCGGTTTCCGGGATCGACTGGATCTGCTCACCGACCTCGATGTCAGCGAGATCCTTGGAATCATTCCGCGAACCCCGGATGGATTGTGGCTGGCCACAGGCAACCCGGCTAAGGTGTTTCTGATGCCGGTCACCACCAGCAAAGGGGGGACTTATGCTTCCAAGGCCGAGGACACCCAAACCACCAATCAATGGGGGCAGATGACATGGATTGCCTCGGTCCCGGAGGGAGTCACCCTGGCCCTCCAAACACGCTCGGGCAACTCCAAGGAACCGGGTGACACCTGGAGCGAGTGGTCCGAACCGCTCACTCAACCAGGCAAGGTTCTCAGCCCCGCGGCGCGTTTCCTCCAATGGCGTGTTAAATTCGGCGGGTCGGCAGATGGCAAAACCGCCACCCTCCAGGAAGTGGAGGTGGTTCACCAGCCACTGAATCGTCCACCCCTCATTGAAAAACTCCAGGTCGGAGACCAAAGCTCCGCTTCTGAATCCAGCTCAACTTCGCAAGCGGCAAAGACCAATGGGGCCGCCTCCAAAACAGCCACCACCAAGCCTGCTGGTTCGGACTCTTCATCCTCGTCCAGCTCCCCATCCTCCCTTCCACTCATTTGGCAAGCCACCGATCCGGATGGAGATACCCTGGTTTCCGAACTCCATTACCGGCGTGTCTCGGAAACCCTCTGGAAGGAAATCGAGGATGACTTGAAGGCCTCCAAGTTCACGTGGGATGTCAGTGGTCTGCCCGATGGGGAATATGAAGTTCAGCTTACCGTCTCCGATCGGCTGGCGAATCCTCCGGGAACCGCAGGCTCCGATGTGTTTCAATCCGAATCCGTAAAGATCGATAAAACCGCACCGGTCGTCGCTGAGTGGTCTAACCAATCCGTGAATGACAAGAGCTTTACTGTCGAAGTTCGTATCCAGGATAAGGTTTCGCGTCTTAAGTCTGCCGAGGTGATCCTGGATGGGGATGAGGAGGATCTGATTCCGATCCAGCCAGAGGATGGTATCTTTGACTCCAGGGAGGAATTGTTCAAAGTTTTACTGGAAGATCTGGAGGCCGGAGAGCATTCCATTGCGGTGCGTTCCGAAGACGAGGAAGGGAATGCCGGGTCTGATTACCTGGTCTTTACGATCCCATGAGTGCGGCTGCACCCTCCACGATGGAGGTCTATACTCTGCAGGTCGGGTTGCTGGAATCGAACTGTTATGTCGTGATCGACCGTCCCACGCGCAAGGCAGTCATCGTGGATCCAGGTGCGGATCCTGACCGGATCAGTGAACTTTGTGCGGCTCACCGTGCCGATGTCACCTGGATTCTCAATACCCATGGGCATGGCGACCATATTGGGGCTAATGGTGTCCTCAAAGCACGTCTTGGTGTGCCGATTGGGATTCATGCAGCGGATGCGGATTGTCTCCCCGATCCCCTGATGAACCTGAGTGCTTACTTTGAGCCTGTTACTTCGCCACCCCCGGATGTCCTACTCGTGGATGGTCAGGAAATCGATTGGGGAGGGACTCCACTCAAGGTACTCAGTACACCCGGCCACAGCCCGGGCTCGGTCAGCTTCCTCGGTGAGGGTTGGGTCATCTGTGGTGATGTTCTTTTCCGGGGATCTATCGGGAGGACCGATTTTCCACGCTGTGATTTCCTGGAACTCCAGAAAAGCATCCGGGAGCAGCTGATGACCCTCCCACCCGACACCATTGTCTATCCCGGGCATGGCCCGGCCACGACTATAGGATTCGAGAAGGAAACCAATCCGTTCCTCCATTTGGGGTAAGGTTTCTCATAAAAAGACTTTATCCCCCCCTGTCCTGCCATCATGAAACGGAAGATAGCGCGCCGTACCTTGTGGATTATCTTCATCCTCGGAGTGGCCGGATTCTGTCTGGCCATCGAGTCCTACCGTGAATTTGGACGTTCGATGATGGGTGAATCCACCTGGTGTTCCTTTGGGGAGCTTTCTAGTTGCCAGAAAGCCTTTGAGAGTGATTACTCGGTTCTTTTCGGACGGCCGATCTCGCTGTATGGTGCAGTGGCTTATTTCCTGGTGGCGGCCCTCGCCGCTTTGGGATTGTTCAATGGAGGTCCTTACCTCCTCTCCTCACTTTTCCACCTTGCTCTGATGTCTTTCGTGCTGATCGGAGCCACAGGCTATTTTGCCTGGGCTCTTTTTTTCCAGGTGAAGACACTCTGTGTGCTTTGCATCAGTGACTATGTGGTCAACCTCCTGATTTCTACATTTACCTTTTATGCCTGCTGGAGATTACGGCCGCCGTTCCTGTCTCTGCTCCGGTGGGATTTCCACTCAATGTTTGGCACCCGCAAGGGATTTATCCAGACGATTGTCATGGTGGTTCTCATCGGTATTCTTGGCGCGGTGGTGATCCGTTTTGAACATTGGTTCTACTTCTTCTCCCGGGGATTCGAAAGGGTTCTGACCAACGAGGTTGGACGCATTGATACGCCCTGGGTTCATGCCTTTCCCACCATCGGCCCTGAGGATGCTCCGATCCAGGTGATTTCATTTGGGGATTATGAATGCCCGTTCTGTGATGTCATGAAAGCCAGCTGGAATGAAATCATGAATGAGTATCCGGGATTGATCCGCATGACCTCGGTAGTGCATCCACTCAACAGTGACTGTAACCATCTGGCGATCGACAACACCTCCCATGCTCATGCCTGCCGGGCAGCTTATCTTGCACTGGAGGTTCTTGCGAAGAAGGGAGAGGAAGCTTTCTGGTCGATCAATGATGAACTCTACGCCAATGGCCAGCGGCTATCGGATGAGCTCTTAACAGAGATCGGAATCCGGTATGGCCTGTCGCCGGAGGAGCTGGAGGCTGTCTGGAAAAAAAGCAAGTCGCGTGAAGGACTGAAGAAGCACCTCCAGATCGCCGATGTGCTGGGTTTCCCCGGCTTGCCCACCAATGTCCTCAATGGGATTCAGATTCAGGGCTATGTGGAGAAATGGGCACTGATGAAGATGCTCAAAGCAGAACTTGCCCGGAAAGGCCACAAATTGGGTGACTTCCGGAGGTGAACTCCCCGATCGGCATTCAACAGATGATTATGTCTTTCCAACTTAATCCTGAACAGCGATGCCGTGTGTATCAATGCCTCCTTGTTTTAATCATTTCTTATGGCGCGCTTCTGCGCATGGACCGGCTCTTTTGTTTTCCCGATTTTGTCATCCCCGATGCTCCGAAACATTTTATCGCCACAGAACAGCTCCGGGGGGATGATCCGATCGGCTGGTTTTCGGTTTACCGTGGATATGCCCCATTTACATGGGTATTGCGTTTCTTTTTCGGAATCACCTCCCATCAGCCGATCGTCCAGCGGTTTGTGACAGTCCTGATCTCCGTGCTCATGATTTACCTGCTGGCCAGGATTGTCCAAGCCCGGCTGGGAGAATGGGCGGCGCTCTTCGCGGCAAATCTGATTGCGATCAATCCCGCCATCATCGAGTCTGCCGATACCGGAATCCGCGAAGCCCCCTTTACGGTTCTGTGGCTCACCATGTTCCTGCTGGTGTTCATCTGGAAGCCTGCCACGCAATACCAGGAAAGTTTTCGACGTGTTGCGTTGGGACTGGTGTTCTGCCTGACTCTTCTGATCCGAATAGATTCCCTGTTCGCTCTGGTTGGATTTCTGGTCATCGGAACCATGGCCAGAGGTTTTTGGAGAACCCCAAGGGAGTGGTTTGAGGGGCTTGGTTCATTCATGGTTTTCCTGGGGGTGATCATGCTGGCCAATGGCATCAGGCATGATGATCCCTTCTATTTCGTGGATCGGGAAAAGAGCATCCTCCGCTGGTGGGCGAATGTGGAGTTCCAGGGGCAACCTGGTTTCCCATCTGTGGAAGAGGTGCGAGCCAATTCGCGTGCCGGCGAACCTCTCTCCGCATTTCAATACTTTGGTGAAATCCTGGGCTGGGAAGAGACCGCCAAGCGATTCATCAAGGGCTACGCGAAGCTTTATGTCAAGCATATCCTGACAGGGATTTACCGGTTCAATGCCTATCCAACTCACATCTCCTTCGTGGGAATTCTCACCGTGATAGGGATGCTTTATGAGCTTTACCGGCGACGCTGGGTGATACCGGTGATGATTCCTCTGCTCTTTTTGGGAGCCGCCTGGACCTATGACATCAAGATTGGCCATGACTTCCGTCTTTTTCTGGTGGCTGTCCCCTTTGTCATTATCCTCGTTTGTGAGGGGGGGATGTTTGTCTGGCAGCAATTCCAGCGGATTCCCCAGGTTTGGGTACGAAGGACTCTGGAAAGCGTGGTCTTGATCCTGGTTTTACAGAATCCCTGGAACCATGACCGGAAAGTTTCCTTTCCATGGCGGGTTGGTCCTGTCAGCTCGGTTCCGGCTCAATTCCAATTCGATTCAGGAATGCCTGAAAAAATCCCCCACCTGGTGGGTTTCGATTTCCGTGAGGTCGGTCCATTGGGTTTCCAGGGTTCCAAACCGGATCACTTTGAACCAAGGCGGATTTACCTGGCCCGTACCTGGTGGCAGCTCCCGGAAGTGGTTTCCGGGATTGCATCTTACCGGATCACCACATTTCAGGAGGGTAAGGGGACCCTCGGTGTCACCCGGTTTCAACCGCTTACCCGGAAATACCCGCTTCGTTTCTGGCAACCCGGGCAAATCGTTCTGGATGAACTGGAATACTATTGGGTGCATTCCAAGCCAATCCCCGGTCCAGTTGAACTGCGTATCGAGGTGATGGGGGATGGGGTGATCGAGGATGCCACTTACACGACTGTCTTCAACGCGAACTAGAAATCCGCGATAGTCTCACCATGTTGTTGTTCTGTTTGTTTCTCTCGTTTTTACTGGGAGCAGTCCCTTTCTCATGGCTGCTGGTCTGGTGGCTGCGTGGGGTCGATCTCCGTACCGTCGGGAGTGGTAATCCGGGCGCCACCAATGCCATCCGTGTGGTGGGAGCCAAATGGGGCGGGCTGGCCATGGCGCTGGATGTCGGCAAAGGACTGGCAGCCGTTTTATTGGTTCCCGGGTTTGCGGGCATACCGATGGTTGGCTGGCTGCCAGCGGTGTGTGGTTGCGCGGCGATTCTCGGTAATGTCTTTTCTCCATTCCTCCGATTCAAAGGGGGCAAGGCGGTGGCCACAGCTGGAGGGGTTTTCCTTGGACTGGCTCCCTATGCCACCCTGGTAACGGCAGTGATCTTCTTTTCCCTCCTGAAAGTCACCAGGAAAACATCCATCGCTTCTCTCACTTGTGCGTCGATTCTGCCTCTGATCATTACACTGGAATGGTGGCGAACCATTGGGGATTCTCCGCGAACATCGGTACTGGTACTGGTATGGGGAGCGGCATTGCTGGTTCTGGTGCGTCACAAGGAAAACATTCATCGCCTGCTTCGGGGGAGTGAAACAACCATCACTGAGGGAAGTGTGGACAAAACATGAGTGACTTGCCCAGTGCTTCCCAGGAAAGAGTACTTGTCCTCGGAGCGGGAAGCTGGGGGGCAACCCTGGCGCATCTGCTTGCTGAAAAGGGTATTCCGGTGCGGCTCTGGAGTCATCGTGAGGATCATGCGGTTCGTCTCTCACGGGAACGGACTCTACCCGCCAAGTTGGAAGGCTTTACTCTTTCTGATCAGGTGATGGTGGATCACCGTCTGCCATGCTTACTCGAAGAGGTTTCGACTTTGGTGTTCGCTACTCCCAGCCGCCATGTCAGGGAGAGTGCCACCAAGGTCAAAATGGTATTGGGGCAGGGAACAGAAGACCTGTGTGTGGTTTCGACCGCCAAAGGTGTGGAGTTTGAAACCCTGAAACCAATGTCGGTGTTGATCTCGGAGGAACTGGGGATCGCTTACCCAGTTGCCTTGTCGGGGCCCTCCCATGCCGAGGAGGTTTGGCGGGGTCTTCCTACGACTGTGGTGGCGGCTTCTCGTGATCCCGGTATGGCTCGCCGTGTTCAGGATCTCTTTTTCACACCTCGATTCCGGGTATACACCTCGAATGATCTGACTGGGGTCGAATTGGGTGGGGCCTTGAAGAATCTTGTGGCGATTGCGGCTGGAGCCGCTGCCGGGATGGGTTTTGGGGATAACACCATGGCAGCCCTGGTGACACGTGGTCTGGCTGAGATGACCCGTCTGGGTGTGGCGATGGGAGCGGATCCCTTGACCTTTGCGGGCCTTTCAGGACTGGGAGACCTCGTGGTGACCTGCGCCAGTCGTCACAGCCGGAACCGCCGCCTGGGTTTGGCTCTAGCCCGGGGAGAGAGTCTTTCTCAGGCTCTGGAGGAGATTGGCATGGAAGTCGAGGGAGTCCAAATGGCCCGTTCCGCCAAGGCACTCGCGTCCCGCTGGGGGGTCGAAATGCCGATTGCCTCCCAGGTCGCTGAGAC
>CAYZUX010000130.1:0-16737 GCA_964481775.1 uncultured bacterium | reverse complement strand
CACGGGGAGAGGGGGTTATCTTCCGCAACCACTGCAATACCTCTTCCTCGCTCATCCGTGCCAGTCGAGCAATGTCCCGCGCCTTCTCAACCAGGCTACGGATCTCCTCGCTGGCGGAAGCACGGCAAGCCTCCAAGGCGCCCTCCGCCACATAAGTTCCCTTGCCTTGACGGGTGGCGAGAATCCCTTCAGCCACGAGATCGTCATAGGCTCGTTTGACGGTGATCATGCTGACTCGGAGATCGGCGGCCAGGCTACGGAAGGAAGGCACCGGATCCCCCTCGGCGAGGTCGCCGCGCAGGATGGCGTGACGCATCCCCTGCTTGACCTGCTCATAGAGCGGTTCGGGACCGGTCATCGATACAGGGATCAGGAGGCGTGGTGGCATGGGTTTCTTTCTGTTTGTATATATACAATAGATACACTAGGATTTCAACCTCTATTTCTTGACTCAATACGTGATATTGCTAAGGTACGAGACCAGTGGCGGGACTCCTTCCTTCCGCCAGCATTCCCAATTTCTCCGGAGGTTTCCCATGTTTAAGGTCGCAGTCCTGCCTGGCGATGGAACAGGCCCTGAGGTAGTCCGCGAGGCCCTTAAGGTCCTCAAGGCGGTCTCCAAGCTCGAAAAGATCGAATACACCACCAGCCAGTTCGATTACGGCGGGGATCGCTACCTGACAACAGGGGAGATCATCAATGATGAACAGATCGATGAGTTGCGTGAGTATGATGCCATCCTGCTGGGGGCAGTCGGGCACCCCAATGTGAAGCCAGGCATCCTGGAGAAGGGCCTCCTGCTACGTCTGCGTTTCGCGCTGGATCAGTATATCAACCTGCGTCCGGTGTACCTCTACCCGGGTGTGGATTGCCCGCTCAAGGACAAGGGACCCAAGGATATCGCCTTCGATGTCATCCGTGAGAACACTGAAGATCTGTATTGCGGTAATGGCGGAATCCTGCGCAAGGGAACCGCCCAGGAGGTCTCCACCCAGGAGATGATCGCCACCCGATTTGGAGCGGAACGTTGCCTGCGTTATGCCTTCGAGTTCTGCCGTCGTAAGAAGCAGGCGGGCGAGGGCAAGGGGTTGCTGACCCTGGTTCACAAAACCAATGTCCTCACCTTCTGTGCGGACACCTGGTTCCGTGCTTTCAACGAGATCGGAGAGAAGGACTACCCCGACATCCAGCGCGATTACAACCATGTGGATGCCTGCTGCATGTGGTTTGTGAAGAACCCGGAGTTCTATGACACCATTGTGGTACCCAACATGTTCGGAGACATCATCACCGACCTGGGAGCGATCATTCAGGGCGGCATGGGCATCGCCGCCGGGGGCAACATCAACCCCGACAAGGGCGGGGTGAGCATGTATGAGCCGATTGGCGGTTCGGCTCCGAAGTACACCGGCATGGATATCATCAACCCGCTCGCGGCGGTCGGGGCGTTGGGGATGCTGTTGCAGAACTCAGGCTACAAGAAGTCGGGCGACCGTGTGATCGAGGCGATCAAGAAGACCACACCGAAAATGAAGAGCATGGCCGCCGGGAAGATGGGGTATTCCACTACTCAGGTCGGCGATCTGGTGTGCGAGGCGTTGTGACGAGGTGACTCAAGGGGCGCGGGCAATCGCGCCCCTTGGCCAGATTATTTCCATCATGCTCACCCGTCTACTCTCTGTCCTCCTTGCTTTTACGATTCTGGTCCTCTCCTCCTCAGCGGCAGTCCGTCCCACAGTCGATGTCCCCTATGTGGACACCGCCGCCCATCCCATACAGATTGACGGGGCTACAACTGACTGGACCTCAGAGGTCTTGTCGGGAGGCCTTCATTTCTACCCGGGCGATGGCAAAACGGGGACCTCCTCCGTATACGGTACCACGGTGCTGGGCACGATGAGTGGCAAAGCCGATGGAGAGATGACCCTCTATATCTGCCATGACGGTTCATCCCTGTATGTGGCGGCCATCATCCGGGACAACCTGTTGGAGCAACGACCCTCGGCGAACAACACTAACGAGGCCTGGAAAGAGGATGCTCTCCACATCTACATCGACAGCACGAATGCAGCCAGAGCCAACATACCCAACCCACCCATCTCCAATCAAGTCGGTTATGAGCAGTTCGGAGTGAGCACCGATTACAACTGTTATACCGAGAATGGCGATTTCACCACCAACAATGGGACACCCGGAGCCGCCAAGGTGGGAGCTCAACCGGACCAGGTCCACTGGTTGGTTTCCATCCATATCTCAGGAACTGGTCCCTACACCTATGTCTTTGAGGAACGGATGCCGCTCAACGAAGTGAGCGGACATAATCTGCGAACCATGACACCGGGAAACCCCTATGGTTTCAATGCCGAGTTTGTCGATAGCGATGCCGGAGTCTATGCCCAGGGCTGGTTTTTCTGGTCAGGCAATGGCGTGCTGGATGTGTGGAACTATGAAAACATGTGGGGGATCATGAATCTTGAGGGGATCCCCTCGGAGGTTGGCAACTGGGTGCTTTACTGAGAACTACCTCACTCCCATATCCCCCTCTCCCACAAGGCGAGGGGGAATGAGTTCCCAATCCTTCTCTCTCCAGCCAAACTCGATTATCCTTCTTTCCATTGGGGGAGACCCAATCCAATAGCAAGTACTCAAATGAGGTTTGTACCATGAGAAGTCATGCAATGTGGGTGTTTTTATGCAGTTGTGTTCTCTTTTCCTCGCTGGGAAGCCCCTCTCAGGGGCAAGGTGTTCAACAGGTGGTCCAAGGGATGCAGGCCCGTTGGGCCAACATCTATGATGCCTCGGCGGTTATCGAGATCCAGACCTGGAAGAAAAATGAGGGCGAAAAGGTCAATGTGTTCTATGGTCAGATCTTCTACAGGGCACCGCTGCTGGTGCGTCTGGAGTACTCCCCTGCTCCTGAGTCAGCCACCGGTACCCCCAAGATTTACCCATTGGGAGAGAACAAATATATCTACATCCATGATGGACGGAAATTGTGGCGTTACAGTGCATCTCAAAACTCCTGGGTTGATCAATATGGAAGCGATCCAGTGATCGCAATGGTGAACCAGATCGCTGATATCAACAACTTCAATGTCGATCGTTTTCTTTCAATCTACCAGCTGGCCGATGTGAAATCTGACAACTCTTTGGGGATTCCAACCTATCTCCTGCGTGCTGAACCAAAGGTCCGAGGTGGTCAACACCCACGCCAGCTGATGTGGATTCACCAACGGACCTACCTTCCGGTCGAAGCCATCATGGCCCGTGCGGATAACGAGGTCAGCGTGTTCTTCCACAAGATCAAGCAGAACATCAACCTCCCCCAGTCAATCTTCTCGATCAAAGGCGGGAAGTGAGCGAAATGCTCCCTCCCCCCTTGCGGGGGAGGGAGTTACCCCCCTCTTCCTATTCCAAACGTAACGATGCCCTGAACCGTCTT
The DNA here is from genome assembly GCA_964481775.1 of uncultured bacterium. Lineage (GTDB taxonomy): Bacteria > Hinthialibacterota > Hinthialibacteria > OLB16 > OLB16 > OLB16. Next base: position 13,295 of record CAYZUX010000130.1, on the reverse strand, counting down.
CCCTAACAGGGTGATCAATGGATATGATGTAGTTGTGGAGTCGATTCCACACTTCAGGGGAAAGGTTCCGCCGGATAGGGGTTCGGCGGGGACGATATCAGGGGGAAAAGTTCATGCAGTCAGGGAAGATCTTCATACACGCGGCCATTCTGCTCGTTTTCTGCCTTCCACAGTCCTCACACGCCATTGGGAAGAAAGAGTTCTTTGAGCGTCTTCAGGAGGCATGGAACAACATCCAAACCTTCCAGGCAGATGTGATCCAGGAATCACGTTTTTCGGATGGTGTTGTCCAAAGATACAAGGGGAAACTGTCTTTGGGGGCGGATGGACGAATCGCCTATGACTGCGACCTGATTGGGGAATACAAGGATTCATCCCTGGCAACACAGAGTCCAAACAGAGATGCGGTCACTCCCCCAGCGAATCGGGAGACACCTGCCACGGCGCTCTACCGTGCACAAGGGGAAAGGGTCGTGGAATTTGACCCAGCCAGGAATGTGATGGTGGAAAGCCCCGAGGATGGAAACCTCCTGATCCAGGTGTTTCGCAGTATGCTTGGCTCCGGGAACTTTGATGTTGAGAAATACAAAGAAGATTCCAAGATTGACCGGATCGAGGAGTTGACCACTGCGGAGGGTGTCCCTGTTTACCGCCTGGTTGCCATCCCCAGGAAGGGTTCGGATATCTGGAAATGGACTCAGGTGGGAAATCAGGGGGTGGAGTGGCAGCAGGAACTCTGGGTGGAGCAGAGCACCATGCGTCCACTCAAAGCGGTCTTACTCTCTGAGAGAGAGTCGACTTCGGTGACCCTCAGGAACACCAGGATCAATCAGCCGGTAGATCCACAGGTTTTTCTCCTGCCGGTCAAGCCTGGTGTCAGCAAGTACAGCAAAGATTCCATGCCACAAGGCTTGCCGCCTGCTCAGAAGGAATTCCAGGCAAGACCTCTGGATGAGATCCCATATGAGGATGAGAAGTAATCACCCCGCTACATGGGCATGATCTCGGCCGCTGAGGAGAGGATACAAGTGGGTTTGTGAGGCCAGAGATCCACTTGGTGTCTTTGGGTGACGCCGGTTAATACAAGGGCAGTGGCCATCCCCGCGTGGCGTCCCATCTCCATGTCAGTTTCCAATCGGTCCCCCACCAGGAGGACCTCACCGGGAGGCAGATCAAGATCATTTAAGATGACCTCCAGCATCACATGAGAGGGCTTCCCGAGCACAAGATCCATCTTCCTGCCTGAACATGCTTCCAACGCGGCAATCACTGCCCCACAGTCCGGAATGACCCCATGTTCCACGGGACAGGTCACATCCGGATTGGTGGCATACAAGGGAACACCCCGGTGAGCGGCCACCATGGCCTGATGGAGTTTGACATAGTGGAAATCACGGTCGAATGACAGCAACACCAGGTCACAGGTCAATCCATCATCAACCACTTGAATCCCTGCCTCCACAAGTTCAAGGATCAATGGTGCCTCACCAATCACCAGAACCTTGTCTCCCGGATGGTGCTTTGCAAGATACCTCGCCGCGACCAGCGAGGAATTGATGACCTCCTCATCACGAGCCTCAACTCCCAAACTTCGCAGCTTTCCAGCGTAATCAGAGCGGTTTTGAAGAGGTTTATTGGAGAGGAAACGGATGGCTTTCCCTGCTTTACGAAGGCCGCTCAGCATGTTTCCCACACCCTCAATCAGGTTCGGCCCGAGATAAATGGTCCCATCCAGATCAAAGATGTAACCGAGATATGAATCGAGTGGACGTGATGGGTTCAAGGGACACTCACACTGGCAGAACAAAACCCAACCCAATACCCAGACAGGCCAGCCCCACGATCAACAGGATCAGCCGTAGGGGTGTCAAGGATGGCCGTGGGGGTGCATAGTCTTCCGGTTGTGGAGGATAAAAATGACCATCGTAGATGTCCTTGTGGACGAAAAATGGACCTACCTGTACCATTTGATCATGATGGTAAACGTTGTGCGTTTCCTCACACAATCGATCCCCGGGAAGACTGGGGTCTTGATATGAATTGAAAAGGGGCCCTTCTCGTTGCCAGGCCGCTATGTTTGGATCGATCCTACTCATTCTCCCCACCTATAACGAACGCGAAAACCTTGAACCACTGGTCACGGCAATCCGCTCCCTTAAGCTTACTGGCATGGAAATAATGGTTGTGGATGACCAGAGTCCCGATGGAACCGGAGAGATAGCCGATCATCTCGCACAGACCGATTCAACACTCCATGTTATACACCGGAAGCCCCCACGAGGTCGAGGACTGGCCGGAATCGAGGGATTCCGGTGGGCCAGAGATCATGACTACTCATTCGCCCTGGAGATGGACGCTGATTTCTCACATCCTCCCGAATTCATCCCGAGCCTTCTTGCACCTTTTGAGAAAGGGACTCAAGGAATCGATCTGGTGATTGGATCGCGTTATATCCCGGGGGGAAGGATCGAAGGGTGGCCCCGATGGCGCTACTGGAACAGCGCGGTGGCGAACTGGATGGCAAGGCAGGTCTTGGGGCTCCATGCCAGAGACTGTACCTCCGGTTACCGCTGCTTCAGCCGGCGCGCGCTTCAAGCCATCCCCTGGGAGAAACTGACCACCACCGGGCCGGCCATTGTGGAGGAGATTCTTTACCACTTCGAGCGGGCTGGACTCCATCATCATGAGGTCCCGATAACGTTTATTGAGCGCCGCGAAGGTGTTTCCAAGGTGACACCCTTCACCATCCTGCGCTGGATACGGGAGCTGGCTCGGATCCGGAGCGGATAATCCCTCAGTTACCGTCCAGCGAGGATCGGAAATCTTTTCCCCCGGATCGGTGCGCCTGGCTTGAGGCCATATCCATCGGTACAACAATGTGAGGCGCCATTATAGGTGGTACCATTTGGCATATAGATGATCGCCAGGGCTCGTCTTGGACGGTTTGTGGTGTTGCCATAGGCGTAGTGGAAAGTGTTTCCATCATGGAATGTGCACCAGCCGGCCTTCATTGCCATCACAACCGGTTTGACATCACGCTTTTTCAGCCCGGCCCGTTTGAACACGCTATCCCGTTTGGTCAGGCTGACAGGATCGAGACGTCCATACTTGTGCGAACGGGGAACAAAACACAGACACCCGTTCTTCTCATTCACATCATCCAGCGCCAGCCAGAGTGAAAGAGCCCCGGGCTCATTCATCGGCCAATAAGGAAAATCCTGATGCCATTGAGTTTCTGCACCATCCAGCGGGGGTTTGATGAGCGCATGGTCATGCCAGAGGCGGACAGCCCGGCTGTGTGTAAGTTTTCTTGCGATCTCAGCGAATCGGCGGCTGAGAACATAGGGACGGATTTCTGGGTAGTCTTCCCAGAGATTGACCATCTGCACAAAGACTTTCTCATATCGGGGATCCACACGGATCTGACCTTTGGCGTATCTTTTTTTTCGGTCACGGGTGGCAGTGGTTAAGATGGTACGAAGATCACGGACCTCCTCTTTTGAAAGGACCTCCGGCAACTGGATAAAACCATTCTCTTGATAAAACTCGACCTGTTCCCTGGTGATCGGATAGATGCCTTCCATGACCATCTTTTTTTAACCTCCAAGAACCCCGGGTATGATATTGCTTTCCGCCAGCGCTGAGGCTGACTTTAACCGGTTCCTGAAAGGTTTCAAGTTGGCCGGTCAACCTTTCCGAATGCTTTCGGCCAGTTGTCGGATATCCCGCGCGGCATCTTTTCCCAATCGTATCCGGATGACTCTACGTCCCTTTGACACCAATGCCTGATAATCTCCCAATGCCTGTGCCTCACAAAGGACTGCGAACCCATATTTCTCCTCTGGAATGGAGATGTCGGTCTGCTCCTGCACCAACTGAAGGAACAATCCGGTATTGGGGCCACCCTTGTGGTACTGGCCGGTCGAATGCAGGAAGCGTGGTCCATATCCGGCTGTGGTGGCTATCCGGTAGCGGGTCGAGACAGCCTGGCGCAGATCATTAATGGATGTCTCAATCTCGGGTGTCTCAAGGATATAGGCCATGATCGCGAAGTAGTCACCTGGTGAGGCTTCCGCAAGCAGGTCATCCAAGGATTTCTGTGGTAGGTCGGGTGGCAAACACCCCTCATTTTTGAACTGGTCCAGAACGGCTCCAGTGAGTGTTTTTGCTTCCTGTACGTTGGGTTGGTCAAAAGGTTGAATATCCAGAAAATGGCTGACAATGGAGGTGGCAAATTCCCACCTGAAGAACTCCGCACCCAGATCAAGATGGCTGGAGATCGGAAGAACCATGACGGGATGACCAGCCGCAAGAAAGGATTCGGACTGTTGGGGAAGGGGACTGGCGGAGTCATCACTCACCACCACAAAGGCACGGTCATCGCCATAGACAGGCAATGGCATCAACGGTTCCGTAGCCACCGGCAGTATTCCCTTCCCTTCTTTCCCGGTACTTTCAGCGATGAGCTGCTCGATCCATAATCCAAAACTTTCAAGTGCGGGATCCATGATCAGTGTCAGCTTGTCTTTGCCCACTGCGGCGCAGGAGGCCATATAAAGGCCAAGCTGGCTTCCCGGGTTACTGTCGAGATTCGGATTCTGACAGGATAATGAAAGGTCCAATGATTTCTGGAGAAGCTCCTCCACTTTGATTCCAATCAAAAGAGCAGGAACGATTCCAAACAGGGACAATGCCGAGTATCGACCGCCCACTTCGGGATTATTCAGGAAGATGTCCAAAAATCCTCGTTCCTCAGCTAATCGGGCAAGCCCAGTCCCTGGATCCGTGATCGCGATGAAATGATCGCCCGGATCGGTGGAGGAATCACTGACGGATTTCCAGAAATACTTGAAAGCACTCATCACTTCGATGGTTCCACCTGACTTGCTGGCCAGGAGAAACAGAGTGGACTCAATCTGGATTCTTGAGGAAACCATCCGGACCCAATCAGGAGCTGTTGAATCGAGGACATGCAGTAACGGAAAGGAACCGCCTGAACCAAAAGTCCTCCGGAAGACCTCGGGACAGAGACTGCTTCCCCCCATTCCCAACAGGACAACATCAGTGGGCTTGTAATCAAGAAGCCGCTCGATTCTGCCAGTGAGTGCTGGAAGCTCATCAAGGGTCTGTTTCGGCAGATCCAGCCAACCCAGCCGGTTCGAGATTTCAGTCGGATCGGGACGCCAGAGCGTATGATCACGGTCCCAAATCCGGCGGACAATCTGCCTCTCTTCAGCCTTTAACCTCGCGGTTTCATAGGCTTTCGATACAGTATCTGGAAGGAACATGTTCCCCATATTGCGAGTCATCATGTGGAACTCCTCTCGTTGGATTAACCAGCCGTTTCAATCTCCGAAACCTTGGCCAGACGACGCACGTGACGTTCCTCCCCGGTGAACCGGGCTTGGAGGAACGCTTTTACGATCTCTTTGGCAAGCTCGATACCGATGATCCTTGCCCCCAGACAGAGGATGTTGATGGAGTCATGTTCCACGCCTTGGTGAGCACTGTAGGTGTCATGACACAGCCCTGCTCGAACCCCTTTGACTTTATTGACAACAACACACGCTCCAACGCCACTGCCACAAAGGACTACCGCACGATCCACTTTCCCTTCCTGAACCGCCTTGGCGGCTTTCAGAGCAAAATCCGGGTAATCATCCAAGGCCTCATACTGGAACGCACCCAGGTCCATGACCTCACATGCCAGGGATTCAGCCACCTTCATCAGGTCAGCTTTCAACGGAAATCCACCATGATCGGCGGCAAACGCGACTCGCAACACGATCCAACCCCTTTCATTTTGCTGGTATCAGCCACAATCTACCCGGATTGGAGTCTCCCAGAAAGAGGGCCTCCAGGGTCCTTGCATGAACTCGAAGTGGAATCATACAATTCTGGTACCATTTTCAATAGTGGAAGATCGACAGACATCCAGGTGGTTTCATGAACCTTGATTCAAACGAACCAAAGGCAGTCCAGGAAGAACCCGTCAAGAGGGAAAGACCTCTGTTAAGTGTCCTTTTGGTGGATGATCAGGAGGATCATATCAATTTGCTCAAGGCACTCTTACAGAGTTTACCATTCCCCGTGAGTCCTCTTATCTGTTTCGATGGAACTTCGGCCATGAAACTGCTTGAGCAACAGGAGTTTGACTGCCTGTTTCTTGATTATGACCTGCCTGACATGACTGGATTGGCTGTCCTTCAGCGTGCCTTGGAGCTGAATCCTGACCAGGCAGTGGTTCTCATCACGGCAAGAGGAAATGAGGAACTTGCAGTCGAAGCGATGAAGCGAGGGGTCACCGATTATCTGGTCAAGGGACGTCTTTCACGCGAAGGCCTGGAAAGAGTCGTTCACCGGGTGATGGAACGGAACCGTCTCAGGCATCTCCTACGCCATCAGCAGGCCCAATTGATCGATGCCGAACGGCTTCGTGTCATGATGGAGAGCATCGGGGCCACCTGTCACCATTTCAGTCAGCCTGTCACCTCGCTTATGGGACGTCTGGAGTTGCTGCTGGGTTCCCATCCCCAGTTGAATGAAAAGCAGCTTACTCTGCTCCAGGACTGCCTGGAATGTACCCGGAGGATGAGTGACCTGCTGGCACAGTTTCATCGCATAAGGTCTTACCGGACAGTCCCTTACACGGATCAGATAGATATTCTTGATATCAACACGGAGCACAGTTCGGAGTCTTCTTGAAACTGTATCCTAGGTGGGCTGAGTGTGTCATAATTGCACCAAAATGGTTATTTGGGGAAATTCCCCCGTGATAATTAAAGACCGGCAAGGGACCTGAAACATAAGGAGTTGAAACATGCAAAACTACGAAAACCGCAATCAAAAAATCGCCAGAGTTTCTCTCGATGAGCATGAGAAACTGCACCAGACACTTGAACAGGTTCGAATTGTTGCCGAAGACGCCAAGATTTCAAATTCAGAACAGGGATTACAGAAGCTTTTGGACCTCCTCAAGAATTTTCTGAATGTCATGCGCGAGCATATGGAATTCGAAGAGGCGGATGGCTTCCTGAAGCCAGTTATCGAAATGCGTCCAACCCTTTCCCCCCAGGTTGAACAGATTCGTATGGAACATGACAAAGTTCTCCAGACCATTCAGGAGATGATCCGTGCATTTGAGAACCCTCGAAACTCGACATTCTGGCCACAGGATGTTCCACAGGCCACCCTCGATCTGATCGAAGAAATCACCAACCACGAGGAACGGGAAAACACAATGGTACTCGATGTGTTCTGCCATGATGTGGGTACCAAAGATTAGGCAATTCCTTTCAGGATGGACTTTCAGGCTGTGTTATTTCAGGATCACCCTTTCAGATCCATGAAGAGGATCCGATCTAATATCCGACAGGAGATGGAGACGTGCCGATCAAAATAGGTGTGGTTGGAACTGGGGGTATCGCCGATTTTCACTTGCGTGGTTACCAGCGTGTAAAAGATGTCGAGTTAGTGGCCTGTTGTGATGTTCAGGAAGACCGTGTCAAAGCCTTTGCGGAAAAATATGGATTCAAACGCCACTACAATGATTATCGTAAAATGTTGGCTATCGAGGACCTGGATGGGATCAGCATCTGTACCCCGAATTATGCCCACAAGGAACCAGCAATTATCGCTCTGAAAAGGGATATCAATGTCTTGTGCGAGAAACCCATTGCCATGAACGCCAAAGAGGCCAAGGCAATGGTGGAAGCGGCCCAGAAGTCCAAAGGACTTCTGACAATCGGTCAGCATTTCCGTTTTGATCCAAAAAATCAGGCACTTAAAAGGATGGTGGAGGCAGGTGATTTGGGGACGGTTTACTACGGCAGGTCTCACTCCACACGGCGTGTGGGTATTCCGGGCTGGGGTGCCTTCCATATCAAGGAGAAGTCAGCGGGCGGGCCGATGATCGATATAGGTGTCCATGCCCTCGATTTGACGTTGTGGTTGATGGGTTTTCCCGGGATAGAGTCAGTCAGCGGGCAGACATACACCAAGTTCGGCAACACCAAGGAGCAGTACCACACCTGGGGAAAACTGGATCCAAAGACATACACGGTTGAGGATTTCGCCTGCGGGATGGCAAGGCTCAGAAATGGAGCCTCTCTTCTGATTGAATCAGCCTGGGCCACCCACACCGAAAAAGAATCCTTCCTGCAGATTGTCCTGGGAGACAAGGGCGGATTGACAGCCTATCCGCATAAGGCTTATACAGTACGAAATGGGAATCACATCGACATCGAGTTCCGTGAGATACCGGAAGTTCAGCCCCACGAGGAAGAGGTGATCTGGTTTGTCGACTGTATCCGTGGCGAAAAAGAGATTGTGGTCCATGCCGAAGAGGCCTATCAGACCATGCAGCTGATCGACGCGGTATACAGATCCGCGGAGACTGGAAAGGAAGTGATTGTCAAGGATCACATTCCCGTGCCCAAACAGGCGAAGGGGAAATAACGGATACGGCATGGCTGAACAGAGTGGCGGTTGGTTTCGCAGGTTGGTGGGTGGTAGTTCTCCCGCGGGGGACCCAAATCCCACAACACCCCAGGAGGGTCAGGAAAAGGGCTTTTTCGCCAAGGTCCGCGACCGTCTAACCAAAACCAAGACAACCCTCATTTCACAGACACTCTCCCTTTTCAGAAGAAGAGGAAAAGTAGATGAGGCTCTCCTTGAGGAAATGGAGGAAGCGTTGATTCAAGCCGATGTCGGGGTTGAGACCTCCTTGCGGCTGATCGAGGCAATCCGTCAAAAAGCCCGTGCCATCCCCTCAGGACAGGAAGCCGACTTTGAGTGGCTTCGGACTACTTTTCACGACCTGATTTTGGAGGAGATCGGAGCTGAAGCACCCGGACTCAACCTCCAGGATCCCCTGAATGTCATCCTCATTGTGGGGGTCAATGGAACAGGTAAGACCACCACCATCGGCAAGCTGGCAAATCGTCTGCGTGGTGAAGGACATTCGGTCATTATCTCAGCGGCGGATACTTTTCGTGCGGCTGCGATCGACCAGATCCGGATCTGGGCAGAACGCTCCGGCTGCGAGATCGTAACCGGTCCAGATGGTTCCGACCCGGCTTCGGTAGTGTTCAACTCGATCTCGCGAGCACGTTCACGCAATGCAGACACGGTCATCATCGATACCGCCGGCCGGCTTCACAATAAAACCAATCTCATGAAGGAGCTGGAGAAGATTGGCCGTATCATCGGACGCGAAGTCCAGGGAGCTCCACAGGAGACTCTCCTGGTCCTGGATGCCTCCACTGGACAAAATGGTCTATCGCAGGCAAAGCTCTTCCAGGAAATTGTTCCACTCACAGGGATCGTCCTTACCAAGCTGGATGGAACCGCCAAGGGGGGAGTTACTATCGCAGTGAGAAAGAACCTCGGTATCCCCGTCAAGTTTGTCGGCTTGGGCGAGGGGATTGATGACCTCGAACCCTTTGATCCGAAATCCTTCGTGGATGCGTTGTTCGTAGAGGGACAAGGCCAGGAGGAAATCTGATTCTCAAGGGAATCTCTCAATAGGAGAATAGAATGTACCAAAACAGGCGTGAATTCCTCGCATCCCTCGGAGCTTTCGTGGCCGCCAGCACGATGGGCAAGAGTGTCGAGTCAGCACAGGAGTCAAAGAAATACCGGGCCTGTGTGATCGGTGATTGGGAAAATGGTCAATATGGACACCAGCTGCACTTGGCCTGGAAGAATCTGCCGAATGTGGAAGTGGCTGGACTGGCTGATCCCCACGAGAAAGCCCGTGCCAAGTTCGGCAAAGAGGCAGGCGCTGCCAAGACTTACGCTGACTACAAAGAGATGCTGGCCACCGAGAAACCTGATCTCGTCTCAATCGGACCCCGTTTTACCATTCGCCACAAAGAATACCTCCTTGCATCTGCGGAGGTGAATGCACATGGTTATATGGAGAAGCCCCTTGCGGTGGATCTTGCCGAAGCAGATGAAATGGTGGCCGCGATTGAAGCCAAAAACCTCAAGTGGGCGGTGGCTCACCAGAAACGGATGACACCCCAGATTGCCCATGTGAAAAAAAAGGTTTTCGAGGAAGGACTGATCGGAGATATCCTCGAAATCCGGGCACGTGGGAAAGAGGACAAACGAGCCGGGGGAGAGGATCTTCTCGTTCTTGGCACGCACAGCATGGACCTCCTCCTGTATTTCCTTGGTAAACCTGAGTGGGTTGCCGCGGACATCACGGTGGATGGCCGTCCAGCCAAAAAAGAGGATGTCCATGAACCAACTGAACCTCTCGGTCCAGTTATGGGGGACCGGATCCAAGCGATTTATGGATATGGCGGTGGGCTCAAAGCCTACTTCAGTTCGATGAAGAGTGCTGATGGCGACGGGGGACGCTGGGGATTAGACATCTACGGATCGAAAGGGATTGTTACCATCCGGATTCCCAACGAACCCATCATCTTTATGCTCCGGGATTCATCCTGGGCGCCTGGTGATAAAGATGCCAAGTGGGAGACGCTTCCGGACGCTCCTCCGGCACTTCCCACCGACAACAAAGAACTGATCAACACTATGAATGGGTTTGCCACGGCAGATTTGCTCGCGTCAATCGAGGAGAACCGTGAACCCGGTGTCTCCATGCAGAAAGCGCGCGATGCCCTGGAGATGATCATGGGGGTCTACGATTCCTATATCGCCGGTGGGGTGGTGAAGTTCCCGCTCAAGGAACGGATTCATCCCCTCAAGCGCTGGACAGCGTAAAGAGAAGACAGGCTGCGATCATTCTTGCGGTAGCCTCTCATGGAACTCCCGTGGGGTTACGATGGGGATCCCACGGAAATAGCGCAGACCGAGCAAATGGTAATCACCTGAGACAATCACATCGGTATCGGGAACCGCATGGAGCTCCTCTTGGAGCAGACCCAATAAAAGTAACCATTTCAATCAAAAACGGGAGGCAGCCACAAGGACTCATAAAAGGGAACGATAAAATGGTCACATCTCCTCCGGAGCAGCCAGGCCCAATAAACCGAGACCGGTACGCAGAAGCACCGCCACACAAGCGATGAGAAGCAGGCGGGTGCGAGCCACACACTCATCCTCGACCAGCACGTGATGTGCATTATAAAAACGGTTCGACCGGTCCGCGATGTCCACCAAAACCTGTGTCAGGATTGAAGGTTCATACTGTTCGGCGGCGCGCACCAGAGAGCCTTTGAAACTCTCCATCGTACATAACAAATCATTTGCTTCTTCATTGTCGAGAGATGAAAAATCACACTCACCCGAGTCCTCATAAGGCACCAATCCCCGTTCAGCACCTTTCCGCAGAATACTCATCAAACGGGCATAACTGTACATCACATATGGGCCGGTCTCGCCATCAAAGTTGAGGATCCGCTCCCAATCGAAGACCCAATCCTTGATTCGCCGTCGTGAGAGGTCATAGAACCGGATGGCTCCAATCCCCACCTGTTCCGCCACTTTCTCCCTCTGGGCAAGTCCGGGATTTTTTTCAGCAATGATCCTGTCCACACGCTCCACTGCCTGATCAAGGACATCTTCAAGGAAAATCACTTTTCCTTTACGAGTGCTCATTGTTCCCTCGGCAAAACTGATCAGGCCAAAGGCGACATGCACACAGTCTTTGGCCCATGGTTCTCCCAGCAGTTCCAAAGTCTTGATCAGTTGACGGAAATGCTCATTCTGCTGTGTGGCCACAAAATAGAGGTTCTTGTGGAAGTGGTAAGTCTCATAACGGTAATAGGCGGCGGCCAAGTCACGTGTGGCATACAGAGAGGCATCATCACTCCGCTGGATGAGAATCGGAGTCAGACCATAGGGTTCCAGATTGACGATTTTGGCTCCCCTTGATTCCTCCAGCAGTCCTTTTTCCTGCAGCCTGTCGATGACGCGCTGCATCTTGTCATTGTAAAAGGCTTCACCATCAAAGGAGTCGAAACTGACACCCAGACGTTCATACATGCGCTGAAATTCCTTGAGGCTGAGTTCCCGGAAGTGGGTCCAGATCCTGACTGCCTCCTCATCACCATCCTCCAGACGCTTAAACCATTCACGCGCCATGTCCTCCAAGGAGGAATCAGATTCAGCCATCTTGTGAAAACGAACATAGAGGTCCAAAAGCGCCTTGATGGGTGATTCACCCTCAAGGTCCACTTCACTACCCCACATCTTGAAAGCCACAATCAGTTTTCCGAATTGTGTTCCCCAGTCACCCAGGTGGTTCACTCGCACACACTGGTATCCCTGGAAAGAGAGCAGGTTGGCGACTGCCTGTCCGATGACTGTTGAGCGGAGATGCCCGACACTGAACGGCTTGGCGATGTTAGGTGAGGAGAAATCAAGAACCACTGTCTTCCCCTCGCCCTCTACGCCGGCTCCATACCTTTCACCCTGATCGAGAATGGCCTGCAAAAGAGATTTAGCACGAAATGCGGGATCAAAACGGATATTCAGGTACCCCCCCACTGCTTCAACCGATTTGATTCCCGGCAGGAGTTGCATTCTCAGGTGTTCCGAGATTTCATTCGCAATCACATTGGGAGCTCGTTTCAGACGCCCTGCCAGGCGGAAACATGGAAGAGCCAGATCACCCATCTTCCGGTCAATGGGAACCTCAATAAGGGAGAGAATCCCCTCAGAATCGATCCCGCAAAAGTTGGCTATTTGAATGGAGAGAGATTCCCTGGTGCTGGTTGTTTCCATGATCCATTGATCCACCGTGTTGTGTATCTTCAATGAAAACCCCCCTTCTCCCTAAAGAAGAAGGGGGGCCGATTTTATCCTGTTCCTGTTGTACAAAATCAGTCTGGGTTGGCTAGTTTGGGGTCCCACTTGGGTCCATGGGTGACTGAAGCCTTGTCACTCACCCGTTTGCTATCGTCAAAATCGAAATTCGCATTCTTATCGATCCATACCTGATCAGACTCCGAATCCGGGAAGATGGCGGCAACTGGGCATACCGGGGCACAAGCATCACAGTCTATACATTCCTCTGGATTGATATAGAGCATATCATCACCCTCATAGAAGCATTCAACCGGACATACTTCCGCGCAATCCCCATACTTGCAATCAACGCACGGCTCTGTAACAACGTACGTCATGTCGTCTCTCCTTCGGTACTTTTGGTCTCAGGATTTCACCCCTTGGGTTTCTCACCCTGTTGTCACTTATTGATTTTCTATTTTACCCTCAGGCCACCAGTGAGTGAAGGTCATTCCTCAGGAATCAAACGTGCGGTCACGAGAATCAACAGGTTTTGGATAACCTGTATATCGCTCTTTTCCGTGAAGAGAGGA
>CAYZUX010000129.1:0-16822 GCA_964481775.1 uncultured bacterium | reverse complement strand
GTCTTGATGAACAGGCGGGTGGATTCGCACTCACCCGGAAGTTTTCACAGTGGTGGAATGAAGTGCCTGATATCGCGCCTCCTCTCGGCATGGGGTCTTATCATGAAGCGATGGCACGGTGGAAATGGGTGGCATCCGAGATGCAGACCATGCGTGATCTTTGCCTGCAACGAGGATCGAGGTTCCTGGTCATGACCTTTGGAACCCGGTATCACTCCGAGCCGATCTACAGAAAGGTCCAGCAGGTTTGCCAGCAGCTGGGAATCCCGGAGTGCTCGACCCTGCCCCTTTTCGATCACCGGAATTACATGGCCAAGCACTCACTTGTCTATGACTCACACTGCAATCCCGCTGCGCTCCGGCTTGTGGCGGACCGGATCTATACCTTCCTGGAAGACCAGCGGGTCCTGCCACCTGGATGTATGAGGCACCCCAATGACCGTCAGGTTTACAATGAGACCATGGACCCCGCTTACACTGATCAACTGGAACAAGTCTGCATGCAAGCTCCGGAAAGTATCACCCTGGCAAATGGCGCGGGGATCATTGGTGTGATCGGAGGCATCGATCCACAAGGGCGAATGGCGAGAAACTGCCTTTTCCGTCTGGGGGGAATGGGAGAGGTGATTGAGGTGGATACCAACTCCCTCCTGGGTGGACCCAGTGAACCCCAAACCCTCTCCGCAAGGATCGAGGGGGGGACTCCCACTCCTCCTGTGGTAGTCCCCGCTCAACCCACGCGCATTTCCTTCTCGCTCCCTCAGTCTTACTGGAACCAACCGGTTGAGATCGAATTGATCGCCGGTGGCCCTTCTTATATCCCTCCCCCCGAACAGCGGGTCACAGGAGCCATGCCTTACACCGTCGCCCTGCACCGGCTGGCAAGGGGGAGAGGGCGTTAATCACCAGTCTTACTTGATCTCAATCTTGCTCGATGGAGTTGGCGCGGTGGCTTTGGGCAGTGTCACGCTCAAGACACCGTTCTCATAACTGGCTTCAACTGCTTCATTTTTCACCGGGCCGGGAAGTGGAATCGACCTCTGGAAACGTCCACTCCGCCTTTCGCTCCGGATAACTGTCCCGGTCTTATCTTTCTCCTCGACCTGTTCATCCCTTTTTCCGGATACCATCAGGTTTTGACCCTCAACCTTGACTTCAATCTCACCTTTGTCAGCGCCAGGCAAATCCATCAGGACCTTGTAATGATCACCCTCATCACGAAGATCCGCATCCGGGGAGAACTGGAGCATGGAGGATTGCCCTGAGAATTGCGGGCTTGTCATAAATCGTCCGAACGAATCGTTGAATAACCTCTCCATCCGCTGATGCATCATCTGCATTTCCCGGAATGGATCCCAGTTATCCAATGGACCAGAACCAAATGGATCGGTCCCGAAAAAAGGATCCGGTTGTATTCCCAGGGGTGTTTGATTCTGGGTATTACTTGCTGCCGGCGGCGGTTGTGGAGAAACTGTCTGGGGTGGCACATACACCGGAGGGGCAGAACGTGCTTCACCTCCAAGGAGATTCGAATGCCGAACCATCCATCCTCCCGCGCCCGTACCAACACCCAAGAGGAAAACGAGCGCTATAACCAGTGCTGATTTTATGACCGGTTTTTCATTCATCGCGATCACTCTCCTTTCATGAACTTTTTTGTCTCCTTGTAATTAACGTACGAAGGACATTGGAGTTTCGGTCGACCCTGTCTTCGGAGAGGACGACAGACCGATGTTTGTAACTGGATTTGGACTCTGGAGATCCATTAGGATAGGACCAGGAAGACCGGCGGTACATCCTGGCTTGAGAGGGATGAAGGCCCCCACAGAAGGGTCTATTGGTGTACAATCTCAATGGTATGGGAATACGGTTTCGCACCTGTGTTCACCTGCTTCAGACAGGGGTTGCCTGAAGGAAAGTTGAACGGTATCTTGATTTAGGTCCTTGGCACTATCGCCCGGTTTGCCTCGGAGCGCAGGATAGGAGGCTACCCTGCTCACCGGACCCGAGGGGGCGGAGCTGCTTCCGAAGTACGATCCCACTCGAGGTTCAGTTCACATGCTGGGCGGTATCTCGGAAGAAGGGCAAGGAATCGCTGTCATCACCCGCTTCAGCGGAAGCCGGGATGAGACCAGGAAAGGGGCAGTAAGATGCAGAGATACGGCCCACCGGCCAGAACAGGACTCTATGACCGGGCTTTCGAACACGATAGCTGCGGAGTGGGTTTTGTTGCCGACATCAAAGGCCGAAAGTCTCGTAAGATTATTTCCGACGCCCTGCAGATCCTGCGGAATCTCGAACATCGCGGGGCTTGCGGATGTGATGCCCAGACAGGAGATGGCGCTGGGATTCTCATTCAGATGCCCCATGCCTTCTTTTCGCGTGTCGCGGATGAAGCAGGGATCCATCTTCCTGCTCCAGGTGAATACGGTACCGGACTGGTTTTTTTCCCGACAGAACCTGGTGAGCGTGAATTCTGCGCCCGTTCGTTCGAGAGGATCATCCGAGATGAAGGACAAAATCTCCTCGGCTGGAGGGAGATTCCCACCGATAACACGCCCATCGGTGATGTGGCCCGTGCAGTCGAACCCGTCATGCGCCAGGTGTTTATCGGAAAGGCAGCCACTGGTGGAACGGATGAACTGGCTTTTGAGCGCAAGCTGTATGTCATCCGCAAACGGATCGAGAACGAGGTGCGCGGATCAGGAATCCGTCAGGCCAGTTATTTCTACCTCCCCAGCCTCTCCTCACGCACCATGGTTTACAAGGGTTTGCTGCTGGCGGATCAAGTCAGCCGGTATTATCCCGATCTGGCCAGCGAGGACATGGTTTCAGCACTGGCGCTGGTACACCAACGTTACAGCACAAACACCTTCCCAACCTGGGACCTGGCGCATCCATTCCGTTTCCTGGCTCACAACGGTGAAATAAACACCCTGCGTGGCAACATCAACTGGATGCACGCACGGGAAACACTTCTGCAATCAAACAATTTCGGTAAAGACCTCCAGAAGATCTTCCCGGTTGTGGTCCCCGGGGGAAGCGATTCCGCCACGCTGGATAATGTGCTTGAGCTCCTGGTTCTCGGTGGTCGTTCACTCGGTCATGCCATGATGATGCTGATCCCGGAACCGTGGGATGGTCACGAAACGATGACCGATGACCGTAAGGCTTTTTATGAATATCACGCCTGCCTGATGGAACCCTGGGATGGTCCGGCCTCGATCGCATTCACTGATGGAATCCGCATGGGAGCGGTACTGGATCGCAATGGCTTGCGTCCTTCACGATACACTGTTACCAAAGATGATCTGGTGATTATGGCCTCTGAAACCGGGGTCCTGCCGATTCCTCCTGAGAACGTAGCCATGAAGGGGAGACTCCAGCCCGGGAGAATGTTCTTTGTCGATCCCGAGCAGGAGCGCATCATTGCCGATGAAGAGTTGAAAGAACAGTTGATCGGGCGCAGACCCTACCGGAAATGGCTCCGTGAAAACCGTGTCGAGTTGGCCAACTTACCGGACTGCCAGGGTAGGGTGCCGACAATGGATGCTAACCGGCTGGAGGAACAACAAAGGGTATATGGGTATTCGCGTGAGGACCTGCGGGTCATTCTTGGCCCCATGGCTCAGGATGGTGCTGAACCGGTGGGTTCGATGGGGAATGACACCCCGCTTGCAGTTCTCTCTGATCAAGCCCCCCTGCTCTATGCATATTTCAAGCAGCTCTTCGCCCAGGTGACCAATCCACCTCTCGATGCAATCCGTGAAGAACTGGTGACCTCAATGGCCACTACGATTGGCGCGGAGGGAAACCTTTTCGAAGAAACACCCGAGCAGTGCCATCAACTCTATTTACGTCAACCAATTCTCTCCAACCGGGAGTTGCAGCAGATCAAGGAAATCAGGGTTGGAAGGATTCGGTCACGTGTCCTATCGATCCTTACCCCGGTATCGGGGGGATCACCGGGCATGGAGAGACGGATCGAGGCATTATTCGAAGAGGCTTCCGAGGCCATAGACAGCGGGATCAACCTTCTGATCCTCAGCGATCGTGGAATCGACCGGAACCATATTCCCATCCCCAGCCTGCTTGCGGTGGCCGCTTTACATCATCACCTGGTCCGGGAAGGCACACGCACCCGCGTGGGTATTGTTCTGGAGACAGGCGAGGCACGCGAAGTTCACCACTTCGCTCTGTTATTGGGTTATGGAGCTGGTGCGATCAATCCCTATCTTGCCTTCGAAACCATTGAGTCGATGATCCTGAATGGCCAGATGGAAAAGGTGGACACCACCAAAGGACTCAAAAACTATGTCAAGGCAGTCAACAAGGGGATCCTCAAGGTCATGTCAAAGATGGGGATCTCCACACTTCAAAGTTATCGCGGTGCCCAGATTTTCGAGGCAGTCGGTCTGAACAGCCGTTTCATTGAAAACTATTTCACCGGAACGGCATCACGGATCCAGGGTGTTGACCTGGCAGAAATTTATCAGGAATCCCTCCAAAGGTTCCGCTATGCTTTCCCTCAACATGATGTTGAAGAGTACCGTCCCCTGATTTCGGGTGGACAATATGCCTGGCGGCGGGATGGGGAATACCACCAGATCAATCCCCTTACGATTGCCAAGCTCCAGGAGGCGGTCCGCCGGAATCACCGGCCAACCTGGGATGAGTTTTCAGACCTGGTCAATCATCATGAGCACAACACCTCTACCCTGCGCCGCCTGTTGAGCTTCAGGAAAATCAGGAAGCCTGTACCCCTTGAGGAAGTGGAACCAGTCGAGTCGATTTTACGGCGATTCAAGACCGGAGCCATGTCCTTTGGCTCAATCAGCAAGGAAGCCCATGAGACCATGGCAATTGCCATGAACCGGATCGGCGGCAAGAGCAATACCGGTGAGGGAGGCGAGGATCCGGAGCGGTTTGTCCGTGATGCCAATGGCGACTGGAGACGGAGTGCGATCAAGCAGGTGGCCTCTGGACGCTTTGGAGTGACTAACAGTTACCTGGTCAATGCGGATGAGATTCAGATCAAGATGGCCCAAGGCGCCAAGCCCGGCGAGGGAGGGCAGTTACCGGGCCACAAGGTGGATAAAGTCATCGCACGGGTACGTCACTCAACCCCGGGTGTGCAACTGATTTCGCCACCTCCGCATCATGATATCTATTCGATCGAGGACCTGGCGCAGCTCATCCACGACCTCAAGAATGCCAACAAGGAAGCGCGGATCAGTGTGAAGCTGGTGGCGGAAGTGGGAGTGGGAACTGTCGCCGCCGGGGTAGCCAAAGGCAAGGCGGATGTAGTCCTGATCAGCGGGCATGATGGAGGCACAGGAGCCAGCCCACAGACTTCGATCAAACATGCGGGACTCCCCTGGGAGCTGGGCCTTTCGGAAACCCACCAGACTCTCCTGGTCAATGACCTGCGCAGCCGGATCATCGTGGAAACGGACGGACAGCTCAAAACGGGTAAGGATGTCGCCATCGCCTGTTTGCTGGGAGCAGAAGAGTTTGGATTCGCCACCACGGCACTCATCTCACTCGGTTGTATCATGATGCGGAAATGCCACCTGAACACCTGCCCGGTCGGCGTAGCCACTCAGGACCCCCATCTGCGCAAGAAGTTCACTGGCAAGCCCGAACATGTGATCAACTTTTTCACTTTCATCGCCGAAGACCTTCGGACAATCATGGCCGAACTGGGATTCCGTACTGTGAATGAAATGGTGGGGCATGTGGAATGCCTGGACACCGAGAAAGCCATCCATCACTGGAAAACTCAAGGCCTCGATCTGACTCCCCTCCTGCGGAAACCCCCTGTTCCTCCAGGATTTGGAACCTACTGCAACCAGGCCCAGGATCATGGACTGGAAAAAGCCCTTGACAACGAACTCATCGAAAAAGTCCTTCCCCGTCTTGAGAAGGGTGAAGTGGTGAAGCTGGATGTCCCCATCCGCAACATCAACCGGACTGTGGGGACCATGTTATCCAGTGAAATCACCCGTCGCTTTGGAGCGGATGCCCTGGAGGAAGATACGGTTCATATCCATTTCCGTGGTTCAGCTGGGCAGAGCTTTGGAGCATTCTCGGTGAAGGGGCTGACCCTGGAGGTTGAGGGCGATGCGAATGACTACTTCGGCAAGGGGTGCTCAGGCGCGAAGATGATCGTGTATCCAGACCGGAAAGCGGACTTCATTCCGGAAAAGAACATCCTGATCGGAAATGTCGCCTTCTACGGTGCCACAAGTGGTGAAGCCTTTGTGAGAGGGTTGGCTGGAGAAAGGTTCTGTGTCCGCAACAGCGGGATCCGGGCGGTTGTGGAAGGAACTGGAGATCATGGCTGCGAGTACATGACGGGGGGTGTGGCGGTTGTGCTGGGGCCTACCGGACGGAATTTTGCAGCGGGCATGAGCGGTGGCATCGCTTTCGTCCTCGATCGGGATGAGACCTTCGGCATCCGCTGTAATAAAGAGATGGTTGAGTGTGAGGAAGTGGATTCACCCGCTGACATTGAACTCCTCCGGGAGCTGATTACAAAACACGCCCGCTATACAGGAAGCAGTGTGGCCCAGCGGATTCTGGATGAGTGGGAGGACACACTCCCCTATTTCGTGAAAGTGATGCCGATTGAATACAAGCGGGCCCTGGCAGAGCTCGGAAATGAACGACCGAAGACCGAACCGGCACCGGAGCTCGAGGAGGTTGCGGCTCGTGGGTAAGATCACAGGATTCATGGAATATGAGCGTGAGACCGCCTCCTACCGTCCGGTTGAAGAACGTATCCACGATTACCGCGAAGTCTATCAGCCCTTCCCCGAAGACCGTTTGCGGATCCAGGGGGCACGTTGCATGGAGTGCGGCACTCCCTTCTGTCATACCGGCTGTCCCTTGGGGAACATGATCCCTGACTGGAACGACCTGGTCTACCTGGGCGATTGGAAAAATGCGATTGACCGGCTCCATTTCACCAATAATTTCCCGGAGTTTACGGGACGAATCTGCCCGGCTCCCTGTGAGAAAGCATGTGTGCTGGGCATCATAGAACCACCAGTCAGCATCAAACAGATTGAGGTTGGAATCGTCGAACATGCTTTCGCGCACGGCTTTATTGTTCCCAAGCCACCCGCGATTCGAACAGGCAAGAAGGTGGCGGTCATCGGATCCGGTCCAGCTGGGTTAGCCTGTGCCGACCAACTCAACAAAGCGGGGCACACGGTCACTGTTTTTGAACGCTCCGACCGGCCCGGGGGATTGCTCATGTATGGCATCCCCGACTTCAAGCTCGACAAGCACGTGGTCAAACGGCGTTTGCGGTTGCTGGAACAGGAAGGAGTGATTTTCAAAACCAGCACCTGGGTGGGACAGGACTATCCCACTGAACGACTCAGGGAGTTTGATGCAGTGGTGATCGCGGCGGGTGCCACCAAAGCCAGGGATCTGCCGATCCCCGGCAGGAATCTGGGTGGAATTCACCTCGCCATGGATTTCCTTCCCCAACAGAACAAACGCAACCAGGGGGACACCATCCTGGATGAGGTCTCCATCACCGCCAGTGGTAAGCATGTCGTTGTGATCGGGGGCGGAGACACTGGGTCGGATTGTATTGGCACCTCCATCCGCCAGGGTGCCCTTTCGGTAACCAACATCGAGATCTTCCCACGTCCCCCGGAAGACCGGACCGAAACCATGCCATGGCCTTATTACCCGATGATCCTGAGAACCGAGTCTTCGCATCAGGAGGGTGTCCAGCGTGAATGGAGCATCCTGACGAAGGAGTTTCTTGGTGCACAAGGCAAGGTCGAAAAAATCAGGGTTGCACGGCTGGATTATTCGACCGATGGCAATGGCAAGATGGTCTCCCGCGAGCTGGAGCAAATCGAACTCAAAGCCGATCTGGTACTTTTGGCTTTGGGTTTCCTCGGCCCCGAACAGGAGGGGATGATCAAGGATCTTGGGGTCGAGATCGACGATCGTGGTAATGTGAAGGCTGACGATGATTATATGACCTCAGTTCCCGGGATCTTCGCATGTGGCGATGCAAGGCGAGGCCAGTCCCTGGTGGTGTGGGCCATTGCCGAAGGCCGCGAGGCAGCGCGAGGAGTGGATCTCTACCTGATGGGAGAGTCGGTGCTTCCGAGTCTGGATACCCGGCATTTAAGTCTTCCCCCGAGGCGCTAGCCAATGACGATGACACAACGCAGAACTCCACTTGCCCCTTTACAGGAATCCCTTGGCGCAAGATTTGTGGATTTCGGGGGTTGGGATCTCCCCGTGATGTATACCTCGATCATCGATGAGACAGAGGCAGTCCGAACCCGCTGTGGTCTTTTTGATGTCTCCCACATGGGACGTTTCTTCGTTTCGGGAGGACCGGCACTTACCGAGCTCAATTACATTCTGTCGAGGGAAATCCTCAACCTGCCAGTGGGGCGTCAACGTTACAGCCTTCTGCTCCAGGAAGACGGGGGGATTCTTGATGATCTGATGGTGGCACGGGCCGCTGATCAGGAGTTCCTGATGGTGGTCAACGCCGGAAACAAAGCGGATGACTTCCATTGGATCGAGAGCCACCTGAGTGAAGAAGTCAACCTGGTGGACCGGTCGGATTCCACCCTCATGTTGGCTCTCCAGGGACCAGAGTCTGAAACGAAACTCTCCATGCTGTTTGGAAAGGACTTTTCCCGGTACCGTTTCCTGGATGTGTTTGAAGCTACATTCGAGGATGCGCCGTGCCTGATCAGCCGGAGTGGTTACACGGGTGAAGACGGGTTCGAGATCATCATTCCCATCGAGGCCGGTGTGGTCCTCTGGTCGGATCTCTGTGATGAGGGTGTGCAGCCCTGTGGATTGGGTGCCCGTGACATCCTTCGTCTGGAGATGGCTTACCCATTGTATGGGCATGAACTCACCAGGCAGATTCGGCCCCATGAATGCGGCCTGGAATGGGCCCTCTCAAAACAGAATCCCTTTATCGGTAAAGAGGGGATCGAGGCTCACTCTCCGGGCTATGAGCTCCTCGGATTTGTCTGCGAACAGAAAGCTGTTCCACGTTCTGAATACCGGGTCGAGGTGCACGGCGAGGAGGTGGGGGTGGTAACGAGTGGTGGCCTTTCCGCACGTCTCCCCAATGGTTTTGGACTGGCTCGGGTGACCAGGGGATCGGTGGAGGAAACACTCGACATCATCATTCGCGGTAAAAGGATTCCCGCCAGAAAAGCGCCCACTCCGTTTATACAGGACAGAGTTAAAAGATAAGGCCTGAAAAACCTTGTTCTCTGTGTATAGTATCCGCGAGTCCCGATCGCGAAAAAAGTTCACCTTTACTGGAGCATGGAATGCAAAAAGTCTTCCTGTTCATTTTGTCAACAATCACAATGCTGATATTTCAGGTTGCCTCACTATGTCAGAATGAGCCGGTTCAGATTGATCCAGAGACTATCCGTGTCATGTCCTTCAATATATGGATTGGGGGTGAAGCGGGAAAACAACCACTCGAACAGACTGCACGGGTGATTCGTGAGTCCAGGGCCGATATCGTGGGTCTCCAGGAAGTCCTGGGGCAGGAAGTCAACAAGGTCCGCCCTGATAACGGGAAAAAGATCGCGGAGATCCTGGGATGGAATTACCTGAATCAAGGGGGCGGGACAGCAGTCGCAAGCCGCTTCCCAATCACCACCACCACCCCAAACAAGTGGGGAGTTTCATTGACACTTCCCTCCGGGCGTATCGTTCACATGTTCAACGCTCATTTTCCTGCCTCCCCCTATCAGCCCTACCAACTTCTGAAAATCCCCTATAACGATGCCCCCTTTCTCAACACTGAGGCCGAACTGATCCAAGCAGCCAAAGAGGCGCGTGGATCAGAAGTCAGCCGGATGCTTCTGGACCTCCGGCCGGTCCTTCAAACCGGTCAACCTGTCTTTCTCACGGGCGATTTCAATGAACCTTCATTCCAGGACTGGACCCAGAAGGCCCTGTCAGCCGGGAAATGTCCGATGAAAATTGAGTATCCCACCACAAAACTGGTATGGGAGGCGGGAATGCGGGATGCTTATCGGACTGTGCATCCTGATGAAGTGGCTTCTCGTGGTCTCACCTGGACCCCCACCACCCGAGAGGATGATCCGCAGGATTACCATGACCGGATCGACTATGTGTGGTTTGCGGGAAAGGGAGTACAGGCTACCCACTGCGAAGTGGTGGGGGAACGCAAGGAACGTGCTGATATCCTCATCAGCCCTTACCCCTCGGATCACCGTGGGGTGGTGGCCACGATCGAGCTCAGGTCATCGGAGAACTGAAAAGAAGTCATATATCGCAGCACCCTATCTGCTGAAAGGAGAATACTCTGGTGCGTCCCGCACTCTGGATCATTCCCTTCCTGGTTTTCAGCTCTGTCTCCATTTCCCCCAGTCTCTCCCTTGCCCAGGATAAAGGTGTGGTCGTCGAATCCACCACGGGAGTAGCCCCCCTTCCGGAAGGGTATTATTCCTCTTTGCATGTCCTCACGATTGGAATCAACAACTACAAACATCCCGCCATCCCGGACCTATCCTATGCGGAAGCCGATGCAGTCGCTGTTGCGAAGCTGCTCGGAGAAAATTATGGCTTTCAGGATACCCGTACCCTGTTAGGTGAACAGGCAACCCGTCAGGGGATCACGGCGGCAGTTGCCGAGTTCTTCAAATCCAGCCGTGTTTCGTCATCCGATGCCGTGGTGATCTATTTCAGCGGTCATGGACAAACCATTGACCTGGCCACCGGAGGGGAAATGGGTTTTCTTATCCCCCAGGATGCCGAGATCAATCTCGAGGGGGAAACCGACATCGCGGGTTACTACCAGTCCTGTATCCCCATGCAGGATATCAAGACCTGGCGAAACCTGATTCCGGCCAAGCACATCCTCATTGTCGCCGATTCCTGCTACTCAGGACTGTTGGCAAATGAACGCTCCCTTCCAGCTCCAGTGATGGATGCGCTCAAACTCGGTGTCTGCCAGATCCTGACCGCCGGGACACGCAACCAGAAGGCCCGTGAACTCCCCGAGTACGGACATGGAACCTATACCGCCAAATTTCTCGAGGCATTACGAACCGGGGTCGCCGACCTCAACAAGGATGGCTTCATCCGCGCCAGTGAGCTTGGGCAGTACCTGAAGGATGTGAATATCGAAAACCAGACTCCTCAAAGCAAGGTCATGGATGGGGAAGGAGATTTCATTTTCGTCGCCAGACGTCTTGCCGATGGTTATGTCTCCGGAACAGTTCTCGATCAGAAGACCAAGGAACCCTTGCGGGGCGCACGGGTACGTTTAACCGGTTCCCCTGTCGATGACCGGACAAATACCAAGGGGGAATTTCGTCTCCGGGTACCAGTGGGTGGTTATTCGGGATTCACCATCGACCTTCCCCGGGACGGAAAATCCTTTGAGGTCAGCGAAGCTGTCCAGGTCAGCGAGTCAGAGGAGGAATTCGTGGAGCTGGTGGTAGCGGTTCCTGTGGATGCCATGGGGGGAGAAGACACACTGCCCAAGGGCTGGACCAACGAAACAGATTCGATGGGAAACACTGCACGTGTCTGGACCCTCAAGGATGCACCCTCAAGACCCCAACCGAAGGATATCTGGAGATATCCTTTACGCGGGACGAACGAATTTTACGATCTGGTCTGGATCGAGCCGGGGAAGTTCCTCATGGGCAGCCCAGTCACCGAACCGGAGCGCGATACGGATGAAGAACAGCATGAGGTGGAGATCAGCCGTGGATTCTGGTTGGGACGATACGAGGTCACTAATCATCAGTTTGGAGTTTTTGTAGATGACACCAATTACGTCACTACCGCCGAGGAAGTTGGAGAGAGCTTTGCCTGGGATGGCACGAAATGGCTTGTTTTCGAGGGGTTAAATTGGCATGAACCCGTGATCAAGGGGAGTCCTCACCTGGGAGATGATTACCCGGTCATCCAGGTTTCCTGGGAGGATTGTCAGGCTTTTCTTGATTGGGCGGGACTGACTTTTCCGAGCGAGGCCCAATGGGAATACGCCTGCCGGGCAGGAACGGTCACTCCTTGCTACTGGGGAAAGGATCAAACCGAGGATGCCTGCCGGTATGCGAATGTGGCGGATGCTTCGATGTGCGCTCTTTTCGAAGTGTATGGAACTGGCTTCGAATGCGTGGATGGATTTGCCTCTACGGGAGTCGTTGGGAGTTTTCTCCCCAATGCGTTTGGCCTTTATGACATGTTGGGAAATGTGGCCGAGTGGTGTCTCGATAAATATGCTGAAGAATACTATTCCTCCAGTCCTGCCCGGGACCCCGTCAACCGGAATGGGGATAAGATTACCTATCACACAGGTGAACATGAGTTTCATGGCGATAACCGTTCCGTACGAGGGGGTTCCTGGACATCGTTGGCAAAACGGATCCGGGCGGCTTCACGTGACCGGTTGCATCCTACCGACCGGGCAACCACGACGGGATTCCGGGCCTGTAAACCGGGGGGGGAGTAGACCGATTACCTCCGGACTTCAATTCTTTCCCGCCTCAGCCTCCAATACCCGCTTCAGGATCTTCCCTGTGGGGCCCTTGGGGAGCGATTCACGGATTTCAAACTCCCCGGGAACCTTGAAAGCCGCAAGCTTTTCACGGCACAGCTGGCGCAGTTCTGAAACATCCACCGTAGCACCCGGATTGAGCGCGACATAGGCTTTGGGTTCCTCCGCCTTGGTGGGATGGGGAATCCCGATCACCGCCGCCTCGAGTACAGCCGGGTGCGAGGTCAACACATCCTCGATTTCGAGCGGGTAGATGTTTTCACCCGCTGAAATGATGAGTTCCTTCTTCCTCCCCGCGATGGTGATGAATCCATTGTCATCCATCCTGGCCAGATCGCCTGTGTGGAGCCAACCCCCAGGGCTGATGGTCTTCGCTGTGGCCTCTGGATTCTTGTAGTAGCCCTTCATCACATTCTTCCCACGTACCATCAGTTCCCCGATTTGCCCATTGGGTAGAATCCGGTCCGAGTCATCCCATATCTGGACCTCGACATTCTTGATGGGACGTCCAATGGTGCCTGGGATATGCGCTCCGGGAAGGTTGAAACTGACGACCGGGCTTGCTTCTGTAAGGCCATATCCCTGGAAGAGTTCGATACCTGTCGCAGCCTCGAAACTGTTTTTAGTGTCCATGGGAAGTGCGGCGGCTCCGGTGACACACAAACGCAGGTTGGGAAACTTGACTCCCTTGGTTCTTGCCAGGGTTGCCAAAACATGGAACATCGGCGCCACCGCGAAGAAGATACACTCCGGGTACTTGTTGAAATACTCCGCCAGTTTTTGCGGCTGAAATTGAGGAACCAGGACAATTCGTGCGCCTAAGAGGTTGGGCAAAACCAGTTTGGCCAGCATCCCGAACGAGTGAAAAAGCGGCAGAACATCCACAAATGTATTCCTGGAACTAAACTCCCAGACATGGTAAACGCTGAGGTAGTTTTCAAAGATGTTGGTATGGGTCAACTCCACTCCTTTGGGAGTTCCAGTGGTTCCGGAGGTATACATCAGAACCGCAGTATCCTCATCGGCACGTGTGACGGGAGGAAGGTCTGGAACATCACCAGGCGCCAGGAACTCCTCCGCCCGCAGGACAGTGATGGGAAGCGCCTGAGCCAGCTCCGCGGCTTTTTCATAAAGCGGACCGGCTGCAATAACGATGCGGATGCCAGCATGCATTCCGATCGTCATGATTTCGTTCTGGTTGAGCAGGAAGTTGATGGGAACTGTTGTCTTGTTGGCGGCCAGGGTTCCATAAAACCCGACCACAAAACCAGGCAGGTTGGGAGCAAAAAGGGCGATATGGTTATCCGGTTCGGAAGCGTTACCGGGGGAGATATCAAGAAGACGTTTGGCCAACCTTTTGGAGGCATCCAGTACCTGCTGGAATGAAAAATCCTGATCTTCATAAGTGAGGCAAATCGCCTCGGGAGTCTTCAAGGCGACTTTCTCAAACTCGGTAAAAAGGTTGACCATCACATCCTCCCGGAAAAGGGTATCCCAAGACGTGGAGGTTGCCCGCCTGGGTTGATTGAGGTGTCATGCTAGGGGCGGGTTTGACTGGTGTCAACTTGAGGATAAGGAAAAACTAGAGGAACTCCACATGGTCTTGCATGTCCTGTTGGGAGAGGACGCCATAAATCAGGTGCAGAGATGATACCAGTTGCCCAACCGTATGCTTAGTCGATGGACACCATGCGATCCCGGAGTGGCGCGTTCCGGTTGAGGCCAGGATTAGGTAATCTGAGTCAAAGGTGACCATGACTCGTTGGTGATCCGCGGCAAATGTCAGTTGATCCCTATCAGGTAGGCCACATCGGTCTACCTCTTGTGAGGTAAGAATATCAATTCCACGCCGCCTCAATCCCTCGGCGACAGCAAAAGGGATATGTTGATCCAGGTAGAAGCGGATCCTATCCGGCACTCATTTGACTCCTCATTTTGGAAGGAAACCGTGTTTTTAGGAGCAGTTCGCGTTCGTTGTCTTCTCTCAAGTCCTTTTCGATCTCTGACTGGTTGTCAAAATAGTATGCCAAGGCCGCATGGACATCTCCAAGGCTAATCCCAGGAAACATTTCCACGATCTCATCAGGCGAATATCCCCGCATCTCGTGCCAAACAACAATATCCATCACTCGTATGTTGTGACCAGCGATCCGGGGTTTTCCTCCACAGATACCCTCTGTTTTTTCAATATGTTCCATCCTTACAGGAGGCATTCGATTCTCCTTCATGAACAATTTACACTCTACGAAAAGAATACACAATCAATTGAACAGGATTATTGATTCTCCTCCAAAAGATCAGGTGGACCGCTTATTCTCAGCCCTTGTGATCCATGAGACCTCATCTTCTGGATTTCCATCCCGCTTTTCCTTAAGGTACAAACACCATAGGAAACCAGCTGGAGTAAAAACCAATCTTGTTCCAGCAGGGTGCCACCAAGGAGGCGGACTCGCATCGAATGAGTGCTTTGCAACAGACCATTGCCCGTGAAATCTCCTATAGTGGAGTCGGGCTGCATACCGGAAACCAGACTACGATCACCTTCAGGCCCGCGCCACCGGACCATGGATATGTCTTTATCCGTGCCGACCTGCCTGGAAAACCGAAGGTAGAAGTCGACCCGGACAATGTGGTCATCGAGGAATCGATCCTGCAGACCGCTTTGGGAAGGGGCGAACTGCAACTGCGCACTGTCGAGCATGTCCTCAGCGCGGTCAGGGGCCTGGGGATCGACAACCTCATCATGGAGGTGGATGGCAACGAACCACCGGTAGGTGATGGAAGCGCCAAACCCTATGTCGATGTGCTGCTTGAAGCAGGGCTGCAGAGCCAGGATCGTCCACGCCACTACATCACCATTACTGAACCTATCTGGCTTTTCCAGAATGGACTGGAACTGGCGGTAGTGCCCTCGAACACGCTCGAAATCACCTTCAAAATCAACTACGACCACCCCGCCATCGGCATTCGTTCGGCCAGTTTTCTCATCACACCGGAGATCTTTGCCAAGGAGATTGCCCCGGCGCGAACATTCTGTTTCCTCAAGGATGTCGAAAAGATGCGCGCCGATGGGAAGATCAAGGGGGGATCACTCGATTGCGCTCTGGTCATTGGCGAGGAGGACTTTGTCAATAAAGATCTACGTTTCGAGGATGAGATCATCCGCCACAAAATCCTCGATGTGATTGGCGACTTCGCTCTGCTGGGCGCACCGCTCAAGGCACATATCGTGGCGGTGCGTTCCGGTCATGCCTTCAACGTGGAATTTGTCCGCAAGGTGGAACGAACCTTGGGCATCAAACGTGGCAGGCCGGTTTTCAATGTCCCGATGGATATTGAAGATATCAAAAAAGTTCTTCCCCACCGTTATCCCTTCCTTTTCCCCGACCGGATCACACGCATCGATCCTGAAAACGGGATATTCGCGGGATACAAGTCTGTCAGCGGGAATGAACCTTTCTTTGAGGGGCATTTCCCTGAGCAGGCGATCATGCCGGGGGTGCTTATATTGGAAACCATGGCACAGGTGGCCGGGGCGGGAATCCTTTCGCTTCCTCAAAACCATGGGAAGTATGCGTATCTTTTAGGGGTTGATGGCGCCAAGTTCCGCAGACCGGTGGTTCCCGGAGACCGTCTGGAGGTCGAGTGCAAACTCAAAAAGTTCCGCAAATCGACTGGAGTGGCGGATTGCGTGGCTACGGTAGACGGGAACACAGTCGCCGAGGCGACGCTATCCTTCGCCATTATCAAACAGCAGGCAATGGAGATATCCTGAGGGTAGAGCATTCGTGGTTAGCCGGAGATAAGTGGGGCATCACGCTCGGGGAGGAGATCAAAGGAGGAGACCATGAAACTCAAAATTATCCTGGAACCATCTGAGGCAGGTGGTTTTACCGTTTATGTACCTTCTCTCCCCGGTTGCATCAGCGAAGGGGAGACTGTCCAAGAGTGTCTCGACAACATTCGGGAAGCGATTGAGCTCTATCTGGAACCGGTGGAAGATGACTGGCTTGAGAAGGAGGGTGTTCTTGTCGAGGAGCTCACCGTGTGAGCAAGTTTCCGGACCTTTCATATCACTTGATTGTAAAAGCGCTTCAGCGAGATGGATGGGTCATTGTCCGGCAGCGGGGAAGCCACATTCGAATGCAACGCCGTCGGGGCAATGAAGTCCTCAAAGTTACCATCCCGGCCCATCGGCCAGTCAAGCCTTCCACGCTTTCTCACATCCTGAAGCAAGCCCATATGGAACTTGAGAGGTTCCTGGAA
>CAYZUX010000128.1:0-16924 GCA_964481775.1 uncultured bacterium | reverse complement strand
GCTGGCTGGCGAGGTCGCGGGCACCAACACCACGGTCCTGATCACGGGCGAGAGCGGAACCGGGAAAGAACTGCTGGCGCGGGCGATTCATTTCAATAGTACCCGCAAAGGCGGACCGCTGGTGGCGGTGAATTGCGCCGCTTTCCCGGAGCAGCTCCTGGAGAGTGAGCTCTTTGGCTATGACCGTGGGGCTTTCACCGGAGCTGACCGCACCAAACCGGGACGGTTCGAGCTGGCCCATGGGGGAACCCTGTTTCTTGATGAAATCGCCGAAACAAGTCTCACCACCCAGGCCAAGCTTCTGCGTGTGATCCAGGAACGTGAGGTGGAACACCTGGGGGGAACCCGCCCCCTGCCAGTGGATGTCCGCATTATCACCGCGACCAACCGGAATCTTGAGGAAATGGTACGTGAAGGATTATTCCGCCAGGATCTCTTCTACCGAATCAGTGTCTTCCCCATTCATTTGCCTTCTTTGCGTGAACGCAAGCAGGACATCCTCCCCCTGGCGGGACATTTTCTCGAAAGGTTCGCCATGGAAACCGGCAAGAAAGTGCCAGGTATCAGCCGTGAAGCGCGAAAACTGCTTCTCGAGCACCGATGGGATGGGAATGTGCGTGAGCTCCAGAATGTCATTGAACGGGCAGTGATCCTTTGCCGTGGAGACCTGATCACCTCCGCCCATTTGCCGATCGGGACACACTCCAACCCACAAAACCATGCCCACCGTCAACAGCACCATAGGGGTGTTTCGCTCCCCGAGGAGGGATGTGACCTGGAAGAGGTCGAAAAATCCCTACTCCAGCAGGCGCTCGCCAGAGCCCGCAATAACAAGACCCGTGCGGCTGGTTTACTGGGTTTGACACGCTCGACCCTCAGATACCGTCTCCAGAAGTTTGGCCTTGAAAAGGTTGAGGCAAGCCAGAATGGCTGATATCAACCACTATTGAATTGACTTGGGAACTCCACACGGGCTGAAATCTCACTCTCTGATTCAGCATAACCATTTGCAAAGACAGAACTTAAAGATCCACATCGGGAAGATATGCGGAACTTGGCTCATATACTGCTTACAAAGAAAACAGAGGATCCCACCAGTCTCTACAGGGATCAGAAAGCGAGATATTGTGAGCCAGGAATCAGTCGAGATCCTTTTGGGCAAGATCATCACCGATGATGAAACCCGTGCCCGTTTCTTTCGTACACCGGAGGAAACCTGCCGGAATCTGGGCCTGGATCTGACAGAGATAGAGATGGCCGCTTTGCGCCGTGTCCCCAGCCATGCGGTACGCCAGTTGGCGATGGGCCTTGATCCACGGATTGTGCGGGCGGCTCTCGGCCACCGGGAGACAGTCACAGCACGCAGACGTCCACTCAGGTATTCCGCCAGACCATCGGAAGATCTGGCGGATAAAATCATAGAACTCGTTCCGGTGGAACGCTAATGACCTTACCCCCCAGCCCCCCTCTCCCCGTGGCAGAGGGGGGCTGGGGGGTGAGGTCCTGAGGAAATAAGGAGATACAAATGAGCCATCAGCAAGCCAAGGATACTGTCATCTACATGGACAACCACGCGACTACCCCCATGGATCCGCGTGTACTTGATGAGATGCTGCCCACCTTCACCACTGTCTTCGGCAATGCGGCCAGCCGCAACCATGCCTATGGCTGGGAGGCGGAGGAACTGGTCGATCAGGCCCGCGACCGGATCGCCCGCTTGATCCATTGCACCAGCAAGGAAATTGTCTTCACCAGCGGAGCCACCGAATCCAACAACCTCGCTATCAAGGGTGTGGCTCAGATGTATCGTGAAAAGGGCAACCACATCATCACGGTGGTCACCGAGCACAAGGCGGTGCTCGATCCCTGCAAACGCCTGGAATCCGAGGGGTTCAAGGTAACCTGGCTGCCGGTGGGAAGGGATGGGTTGATCGATCTCAACCAGCTGGCTGACTCCATGAGTGACAACACCATCCTGGTTTCAATCATGACCGCCAACAATGAAATCGGGGTGATCCAACCGATTGAGCAGATTGGCAAAATGTGCAAGGAAAGGGACATCCTTTTCCACACCGATGCTACCCAGGCGGCGGGCAAGATCCCGCTCGATGTCGAGGCAATGGGCATCGACCTGCTCTCTTTGTCCGGACACAAGATCTATGGCCCCAAGGGAGTGGGAGCCTTGTATGTCCGGCGACGTAAACCACGTGTCCGGTTAACCTGTCAGATGGATGGCGGTGGTCATGAACGCGGGATGCGCAGTGGCACCCTGAATGTCTCGGGGATTGTGGGACTCGGAAAAGCCTGCGATATCGCCCGGGAGGAAATGAACGAAGAAGTGGCCCAATTAACCAGCCTGAGAGATCGTCTCAAAGACCGCATCTTTTCTGAGCTGGATGATGTCTACATCAATGGCAGTATGGAACACCGTCTCCCCGGCAACCTGAACATCAGCTTCGCTTATGTGGAGGGAGAGTCGCTGCTGATGGGCATCCATGATGTGGCCGTTTCCTCTGGTTCCGCCTGCACCTCGGCCTCATTGGAACCCTCTTATGTACTGCGGGCACTGGGAGTAGGGGATGAGCTGGCACACTCATCGATCCGGTTTGGATTGGGACGATTCAATACCGAGGAAGAAGTCGATTATGTCGCGGACAAGGTCATTGCGGTGGTAACCCGTCTGAGGGAGATGTCACCACTCTATGAAATGGCGCAGGAAGGAATCGATCTATCCAAGGTGGAGTGGGCACATCATTAGGATTACCTCACCCCCCCAGCCCCCCTCTCCCATGGAGAGAAGGGGAAGCATTCCCACACCCGGCGGGAGAGGGGGGCTGGGGGAAGTGGTCAACTGGTAAGCAAAGCACTCGGCTGCTAGAATTCTTAAGTGAAGGAGCCAGAAAATGGCGTATTCGGAAAAAATCATCGATCATTATGAGCATCCCCGGAATGTGGGTTCACTCGACAAGACCGATCCCCATGTGGGAACCGGAGTGGTCGGGGCCCCGGAGTGCGGAGATGTGATGAAATTGCAGGTCAAGGTAAATCCGGAGACCGGGATTATCGAGGATGCCAAATTCAAAACGTTTGGCTGTGGTTCGGCGATCGCCTCCTCTTCGCTGGCGACTGAAATGCTGAAAGGCATGACAGTGGATGAAGCGATGGAGATCAAGAACATGCAGATTGTTGAGGAGCTCTCGCTTCCACCGATCAAGATTCATTGTTCGGTCCTCGCCGAGGATGCGATCAAGAGCGCGATTTCCGATTATAAAAAGAAACAGGCCTCCCAGCGGGTCGAGGAACCGGTTGGTGCCACAGCTTGAGGCAGTGGCTGAATTTTCCACAAAGTGAAACAGGGCGGAACAGAACATGAACATCCATATCAGTGAAGTGGCTGCAAATGAAGTCAAGCGTTTGATCGAACAGGAAAACCTTGAAGGTTATGTCCTTCGTGTGGGTGTCCAGGGGGGCGGTTGTGCCGGCCTCTCTTACACCTTGGGTTTTGACAAGAATGTCAACGATACGGATACGATCTTCGAGGAGCATGGCATCAAGCTCGTGTGTGACAACAAGAGTGGATTGTATCTCAGCGGAGCAACGCTTGATTACGCCAAGGATCTGATGGGCGGCGGGTTCAAGTTTGTCAACCCGAACGCCAAATCGACCTGCGGGTGCGGCAGCTCTTTCGCTTGATATTAGATTGAAAAACGCCGGTGTCCTGACGGTAACCGGCATTTGGTGGTTGAAATCCCCTCGGTCCGCCTCCAACAGAGGGTGCCGGGGGGTTTTTCATTTAAGTAGAGAAGCTCTCCCCCCACCCCAACCCTCCCCCGCAAGGGGGGAGGGAGCGGTTTTCCTCTCCTCTTGCGGGGGAGGGTTGGGGTGGGGGGAATGCATTAAGGAATCCCATCATGACCCAAGACACGACCGGCCAACTCCTCTGTAGCAGCTGTGGAGTCACAGTCCCCAACCAGGTCCATTTCTGTATCTCCTGTGAGCACATCCTCCCTCTACCGGACCGGGTGAGTTACTTTGAGTTTATGGAGTTGCCTCTAAAACTGGACATTGACTTGAAAGATCTGGAAAAAACCTTCTATCGCCTTTCAAGGCAGTTTCATCCTGACTTTTACCAGAACCGTCCCGACTCCGAACAACGAGCAGCATTGGCCAGGGCAGCTACTTTGAACCGTGCTTATGACACCCTGCGTGACCCGATCAGGCGGATCGAGTACCTGATGCGGCTCTCCGGTTTCGAGCCATCCACTCCGAAAAACCAGGTCCCACCCGATCTGATGATGGAAATCCTTGAGATCCAGGAACAGCTCGAAGATTATCAAACCGCCGAAGGGGGTGAGAAATCCCCGATTGAAAACCAGTTGAAATCTGGCTTGGAGGAAATGAAGGAACGTCTGGAAGGAACTAACGGACAACTCGAAGCACTCTGCCGGGAATACGACCGGGCGGATGAGGCTTCCAAAAAAATGGTCCTTGAGCGAATGCGGGTAATCATTGACAAGTCCAACTATCTGCGGCGGATTATCGAAAACATCGAGTCCACCTTGGGGATCGGTTCATGAGAAACATACCCATACTCGGTCAACGTGAACACGTTAAACGTCAAGGTCCCATTGTCGGGATCGACCTGGGCACCACCAACTCCCTGGTAGCCTGTACCCTGGAAGGAAAACCTTCCATCATCCCCGACAGCCAGGGACGACGGCTGGTTCCCTCGGTGGTTTCGATTGATGAGCAGGGAGGGTTGCTGGTGGGCGAGGAGGCCAAGGCACGTCTTGAGTCACACCCGCTCGATACTGTCTATTCCATCAAGCGCTTCATGGGCCGTGGTGTCAAGGACCTGGCCCAGATGGCTTCGGTTGTGCCCTTTCAATTCAATACCGATGAAAATGACATCGTACGGATTCGAATGGGGGGCAGATTCTATTCCGCCCCGGAACTCTCCGCACGGATACTCGCCAAACTGAAGAAGCAGGCGGAGGACCGGCTGGGGGAACCTGTCACCTCAGCTGTCATCACCGTCCCCGCATACTTCAATGACAGCCAGCGTCAGGCCACCAAGGATGCCGGGATGCTGGCCGGGTTGGATGTCCGGCGTGTGCTCAATGAACCCACCGCTGCCTCGCTGGCGTATGGACTGCAGGAGAAGCGTGAGGGGATCATTGCGGTGTATGACCTGGGCGGGGGAACCTTTGATTTCTCTTTGTTGAAACTCCAGGAGGGGATCTTCCAGGTTCTCGCGACCCATGGAGATACCCATCTTGGTGGAGATGACTTTGATCATGCCATTGCCAGGGAGGTGTTGGCCGAACTCGCGGATCAAGGGATTCACCCGAATGATCCCTCCACATTCCAGGCTCTTCGTCTGGCTTGCGAGGATCTCAAGATGCACCTGACTGATGCGGAAAGATTTCCCCTGGTTTTTGATCATCCCAAGGGGCGCTATGAGCGGGTCTGGTCTCGCGGGGAAGTGGAAACCCTTATGGCTCCTTTCGTGCGTCGTACCCTCGAAAGTTGTCAGTCGGCACTCAAGGATGCAGGCCTGGGACCTCAACAGGTCGATGAAGTGGTGCTGGTGGGTGGCTCCACACGAGTTCCTATGGTACGGCGCGAGGTTGAACGGTTGTTTGGACGGAAGCCGCACAGCGAGATCAACCCCGATGAGGTGGTGGCCCTGGGGGCGGCGGTCCAGGCGGGGATCCTTTCGGGCAATTCCCGCGATATGTTGCTCCTGGATGTGACTCCGCTCTCCCTGGGAATTGAAACCTATGGCGGGGTAGTGGCCAGGATCATCCCGCGTAACACCACCATCCCGACCAATGCCACCGAGAAGTTCACCACCTATGTCGATGGACAGACCGGCGTGGATATCCATGTGGTTCAAGGTGAGCGTGAAATGGTCTCAGACTGCCGCAGCCTGGCACGTTTCCAACTCAAGGGCATTCCCCCGCTCCCCGCTGGATTCCCGAAAATCGCGGTGACCTTCATGCTTGATGCCGATGGCATCCTGCGTGTCGAAGCACGCGATGAACGCTCCGGCAAGGAACAGTTCATCGAGGTCCGCCCCTCCTATGGTCTCACTGATGAGGAGGTGGAGCGGATGTTGCGCGAGTCCTTCGAACATGGTGGGGAGGATCTCGATCAGCGGCTCCTGGTAGATGCCCGTGTCGAGGCAGAGAGGGTGATCCGTGCCGCCGAGAAGTCACTGATCGATTCCGCTGTGTTGCTGGAGAATGGCGAGGAGGATCAGATTCGATCGGCCATCGCCGCTCTCAAGGAGGCGATACAAGGACAGAACCGGGATGCCATCCTGGAATGCCAGAAATGGCTTGACCAGGTCAGTATGCCCTTCGCGGAGCGTCAAATGAATGCCGCGGTGCGTGGCATGATCCGGGGTAAGGATCTGGATCAAGCGGTTGAGAAGGCGGGACGTCTTGGGAATCTTTGAAACTCCTCCCACCCCGGCCCTCCCCCGCAAGAGGGGAGGGAGTCTTCTCCCCCCACCCATCTGCTTTCCCCTTGCGGGGAAGAATTTGGGTGGGGGGTGAAATGAACAGACGACCAGCGTTTTATATCAATACTGAGCCCAGTCGCTCACACTGAGCGGTGCGATGAGGACGGGAGTTGTCTCGATGCTGTTACCAGTCTCGATACCATCGAAAGCAGTGAGCACACAGGTAATCGAGTCCCCGCCCGCGAAATCCAGGGAGGTCAGTTTGGGATTAGTGGCCCCCGGAATCACATTCCCGTTTTTCTTCCATTGATAGAGATATCCCTCACCATCATTATCCAGATCAGCCCAGCCACCCGTGACTGTTGAGAGCACATCATTCTCATTCGGACTGGAGGGGGTAATGGAAGCCTCGGTAAAGGAAGGCGCCTGATTGCGGATCACCTGGACATCATCAACCAGGAACGCGCCAATCCTCTGGGCTCCAGTCTCATCAATGATCCGGACGGCCACATTGGCAAACCGTGCCGCAGGATCCGTGATGATGGAATAAGTGAAGGTTTCATATGCGCCTGTACCTGGATTGGCATCTGTAAAACTGTACTGGTAGGCCCCTCCAAGCCAGGCCCCAGTGGAATCGAACTGGGCGAAAGTCAACATCGGACGTACGCCTTCGGCACCTGAGACCTTCTTCACTGAGTAACGAATCGTGAGAGTCTCTCCACCGATGAGGACAATCCGATAGGGATCGATGTCGATCCCGCCATCACTGATCCCCTCACCCTCGGCCAGCCGTTCCACCCGGGCGGCATTCGATCCTGAATGGGCATCCGTGCTCAATGAAGCTGTCACTTCACCGGGATTGACACTGAAGTGCCGCCAGTTCAGCAGACGGCTGTCTGAGTTCTCGAAACCGCCATTGATCATGCGATCCTTGCGGGAGACATCGATCATGCGGACATGATCCAGGAAGGCTGAACGATTGGCGCCGCCATTACGGAAATCCATACGAACACTCCCCTGAGAGTCGGTTCCAGAGCCGGCCGAAACACCAATCGTCTCGAACTGATCGCCGGGATCAAAGGTATGACCGCTGTTGGAGGTGCCAGTTCCATCCAGAAACTGTGAATCGAGATGAAAGATGTCAGTTCCTTCATAGAGGCCGCCATCTTTCACATCCACCAACATGGAATAGGGACGGTCATCGGCAGGCATCCGTACCCGCGCCAGTCCGGGGATATCACGGTCCAGTGCCGAGTCACCTCCCTCGGCTGTTTCACGGACCAGTTCAATACCCACACTCCCATCCGTGGCCGCCGCCGCACGGGCGGTCGCGCTTCCCATGGCTCCTCCCACGGCGAAGAAACGCCAACCTTTGGAGTAGGCGCCACTGGCCAGGGATTCCTCATCCGCGAACTCCTCAAAGCTGGGGTTGCTCAGGATGTTTTCGGCATGGGAGATGCTAACATCATCCACCAGGTACGCGCCCAGATAGCGGTCCGAGCCGCTGCTGTTTGAAACCATGAAGTTGATGGAAATGTAGCGAGTGTCCGCAGTCATACCCACAGTGTGGTTGAAACGGCGGTAGGCGGTTTCGCTGGGATCGGATGAGAACCAGTAATTTTCAGTGAGAACATCACCGGCGGCATTGAACTGAACCACTTTTGTTCCGACACGCATGAACTCATCACCCGAGACTTTCTTGACCCAGTAGCTGTAATTGATGATTTCACCGGGAAGCACACCGACACGGTCATCCCAAAGATCCAGCGCACCATCATTGGTATCGAAGTCGTTGGTTCTTTCAATCCGTGCGGCCCGGCTTCCGGAATGGGCATCGCTGTCCAGTGTCACAAGCAATTCCCCCGGATTGAGGCTGTAGAAACGCCAATTGAGCAGACGGGTGGCGGAGTTCTCGAATCCGCTGTTGATCACACGATTTGAGTTATAAGTGGTATCAAACAGACGGACATTGTCGAGAAGAACCGAATGATTGCCATCGGGAATATCCATGCGAATGCTGAGCGAGCCAAGGTTATCCGAAAGGGCACTCAAACCAATCGTTTCAAAAGCGCCGGATGGATCGAATCCTTTTCCACGGTTCATGCTGCCTGTCAGGAATTGAGCCCCCACCGCAAATGAGGGGGAACCGCCATAGGTTCCACCATCCTTGACATCCACCAGAACTTTATAGACTCGTTCGGTCTTCGGGATAATTTCACGTGCATTGGCGGTGTCTTTATCCAGAGCGCTGTCACCAACGCCTGTCGAGACACGAGTCAATTCAACTCCCACAGCGCCATCAGTGGCGGCTGCGCTGCTGATGGTGGCGGAGCCATCGGCCCCTCCCACTGCGAAAAACCGCCAGCCAGAACCTGAATCTCCACCACCATTGTTGGGAATCGGAGTCCCAGCCGTGTCAACCTCAAAACTTCCATTGGTCGCCAGATTTTGCGCAGCTAATGGGAGTAAGGGAAAGAAAAACACCGGGAAAATACCAATCACCAGGAACATACCCAACTTTCGCATATCAAATCTCCTTTCTTACATAAACATCCGCTTCACCCTCGTCCGGATTCGGGGGGGTGAAGGAGGGTAATATCAGTTGACTGTCGTAACCTCCTTTCCCCATCGGTTTCGATCCCCTTTGGCCACCGGACCAGTAGATTCGCGAACAACCAATTCCTGGGGGACAGAGACAACCTTTGCCGGACCACCGGGATTTTGTATCCGCTCCACAAGGGTTTCGAGAGCGAGGTGAATCACTTTCTCATCATCGGGCCTGCAGACTGTCATGGCAGGAGTCAGATGCTTGACCCAGTCAGGGTCATCAAATGATGCAATGGACACCTCTTGAGGAATCCTCAAGCCCATTTCTGTGAGCGGACGGTAGAGTTCCAAACCGACTCCACAGTTGGTGGGAATCAGAGCTGTTGGCGGTTGAGAAGAGGAAAACCAGTTTTCCAGGCAAGCTCGCATTTGGGTTCGTTCGTAGGTCGAGACACGCAGGACCGGTTCTGTCATGGAATCCTCTCTGGAAAGCAGACCAGCTGTCACAAGTGCCCTCCTGATCCCCTCCAAACGTTCCCGGGCGGGACGGTTCCGGGGATCATAGTCCACCATCCCAAAGTGAGTGTGTCCCAGATCGATCAGATGCTGGGTCAGACGGGTCGCCGAATCAACCTCTTCGGTAAAGACACAATCGAAACCATATCCTTCCACCCGGCCAATCAGTACAAACGGAAAGCGCCTGAGTTTGAGTTTCAGAAGATAATCAAAGTCATCCTGAGAAAGCCAATCCGAGACCGGGAAGATCACCAATCCCTCGGCCTGATGCTGGAGCATGATGTTGATGTTTTCCTGCTCACGCAGGGGATTGAGTTGCGATTCGGTTACCAGGATCTGGTACCCCCGTTCCGCACAAAAAGCTTCCATACGCCCCAAAAACTCGATATACCAGGGATTACGCAATGCGGAAGCTATCAGACCTATCAGGTGAGTTTTCTGCTGGACAAGGCTTTGGGCATTACGATTGGGTTGGTAACCGAGACTCTCGGCCAGTAAAACGATTCGTTCGCGAGTTTCAGGAGTCACCCCAGGCTTATTCCCTATGGCACGTGACACCGTGGCCACAGAGGTGTTTGTCATACGTGCCAAATCCCTGATGGTGATGGTCATGGGTAGAACCGTTCCATTTGAAAACCGTGGCGAAGATATGGAAACGTTTCCATCCTGTCAAGGGTGATTTTTATACCAACCTGATTCAATCAAACATTATTCCTTGAAACATAAGATTTAATTGGTATAGAAGCAGAGTGAATGCCCCCTTGGAAACGTTCTCTGAAAGGGATATGATTTGCCGGGAATGGAAACCTTTCCAGAGACAGAGGAGCCTGTTCATAACCCCTG
This sequence comes from uncultured bacterium, assembly GCA_964481775.1. Taxonomy (GTDB): domain Bacteria; phylum Hinthialibacterota; class Hinthialibacteria; order OLB16; family OLB16; genus OLB16. Next base: position 6,549 of record CAYZUX010000128.1, on the reverse strand, counting down.
AGTGGAGGAGATTTTTTTATGGCATCCCGGCATGGTTTTACTTTGATTGAATTACTGATAGTGATCGCCATCATCCTGATTCTCATCTCAATAGCCCTTCCCAACTTCCTGGAGGCCCAAATCCGGGCCAGGGTGGTCAATTCCCAGGGGGAGCTGCGCTCCCTGGAAACGGCCATCATTTCCTATAGCCTCGATCATAAACGTCACATGGCGGATGGTTCAGAACTGGCTCAAGCGGGGTTTGCAGTCAACAGTTCGGAGGGAGACCGTTTTGTCTACTCCCAACTCACCACTCCCACAGCCTATGTCAAAGCGATTCCATTGGATGAATTCAACTCCGCAGACCGTGCAGCCGACGATGCCGGTGCGGGTGCAGGTTCACGGAACTCGGCCAATAATGTGTATCGATACTATGCCGCCCGCTGGCGTTGCCTGGCTTCAGGACACAAATCTCCCAATCCTTTGGGAGAAGCCTGTACCGCTGCCAACAGCCGTGGAATCGTCTTCAGTTATCCTTTTGATCCCGATCTGGCTTTCGCCGGACGCTGGATTGTGGTTTCCCCGGGTCCAGACAGGAGCCATGGATACGGTGAGTGGATCATGTACAAACCTCAGCTTCAGGCTGGAAATCCCAGGACTTACTCCCCCACCAACGGCACAGTCAGTTATGGTGACCTGGCGAGGTACGGGAACTGAACTCATTTTGGAAGCAGCCCCTTTTCGTTTTCCTCGATAAATCAGGCGTCGTTGGATTTGGGAAGAGACATTCCCCCCCCAACTTGTTCCTCTTGGATTCCAGAGTTAGGATCAAGGTACACTGGTAAGGCAGGGGAAGTTTTTCCATGAACCACAATGAGGAAGTCAAACTCAAACTCGATGGCCTGGACAGCCTGGAACTGATCCGTGCTTACGCGAAAACAGGTTTCGCCAGCATCCATCCCGACCATTTCGGTCCCATGCGCTGGTATGGAGTTTATCAGCAGAAGCCCAATCAGGGGCATTTCATGCTCCGTATCAAGGTGGGTGGTGGACAGCTCAATTCTGCTCAACTACGCGAGATCGCTGCACTATCCCATGATTACGGACGTGATCTGGGGGACATCACCACTCGTCAGAATATCCAGCTGCACTGGTTGACAATCGAGAACCTGGCAACGGCGATCGACCGTCTGCACGCCGCCGGGATGACCACCACGGGTGCCTGTGGCGATGTCACCAGGAATGTTGTGGGTTGCCCGGTGGCGGGGATCAGCCATGACGAGACCACGGATGCAACCATAGCTTTGAAGGCAGTCGAAGCACGCCTGTTGGGAAACCGTAAATACTCCAACTTGCCAAGGAAGTTCAAAATTTCTGTAAGTGGCTGTCATCTCGGATGTTCACAGCCTCAAATCAACGATATTGGATTGACAGCAGTACGGCACCGGAAGGATCCCAACAAAATTCGCTATGAATTGCGTGTTGGAGGAGGGCTTTCCACCACACCGAGGTTTGCCCGTCCCTTGGGTGTATTGCTTGAAAAAGAAGAACTTCCCGATATTTGCGAGGTCATCGCGGGGATATTCCGGGATTATGGAAACCGTGAGAACCGCAAACGTGCCCGTATGAAATTCCTGGTCGATGAGTGGGGACCAGTGAAATTCCTGGAAACCCTCGAGGACCGTTTGGGACGGAGGCTGACACCCTGGTCTGATGAGTTCCTCCCCCCTGTGTTCAGTGACGATGACCATGTGGGAATCCACGCACAGAAAGAAGCTGGACTTGTCTATGTGGGTATTCCGGTGAAAGTGGGGCGTCTCAATTCCACCCAGATGGCAGCAGTCGCGGATGTCTCCGGCCAATACGGACAAGGCCGGATCCGTCTGACCAACCACCAGAACATCCTGTTGCTTGACATACCGAAGGATGCCGTGCCCGCTCTCTGTGATTCCCTGTCCAAGGTGGGCCTGGAGGTGCAATCCTCGGAAACACGCAGATTACTGGTAGCCTGCACCGGCTCGGAGTTCTGCAACCTCGCTTTGACTGAAACCAAGGAGATCGCGGCAAAGATAGTCGACCACTTCGAGCAGACCTTTCCATCTCGAGAGGGGCTGCGGATCCATTTGAGTGGCTGCCCGAATTCCTGCGGTCAGTTTCAGACAGGGGACATCGGTCTGACAGGAGTCACCTTCCAGAAGAGGGGCGAGGAGGAAAAAATCGAGGCTTACAATGTCTTCGCTGGCGGGGGCTATGGAGACAATCCTGCTTTTGGACGCCGTCTTGCCCTCAAGGTCCCCAAAGAAGATCTGCCCGCATTTCTTACCACGGTTCAAAGGAACTTCATCGAACGCCGTGTAAATGGAGAAAGCTTTCAGGAATTTTGCTCGCGCTTAACTGATGCGGAAGTGATGGCGCTGGGGAAATAGGTTGGGGTGGGGGGATTCACATGGGCATTACATCCCTTCGTAAAGAAGGCTTCCAATCCGAACATCAGTGGCACCTTCTTCGATGGCCACCTCAAAATCATTGGACATCCCCATCGAGAGTTGTGGGAGCGGCTGTCCAAGCTTGCGTGAAAGGCTGTCACGCAGTTCCCTCAGCGCCGCGAAGACAGGCCGTACCTTTTCCGGATCCTCCACCTCCGGGGCCATGGTCATGAGGCCCACCCACTGAAGGTCTTGCGAGTCCAAAAGGTATTCCCCCACAGGTTGCGCATCCTCTGGTGCCACACCGGTTTTGGATGCCTCACGTGATACATTCACCTGGAGAAAGACTGGTATTTTCCTGGGTTGCCCCTTTTCACGCAGGACCTCAGCCTGGTGATTGAGCTCATGGACCAGGTCGATCCTGTCCACGGAATGAATCTCTGAAAACAGGGAAACCACCTGACGGGCCTTATTGGACTGGAGCCTACCGATAAAATGCCAACGGAGAGGTAGATCTTTCAATGCCTCGATTTTGGGCTGGGCAACCTGCAGACGGTTCTCTCCCAACTGGCTGATACCCAGCTCCGCCATCAGGCGCACAACCCCAGCATCGACATACTTGGTGACCGCGATGAGACGCACGCTATCCGGCGGCCTAAGCGATTTTTCACAGGCGCGATGGATCCTTTCCTGGACTCGGGCCAGGTTCTCAGCCAATTTCCCAGAGTTCATAGTGTGCGTTGCACATTCCTTCCCCCCAGGATCATCACCGCCGCGATGAGCACGATCAAGAGCACTCCATAAGCCGAACAAAGGCCATAAGCCCCGGATTGGAATTCCCCAAAAACAGCCAGGGAAATCGGCTTGTTCGCAGGGGTGAACAATACGATCGAGGCAATGAACTCACCGAGTGCGGTGACAAAAGCAAGGAGCCCTCCCCCTGTCACAGCGGGAAGCACAAGTGGGAGCGCGACTGTCTTCATCGTGCGGAGACGGCCAGAACCGAGACTCCGTGCTGCCTCTTCCAGGTCATCGCCGTATCTTTCCCAGGCCGCAGCGATGGGGCGCACGACCAGGGGAATGTTACGGATGAAATAGGCCATGGGAAGCAGCCAGACACTGTTGGCCAGACTCATTCCGAAGGCGAGGGGAGTGGGATGGCTGAAGGTGACAATCAGGTTCACCGCGATGACTGTCCCCGGCAGCGCCCAGGGAAGCATGACCAGCAGATCGGTTATGGACTTTCTCCTCTGGCCGCGTCCCTTGAGCACATAAGCGGCCCCTATCCCGAACAGGATATTCGCCAGAGTCGCGACCCCCGCCATCCAGAAACTGTTCAGGACCGGATGAAGGATATCGCTGCTTCCTTTCGAGAGGCCGAAGATCCTGGAATAATTCTCAAGGGTGAGCTCGGCTGGCAGGAGCTGATAGGTCCAGGATCCGTCTTTGGTCAGTGACCACACAAGGATTCCCAGGTGAGGCAGAAGCAGGACCAGCAGAATCCCCCAGGTCAGAAGCCCCAAGGCAAGACGCGAGGGGAGTGACTGAATCCTCCTGCGGCGCCGGGGAACTCCCTTGCCTACGCTCTGGAACCTGCGGGTTCCACGCATCCGCCGAAAGAACAACAGCATCCCCAGCGAGGCTACGGTGAAAATCCCCGTGGTGGCATAGGCTTCTCCCCAGAGATCCTGGGTCTTGAGGTTGTAGATGCGTGTACTCAGGTATAACCCCTGGATATCGAATAGTAAGGGGGCGGAGAAGGACGCCATCGAGGCCATGAAAACCATCACCGAGGCACCATATATGGCGGGGGTTAACAACGGGAGTTCGATCCGGAGGAGGGTCTGAATCCGGCCCATCCCCATTCCACGCGAAGCCTCAATCAACGAAGCATCCATTTCCCGGATGGCATTGGAAACCAACAGGAAAAAGAATGGGAAGAAGGAATAAGCGTGGATCACGATGACGGCTGGACGCCCCGCGAGGTAAAAAGGAACCGAACTCAGATCCAGCATCTTCGCCAGAAAGCGTGGGAGGAATCCCGCCTCGGAGAAGATCAGGTCGAAGGAAACCACACCCACAATGGGAGGGAGAGTCAACGGCAGGAAGGCCAGAGATGCCAGCAGGCCCCTGGCCGGAAAATCATTGCGCTCGATCAGGAAAGCCAGGGGAATCCCCAACAGACCGGCCAGGAGAACACTCGCCAGGGAAACCGAGACACTCCCCCACAGCGCCTGTAGCCCGGCTGGGATTCCCGCTGCACCCGTTGAACCAATGAAAAAGGCCCGGTAGTAATTCCAGGTGAAGGTGTCTCCCTCGAAACAACTGGCCCACAAGGTACGCAGAGCGGGGAACACCACATACGCTCCAAGGACCAGCCAGACCCCCATCAGGAGGCTGAGTCTTCCCCGGTAGAAAAGCAGTTTTCTCATTGGACCGGATGTCCCCACAGGACCACGCGATTCCGCCCGGCTCCCTTGGCCAGATAAAGCGCCTCATCCGCACGATGAAAGAACTCCTCATCCGTGACACTTTCATTGGGGGGATTCAGACTTGTCACTCCGACACTGACAGAAACCTTGAGTGGCCCTGACGCTGAGGAGAGGGAGGAGGTCTGAATCCTCATCCGCATTCTCAAACCCACCGCCAGCGCTCCCGCCGGGTTTGCTTCGGGAAGGATCGCAGCGAACTCATCACCTCCGATGCGTGCCAGGATATCGGAGTTCCGCAGAGCGCGTTTGAGTGAATGCGCCACCTGGCGAAGGATCTCATCGCCCACCTGGTGCCCATGGGAGTCGTTGACCGCCTTGAAACGGTCGATGTCCACAATGGCCAGGCTCATGCCATGCTCATAACGCCTGGCACGCCGCATCTCCTCGGCGAAGCGGTAGTCGAAATAACGGCGGTTGTAGAGACCGGTAAGCGGACAGGTGATCGCCATGTCCTCGAGCTCACGGTTTTTCTGACGCAGGAACTCCTGGGTACGCAGGGCTTCGTAAAGTTCACTCAAATCGAGGATGATGGCAAAGAGGCAGCCCCCCTCTTTGCCGAACTCGGTGTAACGGATGAATCTCAGAAGAACCGGGATGGGCTCAGGTTTTAGAAACGAGCACATTCCCACCTGAAGGCGGACTTTCGCACCTTCGAGTGCATTGGCACGGGAAACTTCGAGAGATTCGAGACGATCTCCGGGAAACAGGGAACGGAAATCCTTCCCCAGGTAGTCCGCCGATGTCCCTCCCAGGATTTCAGCCAGACGGTCATTGGTGAAGGCGATCTTCCAGTCCTCGGTCAGGAAGCATACTGCCTCCTCGATCGCATCCAATAGATCAAACTGATGCGGTTCCTGGTTCCTGGGCATTGAGTCCTACAGCCGGTTTCCGGGGATTCGTATGGGTACAGGGGATTCCCCCCCATACGGTTGGTTCAGCCGTATTGGGTAGGCTATCGCTCTCCCCTCCTGGGAACAAGTGAATCCCCACAAATCCTCCGGCCCTGTCTTTCCGCCCTCATTCATGACTGGGAAGAAGGAAAAAGTGGAAAGTGAAGGAATTTCCCCTTGACACTTTTACTGGAATCATATAGTGTACTATTAAAGTAAAACACCATACGATCATCATGTACCTGAAGATCGATACCAACCGTTCCCTTCCTCTCTTCAGCCAGATCATGGAGGGCATCCGTCTGGCCATCGCCACGGGACGTCTCAAGAGTGGCGACCGGATTCCCAGCATTCATGACCTCGCGGTGGAAAACCGCATCAATCCGAACACCGTGGCGCGTGCTTACATGGAGCTGGAACGCGCGGGAGTCCTCGAGGTCCGCCGTGGTTTCGGTCACTTTGTCGCTCAGGCCAATGATGGTGAGCTGGCGGACCAGGAACGGCGGGAGCTGCTACTCGGACGGGTCGAGGAGCTTCTCACCTCGGCCCTGGAACTCGGGTTTGGACCTGAGGAAGTCAAGTCGGCCATCGACCGCAATACGGAACGTATGGTCCGGGAGAAATAACGTAGGGGCGCGATTCATCGCGCCCTCTGCCTCATCGCGTATCGGGATAGGAAGGATCAGGACGCGAAGAATGGACGCGAAGAATGGGCGCGATGAATGGACGCGATGAATGGACGCGATGAATGGACGCGATGAA
>CAYZUX010000127.1:0-17048 GCA_964481775.1 uncultured bacterium | reverse complement strand
CTTTTTCACCACGCTGGACATTTCTCTGGAGATTATCCAAAAGGCTGCCCAGCAGGGTGGTACGCAAATGGGCGGTTTCCTCTGTGATCGGGTTGGTAATGGAAACGCTGTGACGGAGGGGATGATCCTCCGGGATATTCAACCTTCCAGTGAGATCCGGAGGTGAAAAGCTGAAAGACTTGGTTTCGGCCCAACCTCTTCCGGAAAGTATCTGGCGAACAGCCTGATCCATACGGAAGGAGGGATGAATCTCACCTACCTTCATCGGCATTTCTGGTGGAGCCGAGGGGATTTGGCCATATCCAAAATGCCTTGCCAGTTCCTCAACCAGATCGATCTCGCGGACAAGATCCGAACGAAAGGAGGGTGGTTCGACACGCAGCTGCCCATTGTCCAGATCGGTCACCTCACATCCCAGCCGGTTGAGAAGGTCAGCCTGCATTCCCGCCGAGAGGGGTGCTCCCACAGTCCGTGCGGCACGGTCAGTCCGCAGGGTGATCCTGGTCCGCTTAGGCATATGAGCGGGATCGATTGCCTCGATGGTTGGGCTTGTGACCCTGCCCCCTGCTACTTCCAGGATCAAGGCGATGCAACGGTCCATGGCTGCCTGAAGATTGATCGCATCCATACCTCTCTCGAAACGGAAAGAAGCATCGGAAGAAAGTCCCAACGGTTTCCCGCTTCGACGGATCCTTGAGGGAGAGAAATAGGCACATTCAAGCAGAATGGAGGTTGTCTCACTGGTCACTTCGGTGTCTACCCCGCCCATGACCCCCGCCAAAGCAACTGGACGGGATTGATCCGCGATCACCAGCTGTTCAGGACCAAGGGTGTAGGACTGGTGGTTGATGGCCACCAGGGTTTCGTTTTGTTTTGCGCGGCGGACACGGATCTCCGGGCCTTCGAGTTTTTCCAGGTCGAAGGCATGGAGAGGGTGTCCAAACTCCATGAGTACAAAATTGGTTGCATCGACCACATTGTTGATGGTTCCCAGACCGACCTGCTCCAGGGCATCGCTCAGCCACTTGGGTGAGGAACCGATTTTTACATCGCGGATGATCCGCCCCAGGTAACGGGGACACCCCTCGGGGTCCTCAAGGATAATGGGAATTGTCTCTTCACTGGTAGATTGAAAACCGGCCTCCGGAATGCTTAATGGTTTCTCAGTAGCCGCTGCAATCTCCCTTGCTATCCCGATCCATCCCAGGCAATCGGGGCGATTGGGGGTTACATTCAGGTCAATGGATGTGAGATAGGGTATTGCCGATTCCCCCACTTGGGCATTCTGAGGTAGGATGATGATCCCATCGTGAGCTGTCCCCAAACCAATCTCACGCTCCGAGCACATCATCCCCTCACTGGAGACTCCTCGCACCTCACGTTTTTCGATGGTCAAACCGCCGGGTAATCTCTGACCAGTCAAAGCCACAACCACTTTGTCCCCCACGGAATGGTTGGTGGCACCACAGACAATCTGCCTGGGTGTCGACTCACCCACATCGACCTGACAAAGGGTCAGACGGTCTGCCTTGGGGTGTGGAACCCTGGAAAGGAGGTTCCCCACCTTCAAGCCTGCACAGAGGGGATCGGGGGCATGAATCTCTTCGACCTCAAAGCCCAGCTGGGTCAGCAGGTCTGACAACGACTCGACTGTCCCCTCCCAGGCGACATAGTTCTTCAGGAAATGGTAATTGAAAAGCATGCCCTACCCGTGGCCGAAACAAGGCCCCATTGAACCGATCAGAAAGCCCTTCACTGAGCTATCACGTAACCGGTTCATGACAATAGATTTACATAAAATCCTTCAGGCGGTTTCCAACAACTTCCAGCCATTTGGATGGGATACTGTATTAAGCTCTTCTCTGGCTGTCAAGAAAGGGTTACAGGGAAGCGAAAAACAGTTGACGCCCAGGTATGACAAACAAACTAAGGGAAATGGTGGAGCTGAGGGGGCTCGAACCCCTGACCTGTGCGTTGCGAACGCGCCGCTCTCCCAGCTGAGCTACAGCCCCACCGAGGATATTGGAAAATCTAGTGAAGATTCTTTCTATTGACAAGACATCTCTTTTCGAGGATCCGCCAACCAGTCAGTTCATGACCGCAAAAACCTGTTTGAGGCGCTTCTCCGCCAGACCAAGAGGAAGCTGGGTGTCTGTGCCAGCCGTCATCTCCGAACAGACACGGTAGTGTTTGTAGGCTTGAGAAACATCTCCTTGTTCAGCCAGGGAGAGAGCCAGTTCCAAATGGATGTTGGGATCGCCAGGATTGAGAAGGAGAAGGTGTCTCAAAGTTGTAACCAGGTTGCGATGGTCAGTTCGTTGACGATAAATTGCCCTGAGATTGCAGAGCATTCGTGTCAGAAACAGGGTTTTCGGGAGTGGCAGGAAGTGGCAGTGGGTTACCTCCACACTCCCACCGGACAGGACTTGAGCCAGCTCGACACATTCCTCACGGGAACGCTCAATTCCGCCGTGGAAGGGATCGAAATAACGGGTTCCTCCCGGACTTAGCATTCCCACCATGAAATGGCAGGGTAGACCAATTCCCACGAGCGGAAGGTTCAGGCGGCGTCCCACCTCCATCATGACAAGGGACAAGCTAATGGGGATACCCCTACGTGTCTCGATCACCCGGTTGAGAAAACTGTTCTCGGGGGAGTAATAATCTGATTTATTGCCTGAAAAGCCATGGCGGACAAACAGGTTGTCACGGAGTGCGCGGATCACATCGTCATCGGTGGGGGAGGGGCCCGCGATACATGCCGTTTCTTCAGCGAGTCGATCGAGTCTCCCGAGATTTTTGGGGATATCCACATGTCCGCAGAAAGAACGGGCAACCACCAGAGCGGAAAGATCAAGAGGAATATCACCGCAAGGATGTTTCTCAAGGAGGTTGTAAAGGGTTTCGGAGGTGCTTGAGGATTCAAAGAAGGGATTATTCATACCAACCTCATCGATCTTACGATTTCCATGCAAAGTGATCCATCACCTTCATTCATCCCTTCCTTCACGTGGGAGTACCCTTTGCCCCCTCGAAAAGTAGAGACTTCATGCACTTTTCAGATTATACCCGCCTGAGTGGGGGGTTCCAAGGGACAGGAAAAGTGAAAGCTGAACGTTGGTCCCCCTGATGGGTTCAGACAGAGTGGCTCTCTCTGTGGAAGAATGACAGGGAATTGTCTAGGATAGGCGGCCGTGATCGAATTATTGAAACGGGTTTCCATATTCGAGGGAGCTGCCCCTGATCTTCTATCAGAGGTGGCCCGTTCGCTTCGTCCAGTCAGCGTCAAACGTGGAGAAGTGGTTTGCCAGATGGGAGAACCCGGAAGCTGCCTGTTTCTGATCCGTAATGGACAGGTGCGTGTTTCAGTCAGCGAGGGAGAAGATCAGGAAGTCACACTCGGGTACCTGGGGCCAGGGGATTATTTTGGTGAGATGTCCTTACTCACCGGGGAACCAGTCTCCGCCAATGTCACCGCTACTGTTCAAACGGAGTTATCAGCTCTTCAGGGGGAAAGGTTCCGTGCGCTTTGCGATGAAAACCCCATTCTCTACCGGGGTATCTGCAGAACATTGTCTCACCGGTTACGCGAGACAAACCTCAGGAGGTTCGAAACCAGTCAGGGAAAAGTATCTCGATTTATCACGGATGAGCCGCCCCGTGAGCCCAGGAACATCCTGCGGCTGTTAGCCGAGATTGCGGAGACAATCGTAAGGGACACCCAGAAAAGGGTCCTTTTGTTTCTCAACACTACCCCTGAAAAAATACACAATCCCGGATTCCGGCAGGATCTTGGTTGCACTTTCGTATCATCTGAATGCGGGACAACCAGCAATAATGAGATCAGGACAATCATCCAGGAGATTGCCAACGATTTCCCCGGGCATGAGTCATGCTGGCTTCAGACAAACGAAGGAATGGATGTTCTCTTATGGGCCTCTCCTTGGGGGGAGACAGATTGGGCTGATGAGCGTTGTCTTAACGAGATCCTTGCCCGTCTGAGAGAGGTTTACGGTCATATCTTTGTTTCCCAGCTGGGTTGGACCATCGAGGCAATGGTCCGGCAAGTTCCACCAGAGGATCATGTGGTCTTTCTGGTTGATCTCCGTTGGGAGGCATGTCAACGCAGGGCTTTCCATGAGGAATACAACCGTTATGTCCCCGAAGGACCTCGTTTTCCTCCAGAACAAGGTGAATCTTTCTGGATGTTGACCAGGGAGAGTTTGGACAGGATCACCTCAATCGAAAGAGTCACTGTGGAAAAGCTTCCGGAAAGCCGCCATGTCCATGTTCTTCTTCTCCATGAGATGGATCGTCCCTTGTTGGATTTTCCCAGAGTCCGCCAAATTCTGGCAACTATCGCGGTCCACCCCATCCCAATGATCTCTGAAGAGAACCTCGCTTCTTCCGGACTGGATGAGGGTCCATCTTATTCCATCACTCTTGGACGCCGCCCCCGAATGGCACGGAACCGGGTGGCAAGGGACATTGCCGGAATTAAGATCGGCCTGGCGCTCGGAGGAGGTGGAGCTCGCGGCCTTGCCCATATCGGTGTGATCAAGGTGCTCGAAGAAGAAGGCATCCCCCTCGACATGCTGGCGGGGTCGAGTTTCGGCTCGGTTGTTGCCGCGGCTTATGGAGTCGGGAGAAGCGCCGACCGGTTATTCAAGGATATGAAATACCACTGGGGCAAACTGGGGAATTTCCTGCTGGATATCTTCGACTACAACATTCCACGTTCCGCCTTGCTGCGCGGCCGCAAGATCCGCAGGATGATCGAAATCGCCATGGCGGATCAAACGATTGAGGAATGCCCTCTCTCTGTGTATGTGGTCTGTACGGATCTCATCACGGGACGGGAGGTGGTTCTCGACAAAGGGAAACTGGGCAAAGCAATCTGGGCCAGCGGATCCCTCCCCGGCATTTTCCCCCCTGTCCGCTGGGGCCAGTATCTTCTGGTTGATGGAGCAGTGCTCAACAAGGTGCCCTCACGCATCCTCCGCGAAAAAGGGGCACGGGTTGTGATCGCGGTCAATGTCACTCCGGAAAGAGACACCGGATTGGAAGCGTCGCATGGATCTCCCGGGTGGGTCAGGCGTTGCCTGGATCAAGTCCCCCCCATTCGCCGCTGGCTGAGTGGACCAAACATCCTGCGGATTGTTTCACGTTCCATCAGCGTGTCTGGATTGCATTTATCACGGCTTCATAACGATGTGGTCGATGTGGAGATCAAACCCAGAATCGAACATTTCGATTTTCTGCGTTTTGAGCAATTCGAACAGATTGTGGAAGCTGGCATGGAGGCCACCCGGAAAGCATTGCCCGAAATCCGTGAAGCCATCTCGATCGCGGGACGGGAATAGGGATACCGGCGGTTGCTGTCAATACAAGAAGGAGACCAGGCCCAGTATGGAAAGAAAACACCTTCTTTTTTTTGTTGTAATACTCATCGCAGCGGTCGTTTACTGGTTCACCCTGCCAAATACTGATGAGATGGTCTCAGAAAGCGAGTCAACTGTTGAACCCTGGATGACACCGGACGTTCAGCACATGTCAGCACACGGGATCCGTATCGGCCCCGATGCGGATGCTGACATTCGTGTCACTCGCGAAGAGGATTCGCTCAAAGTAGAGATTGCTTCCTCTTTCCTCCAAAAACAGGAGGCTGGATTCCTAACGACTGTTGGCATGTTGAGACCCTCCGAGAATATGAGTGAGGAACGTTTCATGGAGTTCGTGGAGGCTCTTCACCTGGCAGTACTCACCGAGGAAGAGAAGGCGGGTCACACACATGAGCACGAAGAAGGGGAAACACACTCACATCCCGAACAGGAATGATGTGGGGGTGGCTTCATCGACCACATCACCTGGTGAGGGGACAAGTGAAACTGGGGGAACCGGATCTCGTTTTCACTCACTGCTGCATCACCCCCTGTTTCTCCTTCTCATTTTCACCCTGATCGCTCATCTACCCTGCCTGGCGGGGGGATTTGTGTGGGATGACATTCAATACGTGGTTCACAATGAGAACCTGAGAAATCTTGAGGGACTTGCCCGAATCTGGTTTCAGCCCGCCTCTTCACCCCAGTATTACCCGGTCACCTTTACCAGCTTCTGGATTGAATTCCAGTTTTTCGGACTCGACCCAGCAGGCTACCATTTCTTTAATTTGTGTCTTCATCTTGCCAATACAGCCCTGGTTTATTGGTTGCTGAAGAAACTGGGATTGATACACCTTGCCTGGCTGGCAGCGCTTTTGTTTGGCATCCACCCCTTGCGTGTCGAATCGGTCGCCTGGATTTCCGAGCGGAAAGATGTCCTTTCCGGATTGTTCGCATTATCCTCACTGTGGGTCTGGGTTTTTGTCCTTCCGCATCCAGGCAAAGGGCCAATAGCCGGTTCTCTGCTTTTATTCCTGTTTGCCCTCCTCTCGAAGGCCGCAGTCTCTCCGCTCCCTTTTGTGATGTTACTCATAGCCTGGTGGAAGGAAGGTTCTGTCAGCCGGAAAGTGGTCTTCTCGTTGGTTCCCTTCTTTGTTTTGGCGCTGGTAACCGGTCTTCTTCACATCTTCCTTGAAAAAAAGAACCTGGATGCCGCCGAAGGATTGGTCCAATTCTCTCTGATCGAAAGGTTCCTGATCGCTGGAAGGAGTTTTTGGTTCTACGTGGGGAAAACTCTCTGGCCATACCCCCTGATGCCGATCTACCCACGTCACCTGCCTGATACCGGAAGTCCCCTGCAATGGACCCTATCAGTCAGCTCCCTCCTGTTCCTGCTGATCCCCTGGCTGTACCGGCAACGGGTGGGGAAAGGACTCTTCACCTGCCTGGCCTCCTATGCGGTTCTCATTGCTCCAGCCATTGGGTTCCTGTCTCAAGGCCTGAATCGTTTCTCATTCACAGCGGATCATTTCGCTTACCTGGCTGGAATTGGACTGCTCATTCCACTCAGTCATTTGATCAGAAATCTCTCCGATCGATTTGAATCAGCTGGAATGCGTGGATACCTCCCGATCGCGGCCCTGGTACTCCCCTTCGCGGCTTTGACATTTTTTCAAAGTCTGCTTTACAGGAATTCGGAAACACTTTTCCGACGCAACTTCAAGTACAACCCGGATTCCTGGGGTGTCCATACCGCGTTAGGAGCCATTGCACTGGACCAGCCGGGAGAGATCGGGAAAGCTCTTGAGCACTTCCGTGAGGCCGTGAGACTGGAGCCCGGCTCCGCGCAGGCCCATTACAATCTGGCGACCGCCCTGGAATCCTCCGGGCTTGTGGATGAAGCATCCTCCGAATACAGGAAAGCCCTGGATATTGCGCCTGAGTATGCAGAAGCCCACAACAACTTCGCGATCCTGCTCGCCAGAAAAGGTTTTCTCGAAGAGGGTCTGAAACACATTAACGAGGCGGTTCGCATCAAACCTGAAAACAGGAATTTCCGGGAGAACAAGAATGAACTCCGCAAGAAGATCAACCAATCCAAGGTAATCCCCATGCAGCAGGAGGAAACCGGAATGATTAACGCGGAGCGGACTGCAAAGCCTTCCCCAGTGCCCGCAACTGCTCCAGGTAGGGTCCCGGGATATGACCCTCTTTCTGAACCGGAGTCTCCCAGGTAACCACCCCATCACATTTCAAGAACTTGCGCGTGATATCAATGACTTGCTGGTCAGAAAATCGTGGGACCCCTTTGGCCCAGGTTTCACCGAGATAAGTGAGCATGTGAAGCTCGGCACTGCCCACACGTGGACCGGAACACTCAACCTTATCCGGTTCGTTGATTTCACCCGCCGTATAGTCTTCCTCCGGGGTGAGTGTGATGATGGGCATGAGTACACCCGGATTGAAAGCCACAATGCTGTCCCTGAATCCGGCTCGCGCCGCGGAAGCGAAGCTGGTGAAATTGGGGGGTGTGGGATTCCGGTACATCACATCTGAGTAGTAGCAGCCATCAAACCACCAGCCTCCCACTTTCTCTCCCCAGCGTTGGGCCCACTCACGAATCACCGCCTCCCATTTGACCTGGAACTCACGATTCGGCTCATTACCACGAGTCCATTCCAGCGCGTTCACGGCCCGGGGATCCCGGTCTGGTGCTCCCGCCGGGAGGTAGACCATCAGACGGATCCCCCGCTTATTGAGTGGTTCATAGAGATCCTCGATCAGATCCCGCTTGGAGCAGTGACTGGGGGAATACCCAACAAACCTGTCATAGGTGGCATTCGGGGAGCAGTAGTATCCCGAGTTCTGCCCCAATGTGATGAAAAAGAACCCTGCGCCAGTCGAAGCGATCTCCTCCGCGAGTGCCTCCACATCAAATCCATCCACCACCGCATTCCACTTTTCCGGGGTCACCTCATGATCCGGAAGGTATAGATCCGACAGGAAGTGGACGAAAACACCCCAACCCGCTTTCTGGAACCAAGCTGTCCGGGGGCCTTGTGATTCCTCCGGGGCACCCCCTTCGACTTTCGTCATCCCCAGCATGAAAGCAACCAGTAAGATGAAAAACGGAGCTCGTAGCATAAGGTAGCCTCCATCATCAGAAAATTCCGCTTAGCAAGTCTTTACCTCATTTGGGTGTTTTCGAATCTTCAGCGGGCTCCGGTGTGGGCCGCAATCTTTCCGGTGTACAGGCCGGGTGTTCGATCATCCGGTTCGGTTGGCCATCGGACTGTTTTACAAGGTCAAAGGCATCGTACTGGTCACCCATGGCGGTGAAGGCTTTGTAATAAAGCATCCGTCCCTCGATCCGGATGAGCTGATAAAGCTGGGTATCAGCGGCTGCACGCCTCATCCAGTCAAGCCGATCCAGGTTATACATCTTGGGTCCGCTCACGGAGACCACATAGACGGTACCAGCGGGAGAACACTGAGCCGCGGTTCCTGAGGGGATGTTTTTGTATACCAGAGGGCCGCTTCTGGCATAGGTGTGGTCATGCCCCTGCAACACCAGGTCGACATGGTATTTGTCAAAGATGGGCTGCCAGAGATTCCGCAACTCAGGATTGTCGCGTCCTTTCGCCGCGGAAAAGAGGGGATGGTGGAAGGTAATAATGGTCCATTGATTGGGATTATCAGAAAGAACATTCTCCAGCCAGGGAATTTGCACATCTTCCATTTCATTGGAATTGAGCGAGATGATGCGAGTGCCCTGGTAGTCAATGTAATAGGTGGTTTCCTCCAGCCCTTTGGGGCCATTTTGCGGGAGTGTGAAGCTCGGACGCCAGTGCCGGGTAAGTTGGCCGGTGGCCTGGCCTTCTGGACGCGGGTATTCATGGTTCCCAGGAGTGACGATGCTGGGGATGGTCCCATTCAGCCAGGCTCCCGCACCAAACCATTCCCCCCATTCCACATCACGGGTTGAACGGTTAACCAGATCGCCTGCATGAAGAATGAAACGGACCTTGGGAGACTCGGTAATGGCGGAACGGATGACACGTGACCAGAGGCTCCTTAATTCAGTTTGGGAATCTCCCAGATAAATGAAAGAAAAGGGTTCGGGTTCCAGGGAGGCAGTCCGGAACTGGAACCATTCAGTCCAATTGACTCCATCACCCACCCGGTAGCAGTAGACCGTATCGGGTGTCAGGCCTTCGAAGATCACGCTGTGATAGACCGCCTCATTGATATCCGAGGTCAGGGAGGTGGTGACGGATGCAATCTGCGTGGCTTTGCTCACGAAGGCCGGACCTGCTTCGCTCCTGGCAATTTCCGCTATCCCTTTCGTGATCGTTGTGTCTGTCCGCCAATTCAATCCCATCATCCGTGCCGGATCACCGGCTGGAGTCAGGATCACTCGATCCGGCATGGGGGAGGGCTTCTGTAAGACTTCGTTGGGGACTTTAACCGGTTCGGCGCTCCATCCCACATTCATGGCGGAGAGAGCAAATATACCTCCCAACAGCAGACGCCTGATAAAGAGACGCCCAGTCAAGATTCCGGGGGATTTGGAACGGTGGAGAAGCACGGAAGATACCTCGCTTTTATAATGTGGCGTTTGGACTTCATGATGAGGGCAGAGAGATGATTGTGCAAGGAGGGTAGAGTATCTGCGACTACTGTTCTTTTTTCACACCCTCTCCCACATGCCGGTAATAACGTGCTTCATGGTCCGAGAGTGTCCCCCGGCGGATCTGTTCCTCCAGGGCATGCATGTCCACTTGCCTCGGCTGCCCGGCACTGGGGGATTGTACCGAAGAACCCGCAAGTGTGATCTGGAGAGAATCCATGGCACGCTCGCCCAACAATGCCCCATACACAACCGCCACTGCCAGAACCAGGGTGATGTAGATCTTCTCACTGTGGGGCATGACGGCACCTGTCACAACATAAGCAATCCAGTTCTCCCGTTCGACGGACTCCCAGGTCACACCGTGCGGGTTCTGTACGGGGAAGCCACCGTTTGAACAGCTGGACTCCATTCAAGAGAGCCAGAAACGCTCCCGCCGGACAAAGATTGCGGCACCAGAAACGTCTGTAAAAAAAAGATGAAACAAGCACCACCAGGGCAATCGTAAACGCTGCTGTCTCAATCGAATACCCAAAAAAAGTGATGAGCGGATCGATGACAAGAATGGAATCATCGCGTGTTAAAGAGAAGGCCAGCACACAAATGAAAAGCAACACATACTTGACCAGACGGCCATACCGGAAGAGACGTTTGGATGGATCAGTTGCCATGGAGGCAGGGCGAAGGTCACCGATAAGCTCCTGCAGGGCGCCGAAGGGACACAGATGGCCACAATAAATATTTCCAAACAACAGGGTCAGGACTGGTAGCAGGACAACCAGAAAAAAGGCGGCGGAAAGAGCCACCACGGGAAACCGTAGCGAGAGCAATGAAAAGACCTGCTGGCTGGAAAACTGGAGATTCAACCACCCTCCACAAATCACTACCATCAAAACGAGCCAGATTCGACGAACCCAGACACGAGGAGTGCTTCTTAACCCCAAAGCCGTTATGAAAAAGACCAGCAGCAGGAAACCATCCCGCCGTCCGACGGCGGCATAGGGCTGCCTTGAGAGAGTTCCAGATGGACTGTTCACGATACCCAGAACCTGAGAGGCAAATGTCTGACCGGATTGTTCGAGGGTACGTATGACTGCCCGTGAAGTTAAAGTGGCTCCGGTAACCGCATCCACCCTGGCGAACGAATCGTTGACGAGACTGCGGCCAGTCAGAGTGTGGAACCAATTTTCCAGAGAGTGCAGATAGGAGGGGGTCTCATGAGAATTGATGACTCGGAAACCCATTAGGGTTCCTTTGCTGTTGACACGGATGGCCAGGTGGAGAGGGCCCCCATACCCGGAAGCACTGGTTCCAAGGTCACGGGAGTCGAGGATGAAGTGTTCCTCACTACTCTCTTTCACTCGGCAAGAGAAACAGTGAATCAATGTTCCATCCTGGGTCTCCTTGGTGAGAGGAATCAGTTCGGTTTCTTTTCCGGCGAGTTCGCGTGCGGTATTTTCAAAGAGATGACCATATTCAACTTGCCCAGACACCTGGACCGCCTGGGAACTGATCAGACCCAGGGCTCCCAGTCCAAAGAGCCAGTATCCGGCAGTACGAACTCTTCTGTCGAAAGTGGATAGAAGGACGGTTCCACCGGTACGGTACCGGCCCAGGAGGGCAGGAATGAGTTGCATTCCCATCATCCCTGACAGAAACAGGAGCACCACATTCTGTCCCAGAACTGGGACCAGCAGGATACCGGTGAACAGGCCACCCACACACCCTCCCAGGTTGTCTAAGCCTTCCAGCCAGGCCCCTGAAAAAGTAGGAGAGAATCCACGTTTTTCCGCTCTCAATGAAACGATGGGGACATAGATGCCGGTAAAGATACCCCCGATGAAAAAAAACACACCGTAAACCCATTTCGAAGGGACCGTGGTAAATTGGAGCATCCCCATCAACAGGATCAGATGAGCCAGAAGACAAGCCGGAAGCAAGAACGGGTTTTCGTCACCCGCTTTTCGAAACCACATGCGCAGTCCCTCGCTGCCTGCGAAGATTCCGAGCATGAACACACCTGAAATCAACCCGATCTCGAGAAAGACAGACCCAAATTGTGATTGATAACGGAACAGTAGAAGGATATTCAGCGAAATTCCTGCCAGTCCTGAGGTCAAGATAAGAACACCGTTATCAAAAAAAGACCCCTTCGGCTCTGAATAATCGTTTCGTTCCTCTCTCAGGACATAGACTGTCCTGAGGAGAACATAAAGCAGCAATCCGGTCAGTAGAATCAAAAGACCACTTTGTGCGAAGACATGGATAGCACGGATTAAGACAAGCCCGGTGGTCCGAATGAGCAGCAGTAGGCCATAGAGCAGCCCGAGTGGCCTTGTTTTCGAATTGATCAGGTTATCTCTTCCCGTGGTATCCATGACCTGCTGGTATTTCTGTGTCTGGAAGGCCACCCTGTCGGGGAGGTAGAGCGAGAGAAGTCCCTCCGGGGGATAGAGGGAGGCAGCACCGGGGATTGCGGCATAACGGTCCCTGAGCTCGCCCGGACTGGAGGAGAGTTGTGGCCCCCGCGATGCCAGTAACCAGGTTTCATCGCCGGGTTTCATCACCACTTCTGGAAACACCGTATGGAGAGTACTCAGCGCGGAGGCCCCGATGTATGAGTACTCCGGCCCGAGATAATTTGCCCCACCGCTGATCCGTAACCCCAATACAGCATTTTCCGCAAGGATTGTATTCACATCGGCCAGAAACTCATGGGTCATAAAGCGATTGAGCACTAATGTTGTGGGATCGGGGATACTCAGGAGAACCAGATCATAGACTCCTCTTACGCTTTGGATGAAGGAGGCTATATCCTGAACAGGTGTTTCAATCCGGTTGCAGTCCTTTCGGTAACGGGCAGGGAGAATATTCAGAACTCTGCGAGCAAACTCTGGATCGAAATGACACCAGGTGATCCGTTCAATCTGGGGGAGACGTGACAGGAGACGGGAAAGGGCCAAACCACCCTGGCCGATAATGAGAACCCGCCGGGTCTGCGGGTTCTGGGCCAGTGAGAGGGCCAAAACCTCTCCTGAGTGTTCCTCATCGGGAATGCTTTCGCCCACGCTTCCCCACGACATAACCTGGAACTCATCATGATACTCACCATAGAGGTATTCACTTTGTGGCGTGGAGAAAGATCCCTGCAAGGTTTCCCTGGGGAGAAGTTTGCCCCACTGCGTTTCCTTGCGTTGTTGCTCCCACTTTGAGTCTAGATTCATTCCAAGGCACATCAAAACAATGACAAACGCAATCACTCCCCCCAGGAGACTGGCACGGTTGGATGACGAGAGGGCGAATCCCCCTGCAAGGACCAATGATGACAGCAGGAACAGTTGTTCTGGAGAAAGACTCATTTCCAATCCGACGGTCACCAGAACCGCCCCTGTAAAACTTCCCAACGTTTCGATCGCATAAACCCGAGCTACAGGGAGTACGGATTTTTCCCGGAACCACTCACAGGCAAAGGAAAATAGAAAGCCGGTCAGAAAGCTCACGGGGGAATTGGCCAGTAAGGAGAACACCAGAATATGCTGCAATCCGATCGCCTCGAAGGCCGCCAAACCAAGAACATCCCGCGCATTGAGTAATAACCAGTGTTGAATCAGAAAGGCAGGAATATAAAAAAGGACAACGAGGTAATATCGGATACCTCTTCTGTGAACATAACCCTGGAGCCATGCGGCACAGGCTGCTCCGAGAGATAACCAGAGCAACCACGAGGCGAAGAATCCACCAATGGCCAGTTCGGTTCCCTCGAACGCAGTAAGGAAATCACGAAAGAGAAGAGTCTGGGCAGCGAGAGCAAAAAAACCGATTGATAAGACAACCGGTGTAAATCGCGGAGACCTCACTCAGAACCCTCGTGAAAGACAATCCCCTCAAAGACCTCGAAGGTGGCTCCGGTTTTCCAGTCATCCCTGGAGAGACCTGCCTTGAGCGAGAGGTGGGTGAGGGTTTGGTCAATATCCCATCCCTGCTCAGTCGCAACCTGAGGGAGAAAGACCGCATGCCGGCCATTCTTGCTGAGTAGGATGCCATGCTTTCCAAGGACAATGTCCTGGTATCCCTTCACCGGGTGAGGGGGTGTCAGGACAGTGATTTCGATCGACACCCTGGATAGTTCATCCTGGGAAAGCGGATTGAAGCGGGGATCACGGAATGCCGCTGAAATTGCATTTCCGATGACAGCTTCGTAAAGAGGGCGTTCAGGAAAAATATCTCCAATACAGCCCCTCAATTCGCCCTCTTCTTTCAAGGTCACAAAGGCACCAGCGATCCTTTCGGTTTCTGGTATAGGGGTGTAGCCAAGGTCCGTTGGCGAGGGAACCTTGCGATTCTCGAAAGCATAATCAAGCGTCTTGCGCGCGAGGGCAAGAAGTCCTTTCTTCTGTTCATCGGTCAGTTCTCCGGTCTGGGGCTCCTCGGTAACCGTCTCGCCCTTTCTCCACTCTCCCGTAAATGCAACCGCAAGGTAACTGACCGAATTTGTGTCATCTCCTGTGACTTGTCCCGAAGTGTCATAATGCAGCAAGTGGACTTTTGATTCCGCCGGAACCATCGACAGTAAAACTGTAATCGGAACCTCTCCGCAGATGGTGGCCCCGGTTCTCTCACAGTAAGCGCGGAAACCTTGGGGATTCTTGTTCTCAATTTCGGCATAGGCCCCCATATCAAGGGCTTTCAAATTCTCCTGAATCCTGTCCTTGAATGGGATGTAGTCGTAGTTGGGGCCATAATGAGTGAAATCGCTGCTGGCGATGACCAGTGTCTTCTCATCGATCAGACCACACAGGATTCCGGCGAAACGTTGGATGGTCTTTTCATCCATCTGTCCCAGAACCACAGGGACAAGACGGAATTCGCCGAGAACCCGCTGAAGCAGGGGAACCTGGATGGCCACACTGTGTTCCTGTTCACCTGCCGGTGGAACAGTTCCCACCATGTTGTGGCCACGCAACTTATGGATGAATTCCAAATCGAAGGGCACTATCCCCAGCGGGGTGCGTGTTCCTGTCCCGGAAGGGATGGCCGCCATGTTGGAGAGCGGAACACGGTGGCTTGGGCCCATCACGATCACACGGCTGAACTGCCTGCCCTGAATCTGGCGGATACCATAGGCGGCGGTCGGGCCGGAATACCGGTAACCGGCATGAGGCAGAATCAGGGCTTGAACATTGGGGTGAATTTCTCCCGTCGCAGCAGTAATGTAGCCTGTGATTTGAGAAGAGAGTTCCTCACGGTCTGCCGGATACCATTGCCCTGCCAGGGGACTGAGTGGAGGAGGAGCTCCATTGGCCTGAAGATGATTTCTGCCCCCTCCCACCACAAACAGGACAGCACCCACGACACACAGCAATACCAGGAAGCCAGCAAGGATACGGTTTCTCATGGGATCACCCCAACCAGTGTGAAGGTTTCTCTACATCCTCGCGGCGGAGATCCTTGCTCCGTCCGGGGAAGAAGTTCTCTGTGATTGCATAGCGGACACGTTGGAATGAGAAATGACGTGTCAGGTGGATTAC
The DNA here is from genome assembly GCA_964481775.1 of uncultured bacterium. Lineage (GTDB taxonomy): Bacteria > Hinthialibacterota > Hinthialibacteria > OLB16 > OLB16 > OLB16. The sequence continues at coordinate 1,509 of CAYZUX010000127.1, read as the reverse complement.
CCCACTACCCAACGCCGTCATGGCACAGCCACCCTTGGCGAGTAATTCCATGAATGACCGGCGGTTTATGCCCATACCCCCGCGAGCTCCTTTCCGCACTTGGGACAGCATTTCCCCTTCAGTTTGTTGCTGAGGATTGTAAAGCCACGACGTTCGATGAGTAGCTGGCCGCAGGAGGAGCAAAAGGTGTTCTCTCCCTCGGGGCTGGCCACATTGCCCACATAGACATGTTTGAGGCCCTCACTTAACGCAATTTCACGGGCCCTTTCGAGGGTGCCTGAAGGAGTGGAGGGGAGGTTCTTCATCCGGTATTGCGGAAAGAAGCGGGTGAAATGTAATGGAGTCTCGCTGCCGGTGTTTTCGCGCACCCAGCGGGCCACCTTGCGGAATTCCTCATCTCCATCATTGAGTGTGGGAATAACCAGGTTGGTTACTTCAACCCAGACACCGAGACTTTTGGCCAGAACAATGGCATCCAGCACGGGTTGAAGGGTGCCGCCGCAGATCTCACGGTAGAAAGTATCCGAGAAGCCCTTGAGATTGATATTGGCGGCATCGGTCTGGTGGCAGAGTTCTTTCCAGGGATCCCGGTTCAGATAAGCGGCGGTCACCAGGACATTCCTGAGTCCAGCCGCCCGTGCCTTCACACTGCAATCGTAAGTGTATTCATAGTAGACCACCGGTTCCGAATAGGTGTAAGCGATGGATGGACAACCGTGTTGCCGGGCCAGGGAGGCAACATCATCTGGAGAGAGGGAATAGGCCTCGGTCTCCTCGGGGTTAGCTTGGGAAATTTCCCAGTTCTGGCAATTCTTGCAGTGGAGATTGCAGCCAACTGTAGCGATGGAGAGAATCGGTGTGGAGGGAAGGAAGTGAAAGAGGGGCTTTTTCTCGACCGGGTCGACATTGGCGGAGCAAGGGTGGCCATACGTCACTGCAGTGAGCTTCCCATCCCGGTTGACACGGATGCGGCACTCCCCGCTCTGTCCCGGCTCGATCAGGCACTGCTTTGGGCATAGATCACATTGGATCCACATGGAGGTCAAGCCCTCTTCTCTACCCCCGTATCTTAGTCCTTGCTGTTGTCCCGTAACAGCTGCGATCCATAGACAAGATGGGAATCAAATCCCGGTGTCATTTTCCGTACCCCCTCACCGGAACCATCCTCTATCAGGAGCAATGCCTCTGTATCCGCTTGCTGGCTGATCCAACGATATCCTTCGTAGGGCCCAAGAAGCATGACCGCCGTAGCGGCTCCATCCGCCTGCATACAGGTCGGAGCGAGTATTGTCACAGAGAGCAGGGAAGTCTGGATGGGGTAGCCGGTCAAAGGATTGATAAGATGGGGGTAACGCACACCATGATAACCAAAGGAGTTCCACTCCACACCCGATGTGGCTACCGCGCCGGAGTCAAGTTCCAGCAATCCTGCTATGGCCACCTTTGAAGCCACTCCCACACGCCAGGGCTGCCCTTTCTGCTCATGTCCTCCTAGCCGGATTTCTCCGC
>CAYZUX010000126.1:0-17330 GCA_964481775.1 uncultured bacterium | reverse complement strand
AAGCTGGGAATGCATGTTGAGGTGGTCACCAATGCCACTCCAACCATCAATGATGATCCCAGAGAACTCCGTGAAATGGCGGAATGGATCCGGGATAGCCTCGGACCGGGTACACCCTGGCATATCACACGTTTCCACCCTTACCTGGAGCTTTCCCACCTTCCGGCCACGCCACTTTCCACACTGGAACGTACCTGGGAGATGGGGCATGAGGTGGGCCTTCATCATGTCTATCTGGGAAATGTGCCCGGACACAAAGGACAAGACACAATCTGCCCCAGTTGCGGAAAAGTTCTCATCCGCCGTCACGGATTCGGTGTCACCTGTGAAGGCCTGGAGGGAGGTCAGTGTTCCTCCTGCTCAACCACCATCGAGGGTGTCTGGGATCCACAGGTAAAGACCACGAGTGGCGAACTCTACCGGGTGAAGATCTAGACTTCGCCACGCAATCTCGCCTGTTCCTGATCATTCTCCACACTCTCCTCCTAAAAAAAGTCAAGAGAAGAAATACCTTTTTTCCTAATTGACACTCAACAACCATCGTGTACCCTTTTTACCACTTAAATTCACTGAAAAACCCCCAAACAAGGCCGCTTCATGCCTTCCCACCTGCTCCCAAACCGGCCAAGACGGGCGGTATGCCTGTTTCAAAAACTGTCTCTATGGCTGTTTGGGACTTATGTCATTCATACAGGAGTCACCTATGGCCAAATTCCTCCGATCATCGATCTATCCATTCCGGACCAACCCGATGTCATGCGAGTCTATGGCGCTTCACCGAATGACCAGCTGGGAGGTATGGGACCGGATGGAATCGCTTTCGGAGACATCAATGGGGATGGTTACGATGACATCCTGATCGGTTCACCCAAGGCAACCGTATTAAATAGAGACCAGGCGGGAACGGTTTACGTCATCTATGGATCTTCCGATCTCGTGGGAAGCCAGGTGGACCTGGCTCACCTGCCTTCTGGTCATCCGGTAACAAAGATCATCGGGAAAAGTAATAGCCACCTGGGAAACGCAGTGGCCTGTGGGGATGTCAACCGGGATGGATATGATGATCTCATCCTTGGGGCTCCGAATGAGAACATTGGTCCAGTTTCATATGGATGTGTCCATGTGATCTTTGGCGCCCCCCATCTCATGGGAGAGTCTCTGGACCTGCAGACATTGACGGATCAAGTAGGTCACACCCGCGTGCTGGGGGGAATGGAATCTTCAGAGACTGGAACATCTTTGGCCATGGTTGACATGAATGGAGATGGTTACGACGACCTCCTGATTGGCGCTCCCGGGGCTTCGCCCACTGGAAGAATTCGTGCAGGCCAAGTCTATCTTCTACAGGGATCAGATTCTCTTCCTGCTGTCATTGATCTTGCCACACCACCCCCTGACTTTCCTGTTACCAGCATACTCGGAGATGATCCAGGTGACCGCCTTGGGGTCTCGGTTGCCTTCGGGGATATCAATGGAGATGGGTATGAGGATGCTCTCCTGGGGGCTCCCCTGGCGGATGATGATGGGGCCAGTGAATCGGGCGAGGTGATTATCCTATATGGAAATCACTCACCCCCAAGCCTCGTTGATCTGAGCCTCTCCCCGGGTGCCAACGGAGAAACACGAATCGGGGGAGGTCAAATAATAGATTACCTGGGAACTTCGGTTGCCTCAGGGGATCTTAACCATGATGGATTCAAGGAGGTTTTGATCGGCATCCCAAACGGAGACTATGCAGGTCTGACCGATTGCGGCAATGTTGCAATCATCTTTGGCACGGCTGGAATGCCTGGTACTCCCGTTGGAACAGGTTCCTTCTTGAACCTGAATGGTCCAGGAACCACACCGGGAAGTCTCTTTGCCTTTCTTTACGGAACTACGGCAAGGGATCAACTGGGGATCTCGGTTGCGTCCTCAGACCACAACTCGAACGGCCATCCGGAAATTGGGGCGGGCTTTCCCTATTACGACTTTGCGAGTTTATCAGAGCGAGGTGCAATCGCCCTGGTGGATGGGTCCAGCATCCATGCCGGTGACCACATTCACACCTCCACGATGACCGCGGATGCTACCATTGTGGGGGTAAACCGGGCTGATTTCCTGGGTTATTCCTGCGAGGGAGGAGCTGACCTCAACCTGGATGGATTCGCCGACTTCGCTGCTTCTGCCCGTGCTGGAGACAATCCATGGCTTGGAGACCACAACGATAGTGGTTACGCGGTGGTTGTGTTCGGTGATGGGGTGGCATCCCCCACCGCCAGTGTGGTTGAACCGTTCCACGCCGGTAGTGTGTTGGCGAAAGGTCTCGGGGGAAGGCTCTCCCCGGTTGTCCGTTGCTGGTTGGGATTTGTATCCGACAGTCCTTCGATGGTGACCGCCACAATCACCCGCTCAAAGACTTTGATCAACAACTTCCCATTAGGGGCTAATGAATGCCTGGCGGATGTTTTCTGGCAGATTCAGCTGCATCCCCGCGAACATGGGCTGGCAAACGTGACTGTCCAGTATGTCGATCGTGAGGTTCAGGGAATGGATAAGGCCTCGCTTCATCTTTGTCAGGCCCCAGATATCGGGGGGCCCTGGAGTCTGGTTACCAGTCAGGTCCACAGTGCAACGAGTCATATTCTCCATGCGACAGTCTCCTCCCTGGCCTGTTTCGCCATCGTGGGAGTGGCCTCTCCCCCATTGACAGCCACACCATCCCCAACACCCTCTGAAACATCAAGCAACACGATCACTGCAACCATCACTCCCACATTCTCTCCCACACAGACAGCAAGTTCAACTTTCACAGCAACGGAAACAACAACTCCAACCGCCTCGGTGACTCATACCTCCACCTTTACCCCGGTTCCAACACCCTCAGAGACAATAACCCATACCGTTACCCTGACAGCTTCCTCAACTCCCTCAGCTTCGCCTTCACCAACCGGGACAGTAACCTCTACTTCATCACCCCCGGATACCTTAACCGGGACAAGCACCCCCACCAACTCCTCCACTCAGACCCCCAGCCCTTCCGTCACACCAACAGAGACAAGAACGGCAAGCTTCACAGTGACTCCTACACACACCACCTCTCCAACACCGATCCCAACCCTGACGGAAAGCTCGACATTTTCACCTTCCCCATCTCCAACCTGGACCACCACACCCTCCGGTACCGCGACATTCACTCCCACCCCATCCTCATCAATGACCGCAACGACCACACCATTGCCCACCCTCACAAAAACTCAGACGGGTTCTCCAACCAGGAGCTGGACTCAAACCCCAACTCAAACACATACCCCCACTCCGACACTCACCGCAACGCCAGCCTCGACCCACACAGGCACTCCTTCTTTCACTGAATCCCAGACAGACACCTCCACTGCAACGGCAAGCGAGACTTCATCTTATACAACGACGGTAACACCCACGAATTCACCCTCCTTCACATCCTCCAGAACCTCCACACGCACTCATACTCCCCAGCCGACCCGGACACGGACTCCCAAACCGACAGTCACTCACTCCGAAACGCCAACCACCACTCCAACAATGACAGCAACCGGTTCCACAACTCCAACCGAAACTCATTCGTATACCCCCAGTCCAACATCCTCAATATCGCCTACGATTTCCTTCACCCCAAGCTGCACACCCTCATTAATACCGTCATTCATTCCATCGCTCACAAAGACCTCCACCTGGACACCAAGTCCCTCCTCCACAAGAACCTTCACCCCCTCTCTTTCTCAGACTCTCACCTTCACACGCACTTTCTCATTGACCGCCTCCTTAACTCCCTCGGGAACCTCAAAGCCCACAGGAACGAGCACAAATACCTCCACTTTCACACTCACCCCAAGCATAACCAGAACCCCGTCCCATACCGCTACTATGACTTTTTCGATGACGCCCTCTGCAACCTCCTCCAGGACATCCAGTTCAACACCTCTTCCAATAAGGACCCCGAGTTCCACCTCCACTGGGACGGAAACACCCACTCTCTCTTTCACTGTCACAACCACAAGGACTTCTTCCTTAACGGAAACTCCGGTTCCCACCACCACAGATACGGGAACACCCACTCCAACACCCAGTGCCACATTGAGTGGAACAGGGACACCCACTCACACCCCATGCCCTTCCATGACACTCCCCCCAACCAGTACACGCACCACAACAAAGACTCCCACAGCCAGCCGGACTCGCACTTCGACACCCACCCGCACCCGCCGTCCTATCTGGACTCCTGAAGACCCTCCGGATCCATCCCCCACTCCTGAGGAAACACCCCTTTACGTCGATGAATGGGAAAACTATTGAGAAAGATCCTATGGCTGCTTGGCCAGCCCTCAAGGAAAGAATGGGACCTATCTCCCCTGTTCATCTGGACTTATTCCCATATAGTTCTTCAGCATGATTGCAGGAATAGGCCCTGAGACGCGTTGGATGAGGCGAATGGAATGGCACGATCGGTGATTCTCGGTGCCGGTGTTGCTGGCTTGACAGCAGCCTACACCCTTGAACGTCTGGGTGATCCAGATCCCGTCGTGGTGGAGAGGAATTCTTTTCCGGGAGGCCTCGCAAGCACGATGGAATGGCAGGGGTGCCGCATGGATCTGGGACCTCACCGGATTCATACTGTCTATCCCCATGCCAAGGAGCTGATCCACGCTCTGGTGGGTGATGAACTGGTAGTCAGCAGGCGCCGCAGCCAGATCTTCCTCCAGGGAAAATGGCTGGATTATCCCCCCCGTCTGGGAGAAATCCTCGCCAAGCTTGGACTTGTTACCGGACTGCGAATCCTGGGATCCGCTATTCCAGCCAAGATACGGGGAATGAAGGGAAAACTGTTCCGAAAACCCCCTGTGACTTATGGAGAATACCTTCAAAACCGTTTCGGTGTTTATCTCCGCGATCTGGTCTTCGATCCATTTGCGTTGAAAGTCTACCGGGAGGATGCGGATGATCTCGATGCGATGGTGGCCCGTGTCCGCCTTGCCAGCCAGGGATTTTTCTCAGTGTTGTGGGAGGCGCTTACGGGACGCAGCCGTTCAGCAGTGAAGAGTTTCCTTTATCCAAGCCTTGGCATGGGACTCATCTCCGCCCGTCTCGTGGAGAGAATCCAGGCAGGCGGAGGGACGGTCTATCTCTCTCATCGCATCAACAGAATCAGGCACACCGGTGGGCTTGTCCGTTCCGTGGAACTTGAAGGGCCAGAGGAGAAACGGTTTCAGATCGAATGTTCGCGAGTGATCTCCACAATTCCTTTGGTTGATCTTCTCGACACTCTGGAGCCGAAACCACCCATTGGTGTCCGGGATGCCGCTGCCAACCTCACGTATGCGGACTCCTTCCTGGTTTATACACTCGTTAACAAACAACCTCTGACTCGTAACAGCTGGATGTACTTTCCTGGAGATGAGGTCATTTTTACACGTGTTTTTGAGTTGTTTCATTTCTGTCCGCAGCTTGTTCCCGAGGGGTTGAGCTGCCTCTGTGCTGAGATCCCAGCCCGTCCTTCCGATCCCATCCAGTATGCCGATGAAGCGGAACTCAAGGCACGTGTCTGGGAAGGATTCCAGAAAACGGGTATGGCCAAGGATGCGGAGTGTATCGACCAGGTGGTCCTCAAAGTACCCAGGGCCTACCCGATCTACCGGGTAGGTTATCGCGAGGAGCTCAAACAGGTCCTCGACTACCTCTCGGGCATGGGTAATCTCATCAGCACAGGCCGCCAGGGTTTATTCCACTACAACAACAGCGACCACAGTATGGAGATGGGCCGCCTGGCTGCGGAGTTCGCCATGCAATCGCCTGATGATTCGGAATCCTGGTACAGCAAACGCGAGCAGTTTGACGCTTACCGGATTGTTGATTAAACTGAAGATATGAAACCAACGGATATCCGTACTGCCTTCCTGGTTGTCCCTCCCACAGGGATGGTGATCCGCGAGGAACGTTGCCAAACCCCTATCGAGGGGCTTCACACAGTCGCCCTGCGTCCGCCCATGGATCTTCTCTATATGGGAGCTGTCCTGGAACGCCAAGGGGTGAAATGCACACTCACCGATTACCCGGGCGAGAAACTGGACTGGAACTACCTGCAGGATGATCTCAAAAGGCTGAGGCCTGATCTCCTTGTGCTCTCCACCACAACCCCCACCCTCGAACGTGATCTTCGCGCCGCCCAGATAGCCAAAGCCATCCGTTACGATACCATCGTGGCCGTTAAAGGAGCCCATTTCTGGCGTGACCAACCAAACGTTCTGAAGCGATACCCGATGATCGATGTGATCATGCGTGGAGAGTATGAAGAGACCATCTCCGACCTGGTCACACAACCTGACTGGACAAAGGTTTCTGGCATCCTTTTCCGCCAAAATGGGAAGGTTATTTCGACTGGAAAGCGTCCATTCCTCGAAGATCTGGACCGGATTCCATACCCGGCCCGCCATTTGTCAAATAATGCGCTTTATATCCGTCCGGATACAGGAGAACTCCAAACCACTATCGTGACCAACCGGGGATGTCCGGAAAAGTGTGTTTTCTGTCTGGCCCCCCGTGTGGCCGGCAGGGAAAACCGTGTCCGGTCGGTGGCCAACATTGTGGGGGAGCTTGAAGACTGTGTGAACCAACACGGAATTCGCAACTTCCTGTTCCGATCAGACACTTTCACCCTCAGTCCGGAATGGGTGATTGACTTGTGCCAGGGGATTGAACGGGCCGGACTGCGCATCAAATGGTCCTGCAACAGCCGTGTCGATACCCTCAATGGCGAGATGCTGCGTGCCATGCGGGAGGCTGGTTGCTGGCTGGTTTCCTTCGGGGTGGAAAGCGGAAGCCAGGAGATCCTGGATCTGATGAAGAAGGGGATCACAAAGGAGCAAGTTCGCGCGGCAGTGAACCTTTGCCGTCTGGAGGGTGTCCTCACCAGTGTCTATTTCCTGATTGGATCACCCTGGGAATCTGAGGCGACTTTCCGGGAGACGGTTGATTTCGCCAAGCAGTTGGAACCGGATTTTGTGGAGTTTTTCTACGCCTATCCTTTCGAGGGAACAGAGATGTATGTCATCGCCGCCAACGAAGGCCTGTTGGAACGCGGCCAGTTCCCCCTCTCTGCCTATTCAAAACCCGCGACACCCTCCAAATACCTGACCCTCGAACGCATCAGCGAAATGCGTACCGAAGCCCTGCGTTCCTATTACATGCGTTGGCCAGTCATCTCCAAAACATTGCGCCGCACCCGGTCTCCCCGTGTGTTCTTCAATTACGCCAAGATGGGACTCAAACAGGTCACCGATTTGATCGGGTAAGGAGTGAACAATATGGAAAAGCATAGAATCCTCCTTCTCAACCCTCCTGGCGACCTGCGTTATATTCGAGACTACTATTGCAGTCATGTCTCCAAGGCCAACTACATCTGGCACCCCTATGACCTCTTCGTTCAGAGTGGAATCCTTGGCCAGGATTACGAAGTCACCGCTTTTGACGCCAACATAGGCAACCTCTCCTTCGAACAGACCGCAAGGAAGCTCTCCGCACTTTCCTTTGATACGGTTCTCATGCTTACCGGGGCGGTATCCTGGAAAAATGACTTTGCCTTTGCCGGGAAATATCTTCAGGGCAGAACCCTGATCGCCTCCGGTGATGTCACCATCGCGAATGGACGGGACCTGTTGGATCGTTTCCCCTACCTGGAAGCCACTTTACAGGATTTCACTCGCCCCGCCATCAATGAGTATCTGCAGCGTAAGGATGCTTCATCGGGAAATTTGCTGGACTCCACCGACCCCATAGCGGGTTTGTTGTACCGGAACGCGGCAGGCGGCTACGTGGATGGTCCTGTCTATCCAGCGCATGGGAAGTTTTCCCATCCTGTTCCACGCTATGAGCTCTTCCCCTGGAAGCAGTACCGTGTCCCCCATGCTCGAAAAGTTCCCTTCGCCTCAATGATGACGGATTTTGGATGCCCCTATCATTGCAGTTTCTGCATCACGGGTACCTTTGGCTACCGTCTGCGTGATATGGACAATGTGGCTGAGGAACTCGACTACATTCATCGCCTTGGCATCGAGGACATCTGGTTCAAGGATGTCGTTTTTGGAATCAATAAGCGCCATTACATGGAGCTGCTGGATCTGCTCATTCAGAGTCCGCATCCTTTCCGTTGGGCAACGCTTTCACGGGTGGATATCGTAACCGAGGACTTGCTGGAGAAAATGGCCCGGGCGGGCTGTCACACCATCCAATTTGGCGTTGAAAGCGCCGACGAAAAGATCCTTGAATCGATCGAAAAAGGGATCAGTCCTGAGCGGGTCAAAGAGGTCTTCTCCCTTTGTCGTAAGCTCGGCATTCGGACCCTGGCTCACTTTATCATTGGCCTTCCCGGTGAGACACGTTCGAGTGCAAAACACACTATCGACTTTGCCCTTGAAATCGATCCCGATTTCGCTTCCTTCAACGTGGCTTCACCCCGCCTGGGCACCGCACTCCGTGAGGAGGCCCTTGCAAAGGGCTACATTCCCAACGAACTCACTGAATTGGACAACTCAATCAAGTTTCCGACCATGGAATTGGGAACCCTCTCCAAGGAAGATGTCTGGGAACTGCGACAGGAGGCCATCCGTCGTTTTTACCTGCGTCCCAGTTACCTTTGGCGCAGATTAACTGGTGTCCGCTCCCTGCGGGAATTGGCCAATTCGGCTTATGAGGGTGCCAATCTGCTCCGTAATTCGGTCCGCTCTGGTATCGACCCCGCTGACATGGTAGAAGTCTAAGGCGAACCTTAATGCTCAAACAGGAAAGGCTAACGGCCGTGCACCCTATTTCCAGGTTTCTGCTTCTCATCTCCCTCCCAGCTCTTCTGATAACCGGCTGCAGCAAGGCAACCCCCGAGGAGGTCTTTCAAGAAGCGATTGGCTTGATTCAACAGAAGAACTTCACTTCAGCCCGCCACCGGCTGGAGGAACTCGTTAAGGATTCGACCGATCCCGACCTCATCTGCGAGGCCAGACTCATCATCGCCGACTGCTTCAGCTTCGACCAGAAACCGGATGATGCGGAAGCGATTTTCAAGCAGATCGCCGAACAAAATCCCAAAACTCAATATTCCTGGCGGGCCCATATGAGGCTGGGCGACATGGCTGTCTCGGAGAAACGGCTTGATGAAGCAGAAGGGTATTTCAAGGCGGCCATCGAAGATACCACTGAGGAAGGTCCTATACTCACCGCCATGAATAACCTGGTCCGGACCTACACAGAGGGCGGTAAACCAGAGCCAGCTCTGCAAACCCTCCGGGACATGCTTGCCCTCGCAAAAAATCCCGAACACAAAGTACGCATCGGGGTCACGTTGGTAAACCTCCTGCTGGAACAAAAGAAGCGTGATGAAGCCTGGACTTCATTTGTCGAAATATACGATCCCAAGTTCACCATGGATGAGAAGGAAACCTTTTTCTCGGCACTCATTCAGACTGTCCCCCCAGCCGGGAAATACCATGAAGCCTTTCAGTTCTTTGATTCAGTGGTTCAGTCGGTCACGGATGATGAGTCCCGTGCCCAGGCCTCTTTCTATAATGGCCTGCTGGCATCCGCGACCGCTCCCTATGCCGTTTCCGGTGTCACCGTCCTGAAACGGATCCACGAAATGCTTCCAAAGACCATGCATGGCCGATTGGCCCTGGTTGAGGCTGCACGGGCGGTGATGGCCGCCACCGGGCAGTTTCCGGATGCCACAAAGGAAGCTGAAACGCTTTTCGACCAGGCCATCAAAGGGTATGACGATCTCATCAACGACATGACCATCGAGTGGTTTGAACCTCAGAAAGCAGCCTGGGCATGGGACCAGGTTGGAACGATCTACGAGATGAAAGCCCAGTACATGGAAAGCATCGATGATCTGAAAGCGGCGAGCAGGACCATCGCCGAAATACCCAAACGGTTCAAGGCCCTCCCCCAGCAGGTGGAGCAGGCACGCCGCTGGTATGAACGCGTTGCCTACAAGATCCATCTGGCTGAATCCAGCCCGGAGTTCTATTGGCAACAGGTCCGCCTGGCTCGTGCCGGGAAACCTCCTCTCGATGCCACTGAGGAAAACCAGGCCCCAGTCCCCGCGGCAGTCTCATCCGCAACAGGAACTCTTCCCATTGCACCACAGCAACCCCAACCACCAGCCCAGCCAGCGCCTCCTCCTGCCCAATCCAGCTCCTCCAAGGTGCAGCCGGCTTCACCTTGAGGTTTTGATATGGCTGTGGATGTCCTCCTGATCCAACCTCCGACCGGTTCCTACCGCCGGGATGACCGGTGTCAGTCTCGTGTGGAAGATCAGACCATCCAGGTTCACTTCCCTCCCATGGACCTCGCCTATCACGCCGCCGTCCTGGAGAAGGCGGGCTTCCTCTGCGCCATCCGAGACTATTCCACGGCCGGAACTCCATCCTCGCGTGCCCTGCAGGAAATCAAAGAGATGAAGCCCCGCCTGGTTTTCTTCTCTTCAACTCAGCCCACCCAGGCCAACGACCTTGCATTCGCTGAACGCATTAAGGAACTCGACGGGGATGTGAAAGTGATCCTGCGCGGTGAGTCTGTCACCTATCAGGACGAAAGTATCCTGAACGGATACCCACAAGTGGATTTTATTTTGCGCGGAGAATCCGAAGAGACATTCGTTGATCTGGCCAAAGTGCTGCTCGGCAGAGAGTCACGGGCTCCAGGGGAAATCGCTGGAATCAGTTACCGATGGGAGGGGAATGTCGTAAGAACTCCTGACCGCCCTTTCATCAGAAATCTCAATGACCTTCCCTGGCCAGCGCGGCATCTGCTGGATCAGGAGCTTTACCGCAGCCCGGAGACCGGAAATAAGCTCACAACTCTCTACACCGCACGGGGATGCCCCTATCCCTGCATTTTTTGCCCAGCGCCATTGGCTTCGGGTAGGCCAGTTCGACTGCGGGCTGTAGAGGACCTGATCGCCGAAATCAGGCATTGCATCGACTCCTTCGGCATCCATGAATTCCTTTTTCATGGCGATACTTTCACCTATTCAAAAAAATGGACGCTGGAGTTGTGTGAGTCGATCATCCGGGAGGGGCTCAAAATCCGCTGGGGATGCAACAGCCGGGTGGACACCATCGACCGTGAGATGCTGGAGACGATGAAACGTGCAGGCTGTTGGGTCATCGGATTCGGTGTTGAGAGCGGTCACGAGGAGACACTCAAACGGGTCCGGAAGGCGGTTCACCGGGAACAGGTCGTAGAGGCATTCCGCCTGTGCCGTAATGCAGGCATCCGCTCCCATGCCTTCTTCGTTTTCGGTTTTCCATGGGAAGGGCCTGAACACCTGGAGGCAAATCTTGTCCTGGCCAGAGAAATCGATCCCGATTTTTTCGACTTTAATATCGCTTATCCACTTCCAGGCACGGAGTTATTGTCGATGGTCAGCAGAGAAGGGCTTCTCGATCCCCTGAAAGTGGATCAGGGCGGTTATGCCCTCCCCGCGACACGAACCCATCATCTCAGCAGTGAGGAACTCGATGAGTGGCGTCGCAAGGCCTTGTTGAGCCTGTACCTGCGTCCCCGCTATGTTCTAAGGACATTGTACCGTGCAGGTTCCCCTTGGAAGATGTGGATGTATACCAAAGCTGGGTGCAGGAAACTGTACCAACTGCTCATGGCCAGGTGGTCGATGAAACAGAAGAAAAGGAAAAGTCTGAAGGTTTCAAGCCGGGGGAATCCGGTTCAGGATACCTCCAAGCCTGTCCTTTCAACCATTTCCGGAAAAGAGACCATACACCGGTAACCCAGTGTCTGTGCAGCCAGGCTTTGGGGGATCTGATGCACGGCACAATCCCAGAGGAATGGTCCTTCAAACAGAACTATTTCCGCACCTTCTCTCTCCCGGGCTTCAACCACGATTCGTCCGGCATAATGACTGCATCCACTGTGGACATCATCGATATGAATCCGGGTGATGCACACCCCTCGGTCCACCAGGTCCGGAGAGATGTCTCCAAGGCGCTCGAGCAGATATGCAAATGTACGCAGAACCTTGCTGATCGGTCCGGCACCCCGTAAACGTTGATAGTTGGCCGCTGGAAGGTGATGAGTTGCATCGGTCCAGTTACTTAATCTTCCCGATTCCACTGTCAACCTATCCAGTTCTTCGCTGATCACGGCATCCAGCAATCCCTGAGACCTCAGGATTGTCACATGGGTCTCAATTGCTTTCCGTGTAATTTCCTCAACCATGTTTCATTCCCCCGTTCAAACAATCTACCGAGTAACGTTCCCCCGGAACCCGCTGTAACGGGGATTCCCGCCGGAATGCATTTCTCCCCTTTCCTTTGGAGGCTGGGATTCATACCATGCCCCAACTCTGAATCAAATGGAGTGGCGAAAGGATGCCATACGAGAACGAGGACAGGAGAGCTGCTGAACAGCGAATCATCATCGTCGCCAGCCAGGATGCGGTCTGGCTTCATTTTGCGGAGAAGACCCTTCGCCGCACCGATGAGGTCCATGCCATACAGGATCTGGCGACCGGATTCCCCGGACCGCTTCCGGAAGATGCACGTAAGATTCTGATGGTCTCGAGCGAGCTGGTACCCGCAAAGGTAAAAGAATTTCTCGAGCTGGTGGGTAATAACCGGTTTCAGAAGGTGTGTGTCTTGCGGGAACCCCATGATGAACATCAACGGATCAATGACAAGCATCTCAAGGACCTGGGATTCCTGGTCGCGGATCGTCCCGACAACACCAAAGCATTTCATCGTCTTCTGAAAATGGCTTGTGCTTGATGTGGCTGACTCTGTACCTGATCCTGTTTCTGTTCAGTTGCTCGGTCAGCCTGGCGGTGACCTGGAATGCCATTCGGTGGGCGGGAAAGTGGGGATTCATGGATGTCCCCGGCGAAAGGAAGGTTCACACCATTGTCAAGCCCCGCTTGGGAGGATTGGGGATCTTTTCCGGTTTTTATTTGACTCTCCTGCTGGCGGTCATCGCTGTATGGCTCGTTCCCTTGGAGTTCCTTCCTGAGGGATGGCGGGATGCCTTTGGGAGGCACCGCAACGGAATTGTCCGGGAACGAATGGTATTGCTTGGTCTTTTGGCGGGAGGACTGGTAGTTTTCATTGGAGGATTGATTGATGACCGCCGGAGTCTTTCACCACGGGGAAAGATGGCCTGGCAAATAGCAGGGGCGCTCATTGCCATTGCGTTAGGTTTCCGCCTGGATTTTTACAAGGTGTTCTGGCACCACCCCTCGGGAGAAATCCTTTTTGCGGTTCCTTTCACGTTATTCTGGATGATCTTTGTCATTAATGCCTTTAACCTGCTGGACAACATGGATGGTTTGTCTGCGGGAGTGGCCGCCATCGCCACCACATTCTTTACCATCTATGCCCACTGGCAGGGAGAGTATTTCCTCGCTGCTTCCATGGCATGTCTGATTGGTGCATTGCTTGGATTTCTCAGGTTCAACTGGCATCCCTCCAGAATCTTCATGGGAGATGGGGGTGCGCTCCTGGTCGGTTTCCTGATCGCCGCATTCACCTGCCGGTGTACCTACTACCAATCCACTCCAGGCTCCATGCTCGAGTGGTTTGTCAACCCCACCGGTGCCCAGGCCCGTCAGGGATTACTCTCGATTCTAACCCCTCTCGTGATTATGGCGGTACCCATATTCGACACCACCACTGTGGTCTTCATCCGCTGGAGGAATGGGAAACCATTGATGGTGGGGGACACAAACCACTTTTCACACCGTCTCGTGGCTCTTGGCCTGTCCCACAAACATGCCGTCGAAGTGATTTACATGGTGACCATATTCACAGGCTTGGGAGCCTTGATCCTCCAATCCGCACGGGTGGCTCAGGCAATACTGGTCTTCTTGCAGGTGGTCTCCGTGTTTGCCATGATCCTGCTGCTGGAGAACAGGCAACAGCGGAAGCCGAATGGAGAGAGGAAAGAGATTACTTGTGGCGGAAGGTGATCCTTCCCTTGTCGAGGTCATAGGGCGACATCTCGATGGTCACCTTGTCTCCCTGAGTAATACGGATATGAAATTTCCGCATTTTCCCGGAGAGGTGAGCCAATACTTTGTGCCCATTGGTCAGCTCCACCCGGAACATTCCATTCGGCAGGACCTCTTCGATGATTCCCTCGATTTGTATCTGGTCAGCTTTCGGCATAAATCAGTCTCATATCCGCCATTGAAAAGGCGCCTCCAGGTGAATTTCACACAAACGGAGAGGGTATCCAGTCCTCATTTTTGAGTCAAGGGAAGAACCATGAAAACAGAAAGCCCTATCCCAACCTCACCTTCGGATCTCCAGAGTGGGAACCCAGACCCTAGGGAGAGGAGAAGAGGTTGTTTTGGAATCCTTCTGAGGATCGTTTTGGGACTTGTGATCCTGCTGATCTGCCTGATGGCTGCCGCCAAGGTGTGGTGGGATGTGACCTTCTTCAATGGATATGATGCCCAGCTGCCTCTCCTGGCAGAGGTAATTGAGAAAAGTGAATATCACGGTCACTCACGCGAAAAAGTGACCTTTCAGGGCATCTCAGGTGAACGGGTTACAGCCTTGTTCCATTATCCGAAAGGTGCTACCGGTGAGATTCCATGCCTGGTTTTGCTTTATGGCATCGGCCAGAAGATGAGCTTCGTCGATGAAATCGCTGATCCTTATGTCCAGGCCGGCTTTGGAATCTTTTGCATCGAACAATACGGCCAGGGGGAGCGCAGACAGGAAAAGACCTCAGGGGTGAAGGGACTCTTTCACCTGACTGAACGTCTTCCAAGGATGGTCAATGAGGCACGGCGCGCTGTGGATTACCTGGAGACCCGTCCCGAGATCGACAAGAAACAGATCACTCTCTTCGGGATCAGTCTGGGGGCTATCATGGGTTCCACAGCTCTCGCCATGGAGCCTCGCTTCTGTAATGGGATCCTGATGTGGGGTGGAGGGAAACTTCCCCAGCTCCTGACCCGAAACCAGTTTGCCAGGAATGGCTTGAAGGGTTACCAGCGTGTTGCTCTCAGGTTAGTGGGATCAGGTCTTTTCAGCGCGGCGGAACCACTCAAGCGAATCCAGAGCATTTCTCCAAGGCCGCTCCTTTTTCAGAATGCCCTGAAGGACGAGATCATCCCGCGCGAATGTACCGAGGCCTACTTCAACAAGGCGGGAGAACCGAAAGAGATCCTCTGGTATGACTGTGGCCATGATGGAGATGATGCCGGTCTGACCATGGAACTGATTTACAGGATCATCGCCGACCAGATCAGTTGGTTGAAGAGGATCAGGAATTCGAATGGGTAAGCACCCGGTGAAGAGTCCACAATGCGGCTGGTGCACAAAACACGAGACCCGTCAACATCAGGACAGTCAGCTCACTCACCATTGCCCAGTTAAAACGGTCCCAGACTCTGGGGGTACTCATCACCCACCAGGTCCATGCCGCGAAAGGCAGGAAAGGAATAGTGGAACGTCCAAGCAGACAGGCCAGATCCCTGGATGAGTATTTCAACCAGCGGGCTGTACCGCTCAGGGAGAGAATTGCCGCTACCATAGCTCCCAGCATTGCCCCGGCTCCTCCCGCTGAAACTCCCAGAAAGGAGTTTCCCCCGGTCACCCACCAGTCGGTATAAACAGTCCCCACCGTGAGAGCAATGGCGATGAGGTAGATCCCTCCCAATCTCCACTGGCGATTCGTGGCAGTAAAGACATTCCGCACCAGCATCCCCACACCAATCCAATAACAGGCGAGTAACAGCCACGCCATGGGAGCGATGGATGCCTTGTATTCGGGCAAGAAGAGATGGATCAACGCCATACTGCCGAGTAGACAAGGAGCCAGCAGAACCGGTGCCCAACCGGCCACCGCAAAGGTGGGCAGGTCAACATGCCGTCTGAGATCCGGCGTGAACATCCCGGTTCCGACAGATAAACGGCTGAAGGCTCCAACAGTCCTGCGGAAAAGAACACGGTTCACAACTTGCGGGATCTGGGTCGCAAAGGATGCGATCATCACTGCAAGTCCATAATGACCCATAGGTTCCGAACGGGCCCCATACAGACTCGCCAGAGCCAGACGGTCCGCTCCTTGCCAAACCACAAACAGTCCATCCACGCACATGAATGGAAAACCCACAGTAAGAAGGTCACGAACCACCGGAGATCGCCAGGCGGACATGGGGAATGAGGGGGTTCCATAGATTCCTCGTGCCCATCCCAGAAAAACACCGCTCAGATAACCCACCGCCAATCCCGTAAACACTCCATAGATCCCCCACGGAGGAATGGCCAGGTACATCACCAAAAATGCGATCACAGCCAGGAGCAGGTTGGCTCCGCTGAGGACCGCAAATCGTCCATCCGCCAGGCAGGTCATATGGAGGTATCGAAAGAGCTGTGCGGGAAGCAGAATCACCGCCAGACCGATCCAGGCAAACCAGGTTTCGCGTGATAGCGGAAAAGTCACCGCCACCGCGGCAAGACCGGCAAGCAACGACGACACGAACGTTACCCAGAGCACACGGCTCCTGGCCTCAATTTCCTTACCTGTCTCCCCGAGGCTCCGGTAAGAGGGAACCTGTTTCGCCAGCCCATGCAGGAAACCGATGTGGGCATAGGAGAGGTAGTCGATACCGACCTGAATTACTTTCCAGTAACCATATTGGACCGGTCCCAACATCCCGGCGACCATCATACCCCTCAGTCCAGAGAGGATTTGAGAAAGGAAAGTTCCGGTCCCATAGATGAGAGTTTCCTGAAAAATCCGCCGGTGGGCCCCACTCGTTTTCATCGTTTTCTTTTCCGGACCGGGGGCGGGAGATAGTCCCAGTGGGTAGGGGCACTCGGGCCGGAAGCGCGACTGGCTCCTTTTTGACCGCTTAGTGTATAGCTGGTCATGCCGGGATTAAGGAATGACTTGTCTACCGAGGCCACGCGTGGATCCCGCCTGCCAATCCGTTCCACCAAATCGGCCAGAATACCCGTTCCCTTCCCATGAATAATACGAAGGACAAACCCTGCCTGCCCTGCATACTCATCCAGAATCCGGAGGATTCCGGATTCAGCCTGTTCGGAGTTCAGGCCATGCAGATCGATCTCTAGGATTCGGTTGGAGGGGGTTCCTCGTTTGGAGGCCATCGTCATTTTTCATCAAACCAGGCAGGTTTTCCGATCTCCCGCATGAGCTGACTCAGTTCCGGCCCACGCCGCATAAAAAGGCTCCACTGACGATCCTCCGGACCTGGACCGGGCCATGCCTCGGAGGCCACTCGCACAAATTCAGAGGAGGGTTGATTCAGGTAATCCCACAATTTGAACACCCTTCCC
>CAYZUX010000125.1:0-17335 GCA_964481775.1 uncultured bacterium | reverse complement strand
CCAGGTTGTGGTCCTGGGTGTCGTGGGTTCGAGTCCCATCTCCCACCCCATCTCCATTTACCATTCCAGCAAGGAAATCAATTGCCCGGTTCTCTGACCAGCGCCAGTCAGGGTCTCCCGGGCTGCTCTGACCTACGAATCCCAAGTGTCCTCCATGAGCAGGGGCTAAAAGGTTGGGGTGATCTTCGAGTCCATGAAATGACACAAAGGGAACCATCGGATCATCCTGCGCGGCGATGATCAGCCAAGGGGTCGTTATCTGCTCCAGCAGTCCACGCGTGCTGCAGATATCGTAGTAATGGTTTAAGTCCCGGAAGCCTCCATGAGGCACCGTGAACACAGTATCGAACTCCATCAAAGTCATTCGTTTGGAGAGTGGATAGTGGTTACTGATTCCTGTCCGCTGCTGGAGACGGTGAACACGAGCCACCATGCTTCTGACAAAACGGTAGTGGTAGTGGCGGTTCTCCCAATTGCAGAGGGCTTGGGCACTGAGGTGTGCGTCCACTGGAGGACAAATGGCGACTGTGGCCAGGAGGTTGGGGATACGCTCAAGCGCGGCGGCTCTGAGTGCCAGATTACCACCCAATGAGAATCCCAGTAGGCAAATCGGGGACTTGGGGTAGGCTGCCTGAATCCAGTCACAGGCTGCCGCAACCACCTCGGATTGGGCACCATGATAAAACCTGGTCGAAAGCCCCTCAGCATCACCGCAACAGCGCATGTTCAACCGAGCGGTTCGAAAACCTGCCTGGGCTGCTTTTCGTGCGGTACGCAGCACGTAAGGCCGCCCGGCATCTCCTTCCAAACCGTGCAATAGAATCAGTGTGGGTGTTTCTGAATCGGGATCCTCTGATCCGGAAAAGTGGAGAGTGGTAGAATCATTTTCCTCTAAAGGAATGGGGACGATCCGGGTGCCGGGGAGTGGTATCTCGGGAAACGATAGCCAACCTGCGAAAGTCTGCCGGTGAGGGCCTTTGAATAGAGGGAGAGGTGAGAATGGAGGCGCGTTCATGAAAAGCCAGGGGGATTCATCAACCAGGAGGTGTTAACGTTTTCTCCGGTAATAGGGCAATGACTGGTAGGAGCTTCCGGTTCCGTATTCGCTTTCCCCAACCGAATAACGCCGTATCCCCTGGTACTGATAAGTGTAGTCGGGCCGGCGGGCTTCTCCCGGATTGCCGCCATGGAACCGTCTCGATGGAAGGGACGGGACCGAGGCAGCCCCCCCACCCGATGATGAGCCTGTACCCGTTGAAGAGAGACCCGATCTTGTCTGGGTCGATGGCCCCCCCCCTGAGCTGGAAAGACTCTGGCTGCGCAGACGGCCTGAAAGAGTATTCCCTGGCTGAATATTCCTTTGAGGCACCTGGAGTGGTAAGGCTGATTCAGCCAGGTCAGGATAAATTCTCTCTTCTCGTGACCTGATCTTCCGCGGTTCTTCTGCTTCCGGCTTCTCTTTGACCCTTGCCCCCTGGCTTGAAAGCTGGCTGGAACCGGGTTGGCCAGGATCCGATGTTTCCACATGGATGTTTGCTCCCAGCTCCCGGCTGCCCAGAAATGTTTGACTGGGGAGTTGGATTCCTTTGGTAGATGAGCTTCCCAGGGGATCTGAGAGCTTCTGAGGAGAGGCTGGTAACCGGATCATGGACTGGCCTGGAGCGATGGGACTGTATCCATTCCAGCCCATCAGATCCGGGGCTGCCGGCAGGGGAGGGGAGGATTGATCCCGTGCTGGGGTTCGCCTTGTTTGCTCACGCCGGCTGGGAAGATGAGATTGGTATTCCGTTTCATCGATGATTGAACCGAGAGAGTCCAAACGTTCCTCCCACCCGGTCTTCCGCCTGTATCCAGTACCGGGAGATTCCCTGACTGGGTAGCCAAGGGAGTCTTTTTCAAGTTTGTCGCTGGTTGACCCTGTCCGCCGAGGTGAAAGTGATGGTGGAAGAATCGAAGTCGATGTGGCGGAAAAGACCTCGAATGACTGGATTGATTCCAAACCGGAAAGAGGTGAAGTGAGAAGAGGATCTTTTCCCATGAGCGGATCGGAGCCATCCAGCTCCATCTCGATCGATTCCACTTGGGAATATCCCGCTGTGCCCGAAAAGAGTGCGTAGATTATCAGTGCCAGGGTAAGGTTGATCCCCTTCATGATCCACCAGTCCTCATCATCCTGCTGAAAAAGCGGGAATCCACAACTTCATCCCGATAACGAGTTTTTTTAACAGGCTGCTATCCTTTATAGTCTACCGGACATGGCTGTCTTGTGTAGTCACCGCAGCGTTACTCAACCAGATGGTTCCTGATCTGAATCCGGGATCTATTGTTGAGATCACCTTTTTGCAGAAATCTCTGAATAGTATGATGTATCGGTCATTTTTCTTTTTTTCCCAACCATTCTTCATGTTTTTACTGGTTAAGAATCATTGATGACCCAATTCGCGAAATCAGTCCTCTACCGATAAGAGGTGAAGACCCTCTTCGAGAACGTTAATGTCATACCTCAAAAAACGGGCGGAATCTTTGGAGGGGATAAGGTCGGCCGACCATAAGCATCCGATGACACCCGCTGGAACGAGAGGAGATTCCCGTTCCAGCGGTACTCATCATTTTGCCCAAAAAGCTCCTGAAGGCGAACAGAGGAGCTTCAGACTGTCTGAAGGAAAGCCAGTGAGTAGGCCAGTCCCTGTTTCTCAGCCTCCGGGGATCCAGTGAAATTGGCATCCTCGAGTTCCACGCTGACAATGCCTTTCCAGCCGGCCTTTTCGAGGATCTGGAAAAACTTGCCCCAACGCGCCTGCCCGTGTCCCGGAATGGTATAGCGCCACACACTTTCTCCGCAGTGTGGATGAGGAACAAAGGCGGAGAATTGATACAGACCATACTCATAAAGATTGTCGCGCTGGACCTCGGTGTCCTTGCCATGGACATGACCAACATTCGCCACAAACTCATTGAGGAAACGGACAGGACCAATTCCCATGCGGATCAGGTGCGAGGGATCGAAGTTGATTCCCAATCCCTTGGAGCCACATTCCTTGATCATCCAGCGGTAGGTTTCTGGATTGCAGCACAGGTTGGAATACTGCGGCCATCCCCCGGGCCATCCCTCGATGACCAGCATGGAATTCAGGCCCTCTGCCAGCTTCGCAAGTTCCCCGAGGCTCTTGGCCGCGATGGTCAGGTTCTCGGACATCTTGAGGCTGGGATCTTTCGGCATGACGCACAGAAAGAAGCGCGAGGCGCCCAATGCGGCGGTGGCCTTGATGTATTCGATGTTGGCCTGGACAGCGGCTTTACGCTCTCCCTCGTCTTTTGAAAAGAGGGAATGCCACTCGATCAGATCGCAACTGCCAACCTGGAGCCCGTTCTGCTTGAGTACCTCCACATCTTCTTTGGTCGCTCTGCCGAGATCGATGGCTTCGAATCCCACCTCTTTGGCCCACTTCGCCAACCCTTGGATGTCACTCTGCCACCCGCCTCCCCGGCGGAAACCGATTGGGAACTTCCCTGTGCGCGTCTTCATTTTTCGCTCCGTTAAAAACTTATCAGTAGTGTAAAAATCCATCTCCCGTGCACAAGCTCAGGAAACAAGGGGGAGTCTACACCCGCCAGGGAAGGCCATGTAGCCCAGCACCCCTGCGGATTCCTGTCCCTTTTGTTCTCCTTTTTTGGAGTAAGTGAACAGGCAAAAACATTTGAGGAAATCTGTCAATAAAAAATGGCGCGGACAGTTTACCGGCCCGCGCCATCGCTTAGTCAACCCTCGTCAGAAGTCTAATAAGTACTACCGCGTACTGAATCCCCGGGATAGGCTTCCATTCCCATTTCAGTGATATCAAGACCCGCCATCTCCTCCTCACGGCTGACACGTAAACCGAAGACCGCCTTGACCAGCATCCAGAGGATGATAGACCCGACAAAAGTGAACACACCTACCGTGATGACCCCGATGAGTTGCACCATCAGCTGAGCTGGACCACCTCCCAGGAAAAGACCATAGCCGGCCGCGGAACTCGGCATCAGGTCTTTACTGGCAAACAACCCGACCGCGAGGGTTCCCCAGATGCCATTCAACAGGTGAACTGACAGTGCCCCTACCGGATCATCCAGGTGGATCTTGTCGAAGAAGAGGACTCCGAAGACGACAAGGATGCCGCCAATGACTCCAATGAGAGCTGCTGACACCGCTCCTACAAAAGCACAGGGTGCGGTGATGGCCACCAATCCGGCCAGGCATCCATTGACAGCCATTCCCAGATCCGGTTTGCCCACGATCATCCAGATGGTGATCGTCCCGGAGATCAACCCTGTTGCTGCCGCGAGCGTGGTGGTCATGGCCACATGGGAAATGGCTTTCGGATCAGCCGCCATGGTGCTGCCTGGATTGAAGCCATACCACCCCAGCCAGAGTATCATGCACCCCAGAAACGCCGAAGTCATATTGTGACCGGGGATGGGATGAACACTTCCATCGGACTTGTATTTGCCGATACGCGGTCCCAACAGCATCACTCCCGCCAGGGCCGCCCATCCACCTACCGAGTGCACCACAGTGGATCCGGCGAAGTCGAAGAATCCCTTGGCCGATAACCATCCGCCTCCCCAAATCCAGTGGCCACCCACCGGGTAGACCAAGGCAACCAGAAGGAACGCGAAAAGGATAAACGACTGGTAGATAATCCGTTCCGCAACCGCGCCCGAAACAATCGTGGCACAGGTTCCCGCGAATACGAGCTGGAAAAAGAACTTGCAGTAGAGCGGAACTCCGGTCCAGTTCATGGCGCCGAAGATTCCTGAATAGGCATCACCTGTAGCCGGGCTGTTGTCTTCTCCGGCAAGCAGGAATCCCTTGGTTCCGATGAAACTGTTAATTCCTCCTCCATCAGAATACATCAGTCCAAAACCGATGATCCAGTAAGCCAACACGGAAACCGCAAACACGATGAAGTTCTTGCTGAGTATGTTGACCGTGTTTTTGGTACGGCAGAATCCCGATTCCACAAGACCAAAACCGGCGTTCATCCAGAACACCAGCATCCCAGCGATGAGGGTCCACAGGGTGTCGAGCATGACCTTGTGGTCTGAGAGCATCTGCTGCATTTCCGCTGTCGGGTCAGCCGGAGCGGCTGGAGCCGGGGCATCCTGCCCAATGGCATATGGCATGATTGCTAAAAACAGGGCGGTTGCCAGAAGCCCTTTAATGAGGTTCGGTTTTGTTCCCATGATCCACTCTCCTCTTGTTGGTTTCTTGTCCGCCTGATCTACAGGCCGGATTCTCCACGTTCCCCGGTGCGTATACGGAGGACTTCCTGGACTGGAACCACAAAAACCTTTCCATCTCCCACCTGGCCTGACTTGGCAGCCAGAGTGATCGCCTCCAGAACTTTTTCCAGCTTGTCTTCCTTGATGACCGTCTCAATCTTGATCTTGGGAATCAGATCCACCCGGTACTCCACTCCCCGGTAGATCTCTGTGTGTCCTTTCTGACGTCCGTGGCCACGGACCTCGGTTACGGTGATTCCCTCCACACCAACTTCCTGAAGGGCCTTCTGGACTTCCTCCCATTTCTGGGGCTTGACAATCGCCTCAACCTTAATCATTGCCTTGGTTACCTTTCTCTCGGTGAGATGGGGCAGCTTTGCCTGAAACACGTCTGATTCCTGCTTTAACAGGATGCTTGCCAAGTTGAAGCCACCCACGTGAAATGATCTTTAAGTCAAGTAAAATGAATAGAATATGGGGAGATCTGATAGCGGGTGAAAAGATCGATAAAGACTGGATTTTTTCCTGACCGAGCTCGATAGATTCACTTTTATGGGATTGTCTGTTCAAAAATCAACACAAGGTCTACTTGCACTTGTAGGGTCAAGTTGTCAAAAAAAAGCGGTACGATCCCTTGGCTAGATCGTACCGCCGTCATCCCACGTGCTAGGTGGTTGGGAAGGAGTTATATTGTGTTGACGTACCCGCGGGAGAATCTCGGATCCCTTTTTTGGTTCTTCTGGCCCTTGGGATTCCTTCCTCCTGCGTCGTGTCGATTCTGTTCTTACACACACAAACCATGCCGATTTACTTCCGGATGACCCCTTGGAATTATAAATAAAGTATTTTGAATGAGTTATGGACTTTGATTTGGGAACCGGAATTGAATCCTTGCGAAATGCTGGCGTGCATGAGGTGAGCTGCTTAAGACGAATTATTGTTCTCTTTGATCACATTTCAACATAGAAAACCGTCTGGTACCAGTATCCGGAAATTCAATTGCAGTTGTATACTTGTGGATTCATTGGGGTATCAATTTCATGCACCTCCATCAAGCCCAAGGTCCCAGCCAATTCACCCTGCCAACGGTTGATCTCGAAATTTTGACAGTTGCTGTTCATCCTCGTATCGGGGGGATGACCACTTGGATCGACAGTCTGGCTCATGGATTCGCAGCCTTGGGGTGGTCGGTACGGCTGGTGGGGATCTCCGATGAATGGTCTGAACATTACAATGATGCGCCTTTCCAGGCACTGCATGTTCCCATGGCTGCACCAGCCGGTGGATTGCTGAATCCGATCGACAAATGGAGGCGTTGGCGTGAGGTCCGCCATTCTCTCCTGAGGTGGAACCGAGGACACCCTTCACCACGGTTACGTCTCTCCGACTCCACTCCAGGCATCCTGAAAACTGCGAAAGCTCTCACAAACCAGGACCAGGTTCCCTGGATTGTCCTGGCAGGGGGTAATGTCTTTGATGAGACTTCCGGGTATTTCTGGAGCCCCCTGATGCACCGTTCCATCCGAGCCAATATGGGATCTGCGGAAAGGGTGTTCGTGGATGGGCCAGACTTGCGCCTGTCTCTTGCTTCGCATGGAATTCCACCGGAAAAGATCGAAGTCCAATACCATGGCGTGGATATTTCCACCTTTGGGACTGGCAAGGGATCGAACACCTTTTTCAAACAGGATGACTCAGGGATGAAACTGGTCTGGCATGGCAGGCTGACCGATACAGGCGGGCCACTCCGTTTCCTCTCGATTGCCAGCCAAGTGCCCGATTGTTCTGTCCGAATGTGTGGAGAAGGCCCCCAGCGGGAAGAGGTACTGAATCAGCTGTCCAGATTGGGTCATCCAGAGTGGTATGTGGGACAGCTCACGAGGTTGGGGGTCGCCTCTCTATTGGGGGAGGCCGAGATTGGGATTTATCCTTTACGTTCCATGGCCGGGATTCCACGTGTGTTGCTCGAGTCGATGGCTTCCGGCCTGGTGACACTTACATGGGATACAGGGGCCTGCCGGGAGCTGATCACCGATACCAGAGATGGGTTCATTTGCAGGGATGAAACAGCCATGCTGGAGATTCTTGGGAAGCTGAGAAATGCCCCTGAGCTGGTTCGAGGCATCGGATCAGAGGCAAGGGAGACTGTGAAGAAATCCTGGACTGAAGAGGCTACCCTGCAGGCCTTTGCCAGGAAGCTGGAAGGACTCATGGCCAGGTGAAACCGTTACGGATCGCCTACTTTGGGTCGAGCACCGCCATCGATGGTGGCAGTGAACTGCGCCTGCTTGAAATGGTGACTCATTTCCGGCAACACCATCAGGTCTCTGTCTTCCTCCCGGATTCCGGTCCCCTCCTGTCGTTGGTTTCTGCCAATGGTGTGGATGTTGTGAATCTCAATTTTCTCAGATTACGGTATCACCATGGAATGGACTGGGTCCGTTGGATGGCCAGTGTTAAGAAAGCACGTACCAGATTCACACGGGAGATCTCCTCCCGTCAGATCCAGATCGTCCATTTCAATGACTTGATCGATTTACCCTTTTACCCGGTGCCGGCCAGGCTTGGTATCCCGGCACTCACCCACCTTCGTCTGATTGTCTCAAATCCATTCGTGCGCCGTCTCTACCGTAAATGGGTTCGCCGGACTGGAACCTTCGTTGTCCCTGTTTCCGAATCTGTCTGCCATCAAATGCTGGAAATGGAAACCGGGATATCCTTTCAGGTGATCCATGATCCCCGTCCCGATCCCAACCTCTTCCACCCGAACCGGTCAGGTCAGGAGAGATCCTTGAGGGCATCATTCGGTTGGACGGAGGAGGACTTTGTCGTGGTCATGGTTTCAAAGTTTCTCGAGAACAAGGGGCATCGGGCTTTCCTGTCGGTTGCCAAAGAACTTGCACAGGACTCCCCCCCTCGTTTCCGTTTCCTCATGATCTCAGGTCCATCTCCCGGACGAGAGAAATACCAGGAACAGGTTCTCTCTGCTGCCCAATTGCTTCCACCCGGCGCTTTTCATTGGTTGCCGGGAGCCCCCCACTCAGAAATTCCCGTGCTCCTGCGCGGGAGTGACTGTTTCCTCCACCTGCCAGATACCGAGGACAGTTTTCCCGGTGTGGTGCTCGAAGCCATGGCTTGCGGGGTACCGGTGGTGGCTTATGAAGCGGGGGGGATACCGGAACAACTGGATCATGGGAGTGCAGGGATCTTGGTTCCACGCGGGGATTGGAAGTGTGCGGCAGAGGCTGTTCGGGAACTTGCCCGGGATCGGGATAAAGGAGAAGAGCTGACTTCTTCGGCGCTACACCGGTTGGATACCACCTTCTCCCGGGAAAGATCGTTTGGTCTGATTGAGGAAGTCTATCAGGGCCTAGTTCAGTGGTAGTGTTGCCAACCAGCTTTTTGAAAAGGAGAGGAACCCTGGATTCCCATTTTCACGGGAATGACAAGGCAGGTCCATTTCCTCAGAAATCGTCATTCCGGCGAGAGCGGGAATCCACAATCTCATCTCACGAACACCTTTTTCATAATGCTGCTACCGAATCCTCAGAACCGATGTTCTCAAGGGATTCAGGTTAACATCCAACCTGGTAGCGGTTCCATCCACCACTTCCACTCCCGCAAAGGTTTTTCTTTCATACCCATCCGCAGAGAAGGTTAAAGTGTAACCTCCAGGCAGCAGGAGACGGTGGTAGTCACCCACATCCGGATCAGTATAGACAGGGCGGTTACGGCCGGCCACTTCCACTGTCGCTGAAAGAGGCAACCCGGAAACGGAATCCGATATGATTCCACGGACTCCCGTGTGGACTCTTTCCATGTAAGCCAGCATCGCTTCACGATTGTTGTTCCAATAGGCGGGAAGCTGCGATACAGGGGGCGAAAACGAATAGGAAATTTCGATGGTGACCTCGAAACATCCCGGCCAGACATAGTTCCAGTCCTGCATTCCACCCGATAAAACATACCAGGAAATCCCATTGGTGATGCCATTCTCGAATTGTGGGTTCGCATACATCGGCGGGTTGTTCCGGGAGTAAGTCAGCGAGTTCTCCACAAAGACGTCATCGTCAGGGGCATACCAATCGGGGTCTTGAGGGATGTCGTTGTTGAAAGAATTGTCGTAGGGGTAGTTCACCAGAAGGGCGCCGGTGTGGAAATTGGCGGACTGGACGAAGGAGTGGCTGGCGGAGAATTCCATCACAGCTTGCACCTCAGGGGGGCGTCCTTCGGTGGAGTTGGTTGGATCATCCACCCGGTCCGGAAAGCTTCGGTTGAGATCCAATCCCTGGGCATTGAACCGGCTTCTTGGACTGCGTGAGTATCCATCGGGATTCATCAACGGCATGATCCAGATCTCGGTCTCATCCACAAGCCGGGTAATGCGGGGATCAATCCCATAATCGCTGAGCAGGAGTTCAATCAGGTTGAGGGTCATCGCCACGCCGAGTGTCTCGTTGCCATGCATTGCCGCGATGTACTTGAATTCCGGTTCATCCTCCTCCAGATCGGGATGGTCTGTGATCTTCATAAAAAGCAGGTCCCGGTTCTCGTAGCTTTTTCCGATACTTTCCAACCTGCACAAGTTGGGATAGCTGGCCGAGAGGTCCTGGAGGGCGTCGGCCAGAACGGTGTAGGTGGGATAGCCGGTGACTGGATAGATGATGGCTTTCGCTGATTTTTCCTCCAGGGGCCAGTAGTCCTCCGGGGAAGGTGGAATCCAGCGAACCTTCCATCCCTGTTGCTCTACCCACAGATACTCACCGGGAGTTAACCAGGCGTGGATCCACTCCGGGTCGATGGATCCGATGATGATTTTCCTCTCGTTCAAAGACTGAAGTTGAGCTTGACCTTCCCATTGGATCTCAGCCAGATTCCGTTCAGGACCAGCAGTTGAGGGTTCTTGAATGACACAGACTATTCCCATCAGTCCAAGGCACACCATTACCAAAGTAGGTCTCCATGAACTGAGAGGAAAAGGTGATTGCACCGCCTGTTAATTCCTCAGGGTCAGGATTCGCCCATTCCCATGGCAGTGATGGCATTCTTCCGAGAGCAAGGTGATCAGGCTCTCGCCGGTCCGTTTACGTGTAATCTGGACCAGGCCGATTTCGGAGAAGGTGGTAATATCGAATGCAGCCTTGTCTTTGGAAAGGCCATCTTTGAGGACCTGGATGACCTTCTGGTTGTCTTTGAGAGTCTTCATGTCGATGAAATCCACCACAATGATGCCGCCGATGCCCCGCAGACGGATCTGGCGCCCGATTTCAGCAGCCGCCTCCAGATTGGTCTTGGTGATAGCCTCCATGCCCGCGCTGCCTTTGACATTCTTGCCGGTATTGACATCGATTGCGGTCAGGGTTTCGGTTTCCTCGATGATCAGGTAACCGCCACAATCGAGCCACACCTTACGGGCCAGGGCGCGTTCCAGCTCTTTCTTGAATCCGAAGGTGTTGAGCAGCTCATCCGGTTCCACATACTCGGTCACCCGGCGTGGGAAGAGACGCTTGGGCATGATCGAACGGACAAAGCGGTCGATATGCTGTTTCACTCGAAGGCTATCCACCAGGATCCGGTCATAATCATCCGAATAGTGGTCACGAAGCACCTGTTCAATGGGTGATAACTCCCGATGCACAAGTGTGGGATCTTTGGCTTTTCCGACCTTCTCAAGGGTCTCTTTCCAGGCATCCAACAGGTTCCTGGCATCGCGCTGGAGTTCTTTTTTGGCCACTCCTTCGGCCACGGTACGGACAATCCACCCCCCCTGTTCGGCCCCCTTGACCTCATCGAGAAGATCCCGCAATCGTTTACGCTCTTTGCGGTCTTCGACTCGTTTGGAGATGTTGACCTTTCCCTTCTGGCAAGGGAAATAGACCAGGAACCTCCCGGGAAGCGAGACATCCATGGTGAGCTTCTTGCCCTTGTCCGAGATTTCATCCTTCTCCACTTGGACCGGGATCAGCTGTCCCACCTTCAACATCCCACTGATCGCGTGGGTTTTGTGTTTTCCAGCCACCTGGGGGTAAGGATGAGCGTCATCGCCTGCCAGAAATCCATCTTTGGGGAGGCCGATGTCGATGAAAGCGGCCTGAATGTTGGTGAGGACTCGTACCACACGCCCCACGTAAATGTTGCCTACCGCGCTTTCCTGGTCGGGACGGTCGAGGAACAGATCGGTCAGTTTTTCTCCCTCGAAGAGTCCGATAATCGTGTGATCGCGGCGTACACTGACTGCCATTTGTTTGCTCATATCCAAAGCGGAAAGCGAATCAAAAGAAGAACTGACAAATCAATCTATGCAGCCCGGATAGCGGGCCGTCCATGGAAAGGGGTCATCTGGAAGGAACCCCTCAACAAGACTTCGTATTTATCTCAACACTTTGTGCCGTGGTGGTCAAGGGGGAGGGCCAGTTAGGAAAAAGGTTTTCGATCTTTTGATGTTCAGGCAATCCCTTTCGAAGGATAGATCCTAATGAAGTTAAGGTCAAAATGGCTGGTGATAAGTTCCTTTCCCTGCAGTTTTTAATAGAAAATCAATGGTGGGGTCTTCTTCAGTTCCTTCCCACTCAAGTTCTCAACCTCGATCACGAATCCATCTGGCGCGTTAACCGAATAGAGAATCTGGTCTCCTTCTTTTTTCCATACGAGAGACACAAACTTCCCTCCCACCGGGACAGTTCCCTTGCACCAGGGCAGATCCACATCGGTAAAACGTAATGTGATTCTCTTTGAAATCGGATCGATTTCCTTGATCCCCAGGGCATCCCGAAAAAGGGTGTGCACCACATGTGAGCCGAATCCATGATTGCAACTCGCGGTCGAGGTGACATTCTCCCAGATCGTACCCGTCTGCTCCACCATATAGAGGTGGTAGTTGACTGACTCTTCCAGCATCTGTCGGCAACGCCCGGCCCTTGAGAGAAGCTCCAGCCTCATCACGTTGCCAACAAACGAGTTTGCGGGATGGATCTCGGGAAAGTCTCCCTTCTCCAGTCGTTTGGGGCCGAAACGCTCGCACAGGTTCTTCCAGAGTGCTGGATGGCTTTCCGGGGTGGCCACTCCGAAATAGAAGGCGAAGTACTGGCAGACCTCGCTCCGGTTGCGGGTCACCTCCAGTTGGCCCTCCTCGCGGACCGCGTTGTCCACAAAGAACTCTCCATCGAAAGACTGCCTGCGAACCACCTCGTGAATCTTCTCCGCCCTGGTCTCCAAGTCTGTCAATCCATACATCCGTCCCGCCGAGGACAAAGCTGCCGCATAAAGCATATTGGTGGGGTAGTTCACATCCTGCACGAAGTCATTGGCCGCGGACCACTCAACAAAGACCCACTTCTCCAGCTTCTCGAGCAATCCATCGGAGTTCTCAAACTTGCTGAAGTACCTGAACAGGTTCTGCACTTTGGGTTTAAGAGCCTCCACCAATTCCTTGTCCCCGCTACGATGCAGGTATTCCTCGAGCTGGACCACAAACCACATCGCCCAGTTGGGAATGAAGTTTCCGTTGTTGTGGTCGGAGGGATAGCACATCGGCAGCATCCCCTCCGGCAGATGGACGAATGAGGGGGGCATCAGGTAGTTCTCGAAGAAGGCCTTCTCGACCTGGGTGTTGCCGCCGAGATCGAAGGCGGTACGGGAGGTAAAGAAACTGTCGCAGAGCCATCCGGCGCGCTCACGGTGCGGGCAGTCCATGAACACATCGACCGCATTTTGACGGAAAGACTGTTTTCCCGCTTCGAAGATCCGGTTCAAGCGTTCGTCTGGCGACTCAAACCTGGCTTCACGGGTGTCTGGATTGACGTACTCGCGGAGATAGACCTTGCCAAAGATGCAGTCTCCCTCCGCCACCAGGATCTTCAGATAGCGGAGAGTGTAAGGCTCGAAGGTCTCGATGGTGTGCTCGCCCGGCTCCAGCTCATACTTGACCACATTGGCGCATCCGAGCCGTTTGTAATCGACATCTCCATCGGTAAGCAGCTCATCGAAGGTAAGGTAAACCACCGAAGGTTTTTCACAGGTGATCACTGTTCCAATGAAACCGGTGAGGTTGACCCAGAAATCGAACAGGCGGTAGGTCCCGGTCTGTCCAACCGGAGAAGAGCTGGCGTAGGGCATATCCAGCTGGAGGCGTGATGAATTCTCAAAACGCTGGATTTCAATCGATGGTACACGGGGTATCTCACCCTCCTGGAAGCCTTTCACTTCATTGGGTACGGCGGTGAGGCCCCAGGTTTTCCATGGTTTTTCAGGCAGAGGTCCGACCTTGACGGTCCCTTCCGCGATGACTTTGGCGGGGGGAAGTGAGTCGAACACCGGGTAAGATACACGCCGTGGCAAGAGTTGTTTTCGTGGCTGAACTGCCAGCTTACCTCCAAGGGGACTCAGGTAATTCCACTTCCAATCATCCCATCCCCGCTGGAGCTTCCAGTAATCGGTGAAAGGCCGTTGGAAGCTGTAACGCTCCACCTTCTGAACCCGGCTGGTCAGGATGCCTCCTTCAAAAAGTTCCCCTTCGCCACCGGTTGAGGCGAGGACCTGATTGCCGCGCAGGATTTCCGCTTGAAGAAATGAGGGTTGGTCGAGGGTGTAGTAACTGTCGACGTTATACCCCGCCACCTCGACCGCGAGGATATGCCCCCCGGTAGTGATCTTGTTGGATAGATCCCACTCATCCACCCGGTAGAAACCATGCGGTCCGCGTGCGGGGCCATAGCCGACAAATTGGGAGTCGAGGAACATCCGGTAGACAGTCGAGGCCGCTAGCCTGACCACAATCCTGTCCCCATTTTCCGCTTCGAAGTGGGTGCGGAATCCTACCAGCAGGTTCATCTCGGTCTCACGCCCCTCGGGCCAGACCGGCTGAGCGGACTGGAAGGAGACCTCGGATGCCAAGAGAGGGAAGTTGATCAGGACTACAAAGAGATAGAGAAAGCGTGACATGAGGGAGACCTCGGGGGATGAAGATAAGGTGAGCATAACGTGAATCCGATAGTTGTTGTTAGCGGGGGGTACGAATCTTCACATGGGCACCTCTTCCCCTCCGCCTTGATCACCTCCTTTCCGTCGTGCATTATCCCTTGTATGGAACGCCCTGGCGGGTGTTCCATCTGAATCGCCCCCAAATCACACCGCATTACCGGTGAGAAAAGAAGAAGGAGTTGTCAATGCAAACCATTCAAGGTGACCAGGTTGCCAAGCCTGCCAGGCAGGCCCTCGAAGCGGGAGAAGGATTGTTACGCCTTGCGCCCAACTGGGTTCCGCGTTCATTTCTCCAACCCGGCAAGCGGATTCGCTTGCACCCCAATGATTACTACGCCCTCGGGACACATCGCGGTGGCATCGATGAGCGCTGGTTCGCCTCCACCACCCCCGCTGCCAATGAAGGCGCCCCCCCGGATGAGGGGCTGTCCTATGTGGTCAGCAATGGAACACGCTTTACCCTGCGGGATGCTGTCGCCGCTGTCGGCGCGGATATTGTCGGGAAGAAAATCTGGGACCAGTACAAACGCTGGCCGGTCTACTCCAAGTTTTTCGATAATATGGGACCCATCCCGCATCACATGCACCACAGCAAGGAACTGGCCGCGCTGGTGGGTCAGGAGGGGAAACCGGAGTCCTATTACTTCCCTCCCCAGGTGAACAATGTCGGTAACAATTTCCCGTATACTTTCTTCGGCCTGGAACCGGGCACACGCAAAGAAGATGTCCGCCGTTGCCTGGAACGCTGGAATGAAGGTGATAATGGCATTCTCGACCTCTCCAAGGCCTATCGTCTGCAACCCGGCACCGGCTGGCTGGTCGGACCAAACCTCCTGCATGCTCCCGGGTCGCTGTGCACATATGAGCCTCAGTGGGGCAGCGATGTTTTCGGCATGTACCAGTCCATCGTGGAAGGCCGTCCAGTGCCGCGCTCCCTGCTGGTCAAGGACTTCCCGCCAGAAAAGCACAATGACCTTGACTTCCTTGTGGATGCCCTGGATTGGGAGGGCAACACAGATCCCTATTTCAAGGATAACCACTTCCTCGCTCCAATTGTTGACAAAGCAGGCTCGGGTGACGGCTACACCGACAAGTGGGTGGTCTATGGCAAGATCCATGGCGAGCAGCTGTTCTCCGCCAAGGAGCTGACAGTCATGCCCGGAGTCAAGGCCACCATCAAGGATAATGGCGCCTCTGGCGTGATTGTATTGCAGGGACGTGGGCGTGTGTGCAATATGGCCATTGAATCCCCCAACCTCATCCGTTTCGGCGAGATGACCGAGGATGAGTTCTTTATCACCCACAACCGAGCCACCGAGGGCTACACGGTGGAGAATCTGGCCAAGGAATGCCCGCTTGTACTGTTGCGCTACTTCGGTCCTGAGGTGAATCCCCAGGCTCCGGCAGTGGGAGATTACAAGAAGGTATAATAGGGTGGAGATTCCCGTGGGAACCCTCCTGGGTAACCCTGCGATTCAGACTTGAAAGCCATCAGGAAACAATCCCCGGCCTCGTGAGAGGCCGGGGAAGACCTTTCTCCCATCACGTGAGTGAAATTCCGGATCGGAATATTCCCAACTGAAGGATTCCACAACACACTCCACTTGGAGACCAAGCCGCCAGCGGTTAAGCTCAATTAATTCACATCACTTCCCGCCATCCGGCTGCTCAGGCTGAGGCATTCATACGAGCTGTGATGATGGGACCATGGGGAGGTCTGTATGTGCGGCATAGTCGCCTACATTGGGCGCAGGGTGGCCCAACCATTGTTGATCGAAGGGCTCAAACGCCTGGAATACCGGGGCTATGACTCTTCCGGGATCGCGGTCATGGATTCCCGGGGCGAGTTGTTTGTCCGCCGAGCTGTTGGGCGTATCAATGCCTTGGAGGAGTCCTTACAACAAGGCGGAAGGCTCCCTGAAGCTCACATCGGGATCGCCCACACCCGCTGGGCCACACATGGCGCTCCCACCGAGACAAACGCACATCCTCATCTCGATGATCACGGACAAATCGCGCTGGTTCACAATGGAATCATCGAGAATTACCAATCACTCAAAAAACTGTTGACTGAGCAGGGCCATACCTTCGCCAGCCAGACCGACACCGAGGTGTTGGCCGTGCTGATCGGCCATCTTTACAAGCAACTGCGAGACACGAGTGGTTCAGCGGCCACGGGGACGCTTCTCCAACAGGCGGTCCGCGCGGCGCTCCATGAAGTGGAGGGCACCTATGGGATTGCGGTGATGTGCCGCGAAGAACCCGATACCCTGGTGGTGGCCCGCAAGGGAAGCCCACTCATCATCGGGGTCGGCCAGGAGGAATATGTGGCGGCCTCCGATGCCAGCGCGATTGTGGAACACACCTCGCGGGTCATCTACCTCAATGATAACGAGATGGCGGTGCTGTGTCCTGACTCCTTCAGGACCACCACGATCGATGATGTGGCGATTGATCCGGTCATTTCCCAACTGGATGACAAACTCGAGGAATATGAACTGGGGGGATACCCGCATTTCATGCTCAAGGAGATCTTCGAGCAGCCTCGTGCGATTGAGAACTGCATGAGGGGACGGGCACGGCGGCGCGAGGGCCAGGTTGTGCTGGGTGGAATTGCCCAACATGCCCGCGACCTGGCGCGCGCGCGACGGTTTATCCTGACCGGTCAGGGAACCGCCTGGCATGCCGGGCTGGTGGGAGACTATCTCTTCGAGGACCTGGCCAAGGTTCCGGCGGAATGTGCCTATGCTTCCGAATTCCGTTACCGGAACCCACTTGTCGAGGAAGGTTCGGTCATTATTGCCATCAGCCAGTCGGGCGAGACAGCCGACACGCTTGCGGCTCTGCGCGAGGCCCGTGAGAAAGGGGCCCTGGCTCTGGGAGTGGTGAATGTGGTTGGAAGCACGATTGCGCGGGAGACCGATGCGGGGGTTTACCTCCATGCCGGACCGGAGATCGGTGTCGCGAGTACCAAGGCTTTCACCTGCCAGATCACGGTGCTGATGATGCTGGCCATCTTTCTGGGAAGACGGAAATGCATGAGCCAGGCGCAGTGCGAAGAGCTGATCGAAGGTTTGTGCAACATCCCCGA
>CAYZUX010000124.1:0-17404 GCA_964481775.1 uncultured bacterium | reverse complement strand
AGTT
Source organism: uncultured bacterium (assembly GCA_964481775.1). Classification (GTDB taxonomy): domain Bacteria; phylum Hinthialibacterota; class Hinthialibacteria; order OLB16; family OLB16; genus OLB16. The sequence continues at coordinate 17,400 of CAYZUX010000124.1, read as the reverse complement.
GAGGGGGCTGGATGACGATCCAATGGAAATAATCCGGCTCTGTAAATTTTGAATCCGCCCTTTTCGAATCCAGTTTCTGTGCAGGTGATCGAACATCCAGCCATACATCACCAGGACAGGAACCGTCTTTCGCGACAGGGCTTCCTGCACCATCAGAAAAGCATGGGCTGTCCCCCAACCGGCTACAGCTGCATTCTTTACTTTGTATTGGGGCCAATAACGGATCGCAAGCTGCCCCGGGTAAGCTTCCTCATCCTCCACTCCAGTCCCGAAAGTAAAAGAACACCCCAGGCAGAGCACCACTCCTTGGGGGTCCAGGGGATCCGGAGTCACCCGGCAACCCTCACCATCAATATGGTAAGTCACATGGTACTCAGGAGTCTCTTGTACTCCCGATGAATTTGGGACATGGGAATAGCCATAAAGGGGATCAAAGCGCCAGATTCCCACCTTGGGTGCTGATAACGCGAGGACCTGGTTGCGAAGATAGAGGTAGGGATCAATATGAAAGGGAGCAGAAAGGAGGCTTCCAATCCAAAGCCCCAGACAGGAGGCCGTAAGAAGAAGGAACAGGTTGGATGGAATCCTGGTCTCCAGGAGACTGAGGAAAAGAAATCCCACTCCGAACCAGACAAAGGGAAAGAGGTAAGAACACTCTGACCACCAGAATCCGGGGAACCCCAGGGCGGTGGAGATCGCTCCCAGAACCAGAAGGATCCACCGAAAACTGGGGGGCGCCTCCTGAATTGGAGGGGGAGTGGATTCATCCATGCTTGCCAATCCCGGCGGGCAATGAGCCCTATTGATCAGACTGAACAGGTATTACCGCGAACTTGATGTTCCAGATATCCGCCGCTGCACAGGCATCCAATGCCACGCTGACATCCTTCCAGGTAGCACGTTGATCGCTGCGGATGATCACCGACTGGCCCGGAAAGAGCTCTGCCAACTTGCGCAAACGATCCTCCAGCTCAACAGCATTGAGCGGTTGACTGTTGACCACCACCTGTCCATCTTCGCGCACATTGATGACCACATCCCCAATGACTCGTTGAGGATTCTCGCCTGCCCGTGCGGTTGGCAGACGTACCGCCAGCTGCGCTTCCTTCTGTTGCATCTGGCCTACGGAAACATAGAAGATCAGCAACAGAAATAGGATGTCAATCAGGGGCACCAGGTAAAGACGCACATCCTCTTCGAGCTCATCCTGAAAATGGACAAATCTCATGGCCGTTTACCAGTCCCAAAGGAATGACCTCCCGGCGATGTTCCCACTTCCTGCTGGCTCAGCATCTGTGCCAGGTCGGTTCCGAAGGTCTCCAGCTTTCCGACAATTCTCGCCATCTTGGCACGGAACAAGGCATAAAAGGCCAGCGAGGGGATGGCGATGGTGAGGCCAACCACAGTGGCCACCATGGCATGGGCGATTCCCTGGGACATCAACGAGGACCAGTTTCCCACAATCCCTGAATCGGCGTTGGTGGCCACCGCCTCGAAGACCTTGAGCAACCCCCAGACAGTTCCCAACAGACCGATCATCGGGGTGATGTTGGCGATATCAGCCAGGTACCGGATCCGGCTGCGCAAGCGCACCAGGTGCTGACTGATGCGTCCCTCCATGGCAGCCTCGATGACTGAGGGATCATGACCTGCTTTGGCACATCCAGCCTGGAGCATCAGGGAAAGCAGATCGGAACGGGAATCCACAAGGCGGTGGACTGCATGGAGTTCATTCTCGTTGAGCAAATCCCTGGCTTGCCGTGCGATCCGGACTGGCACCAGGCGTGACTCGCTGAGAATCAGAAGGTTGGCCAGAATCAGATAAACCGCCCAGACAGAGAAAACCGCAAAAGGAATGATGAACAGGTATCCCAGGTCCAGAACCAGATCCAGGACACTCTTTTGTCCTTTCTCGGCGGCCCATTGGGCCAGTGGGCCGGAATCTGCCACCGTCTGGGTAACCGGATCCTCCATTCCGGTGGACAGATCGGCCTCAGTCTGGGCATAGATCATCCCTGCCAACCCCAAAAATAAACAGAAAACAAGTAATCGGATGGTCATAGTGGGTGTCCCTTGTGAGTCCCCCTTGGGAACCCGATCTTACGGGTTGAACGTATTTATAAAGGGTCCCCTTGCCCTGTCAAGGAACAGAGATTGTTCACAATCTTTTTCACAAAAAGGCTAGACACTCGATTATGCTGGTTTTATTGTACAGGTATTCGACGGGCTTCCGAAAATGGATAGTAGGAAGTCTTTTCTTGAACTGCATTGCCAGAGGTAGAGGAGCGCACGTTCGATGAAGAGCGTGCAACGGGGCCGACAGGTGGGTTTGCTCAATTATCTAAAACTGTCCGCGTTTTTTTCCCTCCCGGTTGTGGGGATCCTCTACTCATTGACTCCTGTCTGGGCCCAGTATCCCCTCGCGGGAACCGGCACCAACACCCATGGCTTTGTGAGTACGGTATACCAGTCCCGTTGGTATGATGGAGAAAGCGATCAAGACTTTTACCAGTATTGGGACATTGAAACCGAGGAACTGGTGCCGGGACGGGCACGGGGGGCTTTCTCATTGCGCCTGAACGCCGATGTGGATGGAGAAATTGGTTCAGCTCCTGGACGTGGAACCTATGTCTACGACCTTGATCCCTTCTATTCGGTTGATGACGCCCGGGATACCGAATATGCCGATCTTTACACTGGCTTTATCGACCTTTATGACATCCATCCGGAAAACGGATTCCTGAGGATTGGACGTCAGTATCTTCCCGAGTTTGATTACATCCATGCAGATGCTGTTTCACTGAACCTCCCCATCACCGAGTGGGCCAAGGTGCTCGCCTTTGTGGGACAGCCCGTTTCTTTTTACTCGGGCTATGATGGAGACTTTACCGGAGGCGCCGGATTGGAACTCCAGCAGTCTCCAGGGTCTCGCTGGTTATTCGAGTTCCACCGGTACGAGGATGATTACGCCGGGAATGACTCCTACAAAGCGGAAACCTGGCAGAAGCTCTGGGAGGGAGCCTTTTTCCATGCCCGCTTCCGGGGTCTGGATGGCAAAGCCCGTGACCTCGCGGTGAATGTTTCTCAGTACATCTCACCGCTCGACCTGACCCTTTTCCTGGATTTCCGCCGTCTCTTCTCCGAGCTGTCCGATGAATCGAGGCACGACAGCCCGCTTTACTATTCAGGGCTTGATGACTGGCAGCCCCACAATTATTTCTCGGTTCGTTTCGATAAGGCTCTTCCCTGTAATGTAGGACTCTCGGGTGGCTTCGATGTTCAACGGATCTCTGAGGGGGAACAGACCTATGGGAACCGGGACTACGAGCATGGGGATATCACCCTGAGTTTCTACCCCTGGAAAAATTGGTTCTATTCGATTTCCGGAGAGTGGTGGAATACCGATCCTGAAAGCAGCTTCTTCGGGTACAGTGGTGAGATCGGGTACCGTCCCAACAAGTGCTGGGATTGGACAATCGGTTCTTCCTATGGCAATTATGTCTTCCGTTATGTCGATCCGAAGTATGGTGGATACTACCGTGAGGATCCCTTCATCAAGACTTACTACACAGGCGTGAAGTGGAAGATCAGCGATACCGATAATCTCCGAGTCAACTTCGAATACGAGGATGATGACCAGGACGCGGACTATTACACCTTGAGGTGCACCTGGGGGAAGACATTCTGATGAACCAGACCCTCTATACACGGTCATCTGGATCAGTTTTCCCATGGGGTCTCCCCCTTTACGGGAGCCTGGTGGTGTTTGCCTCCATGGTGATATGGTTGACAGGCTGTCAGCTGCCTGGAGTGGTCCAGGAAAGAGTCCCACCTGCCCCCCAGCATAGTGTCGGTTCAGGACTGGTCGAGTCTCCCTCCATCCTCAAAACCGCCCAGTCTCCCAACACTCCCGGGTTCCTGAAGTTCACACACAAGACTCACGTCGTGGATCAGGGGATTTCCTGTACTGATTGCCATGCGGTCAGTGCCGAGGGGAAACCCGGAATGCCGGACCATGATGTCTGCTCGACCTGCCACGAGGTGAAGATCGACGAGCCGGATGATTCCTGCGCCCTCTGCCACACCTATTCCCAGAAGGAGCTTGCGGAAAAAGCCTGGATGGATGTGGCAGTCGTGAAGCCGAAAAAAGTGGATGAATTCAATTTCAACCACACTGCGGTCGCTGAGGATGCCGAATCCTGTGTGAAGTGTCACAAGCAGGCCTCTACCAGCATGTTGGTCACCGACAACCTGGGAGGCAATCATGCTTCCCTCTTCCCGGAAGTTCGGAAAATCGGTGGTAATCCAGATAATTGTGCTCTCTGCCACACCAACATCAGCCGTCAAAAACTGCCCGACTGGCACCGCCGTCCCGACTTCCAGCAAACCCATGGCCGTGAAACCCAGCGGATCAATGAGGGGATGTGCCTGAACTGCCATACCCAGAACCAGTGCCAGACTTGCCATCAGCAAACCAAACCACAATCCCACCAGCGTCCGGAATGGGCACATTCCCATGGGAAAGTTGGGACTTTTGATGAAAAGGCCTGTTTGCTCTGCCACAGCGAACAATCCTGCAAGACTTGCCACAACTCCGAGATGCCACGCGATCACACGAACTTCTTCCGCCGTCGCAGCCATGGGAAGATTGCCTCCTGGAACCGTGACCGGTGCCTTGTTTGCCACAAGCAGGATTACTGCGAAGCCTGCCATCGAGGTGCTTCACCCCTGGTGACCAAACAACCCTTCCACTTCCCGGGGGCTCCCTGCCTGAATTGCCACAGCCCGGCGTCACCTGTCCACCCATTGAGACGACATGGTCCTCTGCCTGAGGACTCCTGTCTCAAGTGTCACCGGATGCAATAGCATCAAAGTGAGCGTGACTTTTGCGTTTTCTGGCCGTACACTTTAGATAGTGGGCTTGAGGTTTGCCCTATCGGGGAGAGGGGAGTCTCCTGTCGATCTCAAGAGTACCTTATCGCGTATTGAAGGGAGAAACGGCTATGGTCGCGAAAAGAATCAAGCGGGCCATGGTGCTGGGGAGCTTGCTCGCAACTTGGACTGGAACCGCCCTCTGGGCGGATGTCATCACGCTGGTGAACAGCGAGGTTTTCCAGGACCTGCGTGTGCTCAAGTATGATGGACAGAATCGGCAATTTGATATCCACAGCAATGGAAAAACGGTGACTATCCCGGCCACTGAGGTGGCGGATATACGCTTCGATCCTCATCCCGTGGTGTTGGGCCTGACTGATGGGAGTGTCTACAGTTCAATCGAGGTTCAGCAGTTCGATGGATCTCAGCGGCGTTTTTCGGTCCACCGTGGGGCCAAGGTGGTTGAAATCAGGGCCGATGAGGTGGCCACGATCGATTTCAATCCACCCTCAACCCTTGAGGCCACAGGATCGATCCAGACAGCCACAACGGTGTCAGACGAACCCGGAAAACTCCCCCCGGTTCTTCGCCCAATCCACGTGGTACCTCCACCTGCTGTTCCCGCAACATCCAGTGACACCCATTCTACAGCGGCACCTGTTACCCAGGCTGCACCCCCTTCAATCATCACCCCTGCGGAACCCCTCCCCTCACCTCCGGGCATCGTATCCGCTGAAATGTTACCCCCGGATGAACCCTATGCGTCCGACGCAGAAGGAGATTCGCCGGAAGGCTGGGATGACGATAGTTTGTATAGCTCTCTGGGTGAAAACTTCGGACAACCAAAAACTGTCATCCCCGGCCAGGCCCAATCCGGTTATACGGCCCGATGGAAAGGCTCCGGTGCGGCGAGTGGGGAATCCCTTAACAAGAGCGGTGGTAAATCCGATGGATCGAGCGCCAAGAAAAAACCTTCCACCGCCAGCAAGAGCAAAGCGAGTCCATCCCGCGGGGGGGGGTCGAAGAGAAAAGATACGGGCGCTTCCGATAAAGAACTGTCCCAGGAAGATCAAAGGACTTCAGACCGGAGTTCAAGACGAAACTCGCGCAGTGGCAGAGATAGTGACAGCCGGGGTGGAAGAGGTTCCAGCCGGTATGACTCCGGATCGCGCTACGGAGGTTCCAATTACGGGGGGAGCGGTTACGGGAGTTCACGGTACGGTGGTGGATATGGTGGCTCCGGTTATGGCTCCAATTATGGTGGCTCACGTTATGGTGGAGGATATGGCGGATCCGGCTATGGTTCCAATTATGGGGGCTCACGTTATGGCGGAGGATATGGCGGAGGTGGATATGGTTCGAATTACTATTGAACCTCTCTTCATTCTCAATCCTGCCCATGGAAGGATCCGTTGATGATGCCTGTCTTGTCACGCCGTCATTTCATCGAAGCCGGTCTGGCCGCTACAACGGTCGCGGGGCTTGGTCCACGAATGGCCAGTCTCGCCAACCCTTCGCAAAAGGGGCAGAAACCGAATCTGCTGTTCCTGCTGACCGATGACCAGCGTTGGGATTCACTCGGCTGCATGGGAAATCCCATCATCCAGACTCCGCATGTCGATTCACTGGCACGTGAGGGAGTCCTGTTCAACAACCATTTCGTGACCACCGCTATCTGCTGCTCCAGCCGAGCCACGATTTTTTCGGGTCGTTATGCCGGCTCGATGGACCTTCACCGCTTTGACAAACCTCTTCCGGAGGAGGTCTGGAAGACTTCCTATCCCATGCTTCTCCGACAGGCCGGTTACCGGACAGGCTTCATCGGGAAGTTCGGCCTTGGAGAACCCCTTCCGGAAAAAGATTTTGACTTTTGGGCCGGTTTTCCCGGACAGGGAGATTTCTATGAGGGCAAACCATTCGAGGGGAAGCATCTGACACGCCGGATGGGAGAGCAGGCTTGTGAGTTCCTCAAAGGATGCCGTCCGGAACAACCTTTCTGCCTGTCGATCAGTTTCAAAGCCCCTCACTCCAACCCGGAGGTGGCCGATCGTCCTTTCCCGCCGGATGTGGAAGACCTGAAACTCTACTCCGATATCGAAATCCCTCTCGCCAAGACAGCCAGCGAGGCAAGCCGACAACGCCTTCCGGAGTTCCTGCGCGAATCAGAAGGGCACCTCCGCCGTGAGGCCTGGTTCAAAAATGTTCAGGAAACGACACGTGACTACTACCGCCTGATCACCGGTATCGACCGGGCTATTGGCGAAATCCTGGCTCAACTGAAACAACTGGGGCTCGACAAGAACACCGTCATCATCTTCACTTCGGACAACGGCTATTTCCTGGGTGAAAAGGGCTTCGAGGGGAAATGGCTGATGTACGAGGAATCCATCCGGACTCCGTTGGTGATTTTCGATCCACGTCTGCCGGAGGAGCTGCGTGGAAGGCGCGTGGATCCGATGACACTCAACCTGGATTTCGCTCCCACTCTGCTTGATCTGGCGGGGGTTGAGATTCCCAAACCGATGAAGGGACGCAGTCTTGTTCCACTTGTACAGGGAGAGAATCCCTCCTGGCGGACGGATTGGTATTACGAGCATTTCTTTGCCCATCCGAAGATCCCGTGTAACGAAGGGATTCGCACCGAACGCTGGAAGTACATCCGCTATCCCGATACTCAGCCTGTGTATGAAGAGCTTTATGACCTTGCCAACGATCCCCTGGAGGAAACCAACCTGGCCGGTATTGCCGAACACCAAGCGATGTTGAAAGATCTGCGGGAACGCTGTGAGCAACTCAAGAAGGAGTCCCTTTCCACGTGAGGATCGGAGTCCTTTCCGATACCCATGGCAAACTCGATCCAAGAGTACTCCATCTCTTTACAGGTGTCGATGAAATCATCCACGCCGGTGATGTGGGCTCCAAACGGGTGTTGACCGACCTTCAGGCGGTTGCTCCCACCACCGCAGTACTTGGCAATGTGGATTGCATGGTCGAGTTGCGTGAACTGCCACTCTGCGCCGATCTTTCCAGCGGTGAAGTCTGGATTCACATCTCCCATGGCCATCTTCAGCCGGAGCCAGCAACACGGATCCGTAATATCCTGGATGCCCGTAAGGTAAATCCGCCCCGGGTGCTGATCCTCGGTCATAGCCATCACCCTTACCTTGCCTGGCATGGAGATGTCCTGGTGATGAATCCAGGCTCTGCTTCACGTCCCAGAGATGGCTTTCCTGCTTCGGTTGGAATCCTCACGATTGAAAATGGCACTGTCCTGGGAAGCATTCGTGACCTCAATGGACAGGAGATCCAGCCGGGAATCAGGGTTTGAAATCCCTCCTTCCTTCTGATCTCTCCGCCAAATGGCCGGGAACATGGGTTGTAACGGTTCCTTGACACTATCAACTCTGGCCAGTTAACATCACCGGTTCTTAAAGGGAGCATCAAGCTCCCTCATTTTGTGTATAGGGTCTAGCTCCATGATTTCAGTAAACAACTTGAGGAAGGGATTGCTGGTCGATCTCGATGGTACCGTCTATTCGGTTGTGGAATACCAACACCACAAGCCAGGCAAGGGGCATGCAGTGGTTCGAGTGAAACTCAAGAACGCTCAGACCAAGGCTGTGATCGATCGCACCTTCAACAGTAGCGAAAAAATCGAGACTGCCGATGCTCAACGCAAGAAGATGCAGTTTCTCTACAGTGATGACCAGTGGCACTTTATGGATCAGAATACTTACGAACAGGTGGCCCTGGATCGTGATGACATTGATGAGGCGGCCAATTACCTGACTGAGAACCTGGAGGTGGAAATCCTCTTTCACCAGGGTAAGGCTCTGGCGGTGGATCTTCCCGCCGCGGTCACCCTCAAAGTCACTTATACTGAGCCTGGTCTGAAAGGCGATACCGCCACGGGGGCCAAGAAAAAGGCCACCCTCGAAACGGGTTATGTGGTGGATGTTCCGCTCTTCATCAACGAGGGGGATCTCCTGAAAATCGATACTCGTACAGGTTACTATCTCGAACGGGCCAAGTAGGGGCCCTGACTACTATTATGGATCTCCGCGAGCTGAAACGTATCATTCGTCTGGTTGAGGACTCCGCGATCGAGGAGCTTGAGGTCGAGCAGGAAGGAGTCCGCATCCGGGTCCGCAAGGGAAGTGGTATCACCCAGACCATCCTGGCCGACAGGGCCTTGCCTGCACCCCAGTATCTCTATGATCCTCAACGAGCCACTCCGGGCATGACGGCGGGAGGGGCCAGTGAGCCAACCGGTGAACCACCGGAAGTGGACCCGTCCACCACCGCGATCAAGTCCCCGATGGTCGGGACTTTTTACCGTGCTCCCTCGCCCGATTCTCCCCCGTTTGTTCAGGTCGGAAGCCTGGTTCAACCTGATACCGTGGTTTGCATCCTTGAGGCTATGAAAGTGATGAACGAGATCAAGGCGGGAGTCCATGGAAAAATCTCGGAGATCCTGGTCGAGAACTCGACACCGGTGGAATTTGGCCAACCGATGTTTTATGTGGTGCCGGGGTAACGAGATCGGGTAAGAGAGATACCCGATGACCTCTTTGAAAGTTCCTCCTCATCATCGTATTGCCGAACGTATCGCCCGCTTGGGACGTAACCGCGGCACACTCTCTCATTCCCTCCTGATTCATGGACCCGTCGGCGCGGGACAACGCGAGGTGGCAATCCGGTTCGCGCAGAGCGTTTTTTGCGAGACTGGACAGGGACCATTTGGAGCATGTGGACTCTGTCGGAGCTGTAAGCGAGTTCCTCTCGGTGAGCATCCCGATCTGATTTGGATTGAACCTCAGATCAAAGACAAGGAGAGGGTTAACGCCTTTATTCCTGGCCGGGAAGGACCTGCGGAGGAAGACAAGTCCTACAAGGAAAAGAAGGGATTTCGGTATATCTCGATCGAGACGGTACGCGATGTTCAGGACCGTCTTGTTAGGGAACCCTACGAGGGCACTCGAGTTATCGGATGCCTATTCGAGGCCGAGAAGATGAATCTCGATGCCGGGAATACCTTATTGAAGATGGTTGAAGAACCACCCCCTCACTGCCTCCTCATTTTTGTCACCGAGTATTTCTCCCGCATCCTCCCCACCATCCGCTCGCGCTGCTTGCATGTGCCACTTGGATTACCATCACTCGAAATCCTGGAGGAGGAGTTGCGCACCCGGCATGAGCTGTCCGGCCAGGAGGCACGCCTGTATGCCCTTTATGCTCTTCAGGAGGGAGTGCCGGTGGAGATGGCGATCTCCGAGTCCTCGCGTCAGCTACGCGAGGAGGCCCTTGAATTGGTCGATCTGGCGGTACGCGAGGGGGAACATGCCTTCATCCCCCTGCTCAAGGGGCTCAAGCATGACCGTGAGACCAATGCTCGCCTGGTCCAATTCTGCCGGGACCTGTTGCGGGATTGCCTGATCCTGGCGGAGGGACATTCTTCCGGGAACGACCAGGCTGGAAGGCCTGATCTGATTCAGTCAAAGCTCACTGAGTGGGCCGCGACTCTCACTCCGGATGCACTCGCTGAACTGATCGACCATTCCTTCGAATACGAGGAAGCCATACTCGGATATGCCTCCCCCCTTCATTCGTTGGCCACATTCCTGTCTGAGGTGAGGGAGAGGGGGGTAGTGTAGTGAAACCCAAAGAATTCCTGAAAATAGGTTTTCCTTTCGGTCATCCAAAAAAAATGACTCTGTTGTGATATCAGAGGACTTGCCGATTCATATTGAGGAGTCTGGGAGGTTACTGTGACACTTTTCTCTGAAGTCTTGACCCTTACCCTTACACCTGTCTCAGTCATCGCTGTAATGGCGTATCTCAGTCGTCAGTATCTTGAGCTTCAGGTCACAAAGGATCTTGAAATCTTCAAGAAACAACTTGACCGCAGTCTTTTCGAGCACCAGACTCGGTTTTCCTTGATTCATCAGAAGCAAGCAGAAGTGATAGGAACACTATATGGTAATATTTGTCGAACAGCATCCCGACTTGCAGAGATGATCCATATCTATCAACCTGGTGGCGTGAACTTGCCTGAACGCAAACAGAATTTCGTAACTCTCGCTAGGGAAATGCAGGATTACTACAATGAGCACAGGATATACCTCAATGATGATATCTGCACTAAAGTAGATGAGATCGTCAGTGTCATTCATACCGTTTGGATATCGTTTGATTTTGCTGAGAATAGTCAGGAGTACGCTCCCGATAAAACTGGTGAATGGCTCAAGGCAGAACGTGAGATGAAAGCAAAGTGGCCCCCACTCAAAGACCAACTGGAAAAGGAGTTTCGCGCTTTACTCGGGGTCAAGGCACCTGGGGGAGATGGGTAAACCAAAACATTCACCAATAGATCTCGGATCCGATTTCCCCTTCAGCCTTTTTCAGGCACATTTTTCCCCTTGACCGCCCCACTCTATCGCCTCATCATGTGAGTGGGGCGGAAATGAGACCACGATCCTCGTTCCTGGGTGGAATGGTGGCGTTGGCTGCCGTGTTCCCATGGATGAACGCGGCAGCTCAGGAACGCGCTTGGTGGGGAACCAACACCTGGACCGGGGAAAACAGCAGTTTCCCCAGCCCCATTCGCCCCTATTCGGTTTATTACCATCCCCGCGACAACCCATCCCTTTACGACGAGTACGCGCTCTCCTTCCCCTCCAACTTCGATCCCGCCAAGGCTTACCCGGTGTGGATCAAATTCCTCCCCTTCTTTGGTTCTTTCACCGGCATCTACCATGACACCTTCGCGGCCAATTACTGCGACGCGCACCAGGTCATCTATATCGGATTCGCTGCACGCGCTGGAGCGGGTTGCGGATATGCGGGCGGCGAGTCTCTGGGGGACAACCCGGAGTATGGCCTTTATCCCGGCCCCTACATACGCCAGAACCTGAAGGATCTCATGAATGAGATCTGCTACCTCTTCAAGGTCCGCTACTTTGCTTTCACTGGAGCTTCGATGGGAGGCTACTCGGCATTCCGCATCGCGGCGGATATTTCATCGGATCGTTTCGGAGTGGTGGTCGCCTCCTGCCCGGCGGTCTTCTTCCGTGAGTGGATCTCAGGTACGCCTCTGATAGTAAACCGCCTTCAGAACGGCTGGTTCAATGACAGGCTCGTCATTCTTATGCAAGGCGCTTTGGATGACACAGTTCCCATTGAGCAGACCAATCAGCTCGACAGCTACCAGGTCAACCGTGACTGGTGGGAATACCATGTCATCCAGGGGACCGGGCATGAGGAATTCTTTTTTATCACCGATGGGGAGAATGAGAACTGGGGTGTAGTTCCACCGGCTGTTTCAAACAATCCAAATTATGTCTGGGACCGTGTGTCGGTCTGGGAGGCGGCCCATCAAGCCATTGCCAACAGTGTTCTTTCGCCCACACCTGGATGGACTGCACCGGCTTCGACAAGTGATTGGTATATTCCACGCAGCCTTGTGGAATATGCGCTGGGACAGCTCACAGACACTCCGACGTTCACTCCCACAATCCTCCCCGGAACTGCTACCGTCACCTGGACCCCAACAGCGATACAGCCTTCCGACACGCCCACTCCGACAGGAACAACAACAGGATCACCCACGGCAGATGTCTCTCCCACACCGAGCCCGACAAATGCCGTACCCTCATTTCCATCTCTGAGTCAACTGCTCGATGCCTCGGTGTACCTGGAGAAAGGGGACATTCCGATGGATGGATTCCAGCCCCCTGCTGCTGCGATTTATGTAGCCAATGCTACCGGGGGAGGCAGCGACAGTCACACAGGTCTCTCGATCCATGATCCTCTGGAGCATCTCCATACCGCCATCGAGTACGCCAATGCCCACCCTGAAACACCTCTTACCATTTACCTCCGTGGAGGAGTTTATTATTACAAAGATGCCGATTCCCATGTGGATTTGAAGATTACGCGCGGTAACCTATATATTACCGCTTATCAGGATGAATCAGTCATTATCCGTCCCTATTACTGGCCGGGAAATCCAACCAACTACATGAATGAACGTGCTTTTGAATTTGAGGGATCTTTCGAGAACCTCACCTTTGACAATCTGCAGTTTGAAGGTTGGGAGATCATCTATAATCCTGGATCTCCATTTGAGACACCACCCTTACGTAACATCACCATCAAGAATATCAAGGCCAAGAATTTCACACGGCGCGATGCCGATCCCAACTTTTACCGTGTCTTCCTGGAAACATTTTATGTCAGTGAGGATTACTATGGACCTGGGAAAGTGATTTTTGACCATCCGGAAGGCGCACATTACCAGATCGAGGGCCTTTTCATGTCGAATATCCTGGTGGAAGGAGTCGACCTGGCTGTCAGTGTCGGAGATGAAAATGATGCTAATGTAAAAGGATTACGGATTTCACGGTTTGAAGTCCATAATCCGTTGGGGACAGCGGGAGATAGTGCTTCAGATGCCTTTGCGATTGTCAATTGTTACAAGGTCTTAATTGATCACTGCCAGATTGAGAACATCAATGATGATGGCATCGATACCAAATCGTTTGATGTGGCGGTGATCAACTGCTCTGTGAGTGGTACAGGACGGAATGCAGTGAAGTTCTGGCGTAATGGAGAACTCATCAACTCCATCCTTTATGATGTCACCGATATCGATGATGCCGCGATCGTTGTCCAGGAAGGTCCCTTCCGCATGATTAACAGCGTACTCTACCACCACCCCAGCGGCTATGCCGGTGTTTTTGACTACAATGCCTCCCAACCATCCAGCCTTAGGCTTGAGATCGTGAATTCGGTTATCGCTGAAACACATGGTTTTTATTCCAGCACCACCAACCCGCATATTCAACACAACCGTTTTGTCAACATCGTTGGTGATTCGCCGCTACTCTCAGGTCAGATTGAAGCAAACACCACCGCAGCGCTCAATGCTCTCCCCAACTGTTCAGGAAATGCCGTGTCCTCGAACCATTTTCTGAATCCCGGTGAGGGGAACTTTGCTCTCACTCCCGGTAGCGATTGGATCAATGCGGGAACAAGCTCGCATGTCCTCCTTCCTTCATTCGATTTCCATGGCAATGCTCGTATCATTGGTGAGGAGGTGGACATTGGCCCCATTGAGTTCAGTTCCACTTCTCCCACTCCCATCCCCGGTTATGACCTTTGGCCAGACGAAGGGGATGGGCAGATTGATGCCCACGACTTGCTGGAGTTGTTACGCACGGGAACTCTCTCGGGGCTGATCCTGTTCGACTTCGCACGCTTCATGCAGACAACATTGAGCCGGTAGAGGGAAGTAGGATAAACCAAATTCCTCCTGCCCCTTCACCCCAATCGAAACAGATCCCGATCCTCAATCAGCCAGCCTTCCGTCCTTAAATCTGCATTCATTGATCATTTCACCAGCATGGTTCCAGCGCCTGGCAGGTCCATTGGCCATGAAGTTCTTCCAATGCGATTCGGATCGTTTTTTTCCATCCGGCCAGAATTGAGTCCATATCCCGGCACCATCAGAATCGTGCTTCCAGCTCCAGAGAACCTGTCCAGAAGGATTCCAATAGGTTTCGATTCCCACCTTTTTTCCTTTTGAGTACATCACTTCCCACTGCTTCTGACCATTTTCATGGTACCAGGTCAGTTTCCCATCCAGGAGGTACTCACCATTGAGGCCGACACCCCCACTCCAGGATGCTTTTATCTGCCCGGAAGGATATTTTTCCTCGAAGTTCCTGGTCTCTTTCAATTCAGGTTCGGCATATTCCATAAAACCAGCCTTATCAGAAAGGATCCAGGCTTCATTCAGCTCATAATGCAGACAGGGGGTTGTCATGGTAGCGATCAGGTGAATCACCCCATTTGTGGCCTGGCGTGCAACAGAATAACCAATCGTACCCTTTTTATTGACTTCTCCATTCTCATGAGGTTGCGTTCCGGCTAATTTCTTGACATGCCAGGTTTCGCCTTCATCCTCCGATAGTGCGACAAAAGACCCTCGTTCGGGAATGGTATCCGGATGTTTTCCTGAAATATGCTGCAGGTCTGCACAGAAGAAAAGACGGCCACTCTGTAGACGTAATATACAGGGCCTCTGGTTGGATCCTTGCTGTGAAAAGGGGGTTTTACTGACCTCCCAGGTTTTCCCGCCATCGCTCGAAATGGCTTTCGGCATGTATCCATCGATTTCTGTGTTTTTTCCACCCATTCCCAGGATTCTCCCATCCTTGAGAAATGTGTAAGTGGTATGCCTTCCCGCGCTACGGCCTCCGGTATCATACCAGGTAGCACCATTATCGGCGGTAGCCCAAAGAACAGAGGTTCCCCCTTCACCATCGCTCGAAACATACAGCGTTCCATCTTTGGCACGGAGCACGGTATTTATCGGCTGACGTGAATGGGGACCGATCTTGTTGATGAATTGAGGAAACTGGACAGGACTCCAGTTTGCGCCATTATCCGGGGAAATCCTCCACTGGAAAGGATAGGCACTATCAAGACGCGGGTTACCCCAGAACACATACATTTTATCTTTCTCTGTATAGAGACATGGGGCATGGTCATTGACATCAGGAAAATCAAATACAATTTCTGGCATATCCCACTCCGCAGAACCAAAACGAAGGCGTGAGGCCATGAGAGAGACCTCCGGTTCGTATTCATGTTCCGAGGTGTAAATCACCATCAGAACATCTCCATTCGGACAGACTTCAAGCCCCGGGCTGTGGTTATGAGGCATCATCCCCGGATGAAGACCGGCATCCCGTATTTCTCCCCTGGGCACATTATCAGGAGGCATGGGAAGCAGCGGCCTTTTCCGGAACCAGGGCTTGTCAATCACCGGACCCTGATCAAGAAGCGGTTGGTTCTGGATCACGCACTCGCTGACGAAGGGTTTCTGAATATCAGCAGGATTTGTCATTGGCATATCCGCCTGAACCACACGAAAACCAATGGGGTGATTCCCAGGCAGCCGGGTCTTTTCACCTTCAGTTCGATTGGATTCCAGTTGCTGGTCATCATCTTTTTTAATGGTGTTCATCCTCCCGAATGCCGGAGCGACTGCCGCACGGTTGAATGATCGGGCATAAACCGGGTCCTGTTTGTCCAGTCCCCCACCACGTACTACCTTGGCCATGCCATTACCCGGACCAACTGGGTCTACCTGCTGAGAAATTGAGTAGGGTCCATACCAATCCCAGCACCACTCCAGAGGTTCCTGGTGGAGATTGATCAAGCCCCAGGGATTTGCCGCACCGGGTGGAGGCAATTCTTCACCTGACCAGAATGGAGTTCCAGTTCCCGCTCGACAGGCATATTCCCATTCCGCTTCTGTCGGAAGGCGATACGTTTTTCCTTCTATTTTACTCAACCACTCACAAAACTCCATCGCGTCATTCCATTTGATCCCTGTTACAAAGGGGGCATAGGCTTCATTGACTTTGAATTCCGACCGGAATTTCTGGTACTGTTCGATGGTCACTTCCGTCTCTGAAATGTAAAAAGACCGGCTGATTGTGACCCGATGGACCGGTTCTTCATCCCATCCGTCAATTCCTGGGTTGGGATTTCCCATTTCAAAAGAACCGGATTGAATCTGGATCATTTTAATTCCAACCGAGTTGACGAAATGATGGGCCTTATCTTCAGACTGTACACTGACAGCCAACCAACTCAAACAAAGAGGAAGCAGCACTGAAAAACGAATCAGGTTATTGGACAGGCAAACCATCGTCTTATTCTCATGCATTTTTCACCCTCCCATTCAGTTCCAGTTCCGGAAAAATATTGACAACCTTATTAGACAAATTCTCATGGTTTCCAGATCGATGCGGCAATATGGTGTTGTGGATGTTCGGAGTTGGCCCAGTAATAAAGGGCCAACATTTCTCCCTCGTGGTTTTGCACAAGACGGGGATAACCAAAATCCTTGTCCCCAAACGAATCAGGTTGGAAGTCCTCTCGAAGCACGAGCTCATCCCCCCAGCTATGACCATGATCACTGCTCATCCGAACAAACATGCGAACCCGTGAGCGGTCTCCATACGCACAAGCAAGCCGTCCATCCTTCAGCAGGGCAAGGGCGGGAGGATTGCCATTGTGTGAACCTGTCTCACCTACACGGCTCAGGAATGACCAAGTACGTCCTTTGTCGCTGGAACTGTAGCAATCAACCCAACAGACATCCTGGCCAATTATCCGGCGCCGTAATGCGACTACAATGGTTCCATCCCCTGTCATGACAACCGCCGGCATGACAGCCCTGTTTGGGTCATCCAGGGGAACAATCCATGAAATAAACTGGAAGGACTTGCCTCCATCGGTCGTCTCGGCTACAAAGGATTTATCACGTCCGGCGCCATTTTCTTTCGGTCTTGCAGACATGAATACCAGGCAGGACTGTTTTCCGGTGACAAGATAACCGGTTCTTGAGGTGCATTCCATTCCCTCGAGATTCGGATTGTCCATCAATGCTCCAAATCGATAAGGGCCATTCCAGGATTTACCACGCGTATAGGAGTAAAAAAAACCTCC
>CAYZUX010000123.1:0-17531 GCA_964481775.1 uncultured bacterium | reverse complement strand
CATCCGACTCTGATCACAGTAAATAATACCTGTTGCCACATCCCTACCACCCGTCCTACCATCTTCTATGCTCGATCCATCTACCGCCGCCGATTGGCTCAGGCTGGCCCTCACGCCGGGTATTGGTCCAGCCAATTTCCATGTATTGATTGAGGCTTTCCAAACTCCCTCGAAGGTTCTTTCACAGAAAGAATCCGATCTCACCCAGATCCCAAGATTATCTCGTACAGTCATCAGATCATTGCTGGAAACTTCTGAGGGAAAAAGAGAAGGCCAGGTTGTTCAGGAGATTGAATTTATCCAATCCCATGGGATTACGATATTGACAAGGGACGATGCCGGTTTCCCCCCGCTTCTGCGGGAAATCCCCACACCTCCAATGCTTCTGTTCTTGCGTGGCGAAATACTTCCCACTGACCAAAATGCCGTGGCGATCGTGGGCACTCGCCGATGTGATTCGTATGGCTTGCGGATGACACGCGAGATCGCGGGACAGCTGGCGGCGGCAGGGATCACGATTATCAGCGGTCTGGCACGTGGAATCGACAGTGCGGCCCATTCTGGGGCACTTGCAGTGGGTGGGAGAACCATGGCTTTCCTGCCTTGCGGTTTTTGCTCGGTCTATCCTCCGGAACATAAGGATTTGCTGGAGGAGATAGTCCAACATGGGGCAGTCCTTACAGAATATCCCCATTCGGTACAGGCGATCCCACGCTGTTTCCCCCCTCGGAACAGACTGGTTTCAGGCAGCTCCTTGGGGGTCCTTGTGGTACAAGCACCAGCCAAGAGCGGAGCATTGATCACTGCCCGCCTGGCGATGGAACAGAACCGTGAGGTTTTTGCACTGCCTGGCAGAGTCAATGAAGAGACTTCCGAGGGGCCTCTCCGCCTGATTCAGGATGGTGCCAAACTAATCCGGAATGCCGAGGATATTCTTGTCGAGCTCCAGGGACGCCTGGTCCAGCGGAGGATTCAAACAGGTGGTGGACCGGATATCCCCAAAGGCTCATCCCCTCGGGCGCATCGTGACTCTTCCTCTGGAATGACTCCCCAGGTTTCGATATCCGGCCATACGGATATTCCCGGGAAGGATAAGAAGGTTCGGGAAAAACTCGAGGATCCCGTCGACCGGCGGATTGTTCTGCGATTGGAGGCAGGTCAGGTTCATATTGATCGTCTGGCGGCTGATCTGGACTTGCCCGTGGGAAAGGTTTCAGAACGCTTGCTCCTTTTGGAAATGAGAGGTATGGTTCGAAGGTTACCGGGAATGAGTTTTGACCTTGCCTAAAATATCAGATATAATGTTTGTGTGGGAATCTAATGCCGGGGGGAACGAATGACCGCTCGAGTTTTAGAAATGGTCAGCCTTTTTCTGAGAAAATCAATGGAAGATGGACTCGAAGAAGAGGATCGGGATGATCTGGTTGAGACCTTAGTTGAACAGGGTCATAACCCCAATGAGATTCACACCGCTTTAAGCATAGTTGATAAAATACAACAACGTCTGGATTTCCCCCTTCCAGGCGGACCAGGTATGTTCAGCGAACGTTTTTTCATCAAGCTCGAGGAGTTCCACCTTTCCCCGGAAGTGAGAGGATATTTAAACCAACTGGTTGCGTTGGGTGTGATCGACCCACCACAGCGCGAAGAGCTTGTGGAACGAACTCTCCTCATGGACTCGGAAGATATCTCCATCGAGGAAATGGAAGCGATGCTCGAAGATCTTCTCTCCGGAAGGCAGAAATCTCCCGGTGAATTCGATGAGACTATCAGCGATTACTACCACTGATCCCGCAATCCCGGAGCAATACGCTTGACCTCCCCTGAGAACATCTCACCCATTGCCCAGCTGAGTGCTCTTCGTGACCGGATTGATGCACTTGACCGGGAAATCCTCGCCCTGCTTAACCGCCGTGCCGATGTGGTTAAGGAGGTGGGCCATCTCAAACGTGAGAATCCTGCCGTCTGTCCATTTATTCCACGCCGAGAAAGAGACATTTATGAACGTCTCACCAGTGAGAGTAAAGGACCATTCCCGAGCCAGGCGATAGCTCTCGTTTTCCGTGAGATCATCTCAGCTTGCCGTTCGCTCGAGGCAACTCTCAACATCAGTTATTTCGGTTCACCGGGGAGTTTCACTCACACCGCAGCGATAAAGCGCTTTGGGAATTCAGCGGTTTTTCATCCTCAACCAGGGATCAGCGATGTCTTCCGTTCGGTTGAGAAAGGGGAATGCCGTTATGGGGTGGTTCCCATCCGGAATTCGACACATGGTGTAGTGGCCGAAACCATCGACAATTTCAAACGCTCGGATTTACGCATCTACGCCGAGACTCATCTGGATATACACCACCAATTCCTTTCGAAATCATCACCGGAACAGATCACGCGGATCTATACGCATGGCCAGGCTTTCGGCCAATGCCGTGAATGGCTCGACCGGCATTACCCTAAAGCGGAGTTTGTCGAGGTAGGAAACACAGCCCTGGGGGCGGAGCGCGCCTCCAAAGAACCAGGCACTGCCGCCATCGCGGCTGAGCTGGCCAGCAAAATTTACAACGTCCCGATTCTGTTTCCCAACATCGAGGACCGTGCCCACAACACCACTCGGTTCGTAATCATTGGCTATGATTCCGAAGCCCCTACGGGGCGCGACAAGACCTCAATGATTGTTCAACTGCGCAACCGTCCCGGTTCGCTCCTGTCAGCCCTGGAACCCTTCCGTAACAATAGCATCAACCTGACTCACATCGACTCACGCCCTACCAAGAGCGAGAAGTGGGAGTACCTCTTCTTCATCGAATTTGAGGGACACACAGAGGAAGAACGGGTCAAAAAAGCGCTCAAGGAACTTGCGGAGCACTGCACCCAGACCAAGTCAATTGGTTCGTATCCCGAGGAAGAGCATATGAAATCGGTTCCCGGTTTTTGCCTGGATGAAGGCGGGGATGCTTAACAGACACCGATAAATGATGTAACCATGGCTTTCTCCATCAAACGGCCCTGGAACCTTCTCCCCCAATCTTTGACCTCTAACCCTTTCGCTTTCTTTGGCCTGATCTTCGTTATCATTCTTGTGCTGATAGCCCTGTTTGCTCCCTGGCTGGCCCATGGTGATCCCTGTAAACAGAACCTGTCGTCTCGTGACCTGCCACCCGGTTGGAAGCATTGGATGGGAACTGACCGTCTGGGCAGAGACATTTATACACGGGTTTTGTATGGCGCAAGGGTTTCTCTGACGGTGGGGATTGTGGCCCAGGGGCTTTCTGTCAGCATCGGTGTCCTTCTGGGGGTGATCTCAGGATACCTCAGAGGTTGGGTTGATACCGCGGTCATGTGGCTGGTGAATGTCGTGTGGGCTTTCCCCTACCTTCTCCTGGTCCTGGCGATCCAGTTTGCTTTGGGAAACCGGCCGGAGAATGTTTACCTGGCCATCGGATTGACCGGCTGGGTGAGTGTCGCGCGTATCGTACGGGGCGAGGTTCTGTCACTCAGAGAACGTGAGTTCGTCGAAGCAGCACGTGGATTGGGACTCTCCCCCATGCGGATTATGCTCCGCCATCTGCTGCCCAACCTGCTCCCCACAATCGTGGTGGTTACCACGCTTGGACTGGCAACCGCCATTATCGCGGAGGCGGCCCTTTCCTTCCTGGGACTGGGCATCCAACCCCCGGATCCCTCCTGGGGTAACATGATTCTCGATGGTTACACCCGTATCCAGTTTGCCTGGTGGCAGGCGGTCTTTCCCTCGGCCGCAATCGTGCTCTCAGTGCTCTCATTCAACCTGCTGGGAGATGCGCTTGCGGCTCCTCGAACAGAAGTATAGACCGGAACCTTGGTTCAACCCTGCCACAACAGGAGCGTGAAGAGTGATTCAAAGCAGAATAGAATTCACAAGCTGGTATGATCATCCTGACATAGGGGGAGGATTCCATGGTTCATGTCGACCGGCGTGACTTCATTGTCCAGGCGACCGGAGGAATAGCGATCGCGTCTGCTCTCAAACCAGATCCAGTTTTGGGACAGGTAACACCACCTCAAAGCCTCAACCTGGACCCTTTTCCCAATTTCTGCGCCCATGAACACTGGGGAAGCATCCATTCGATTGGGATGTCTTCCGAGGGCTTCCGTGCTGACACCGAGGCGGGAGCAGTCCCCCGTCGGCGGACCGGGATTTGGGACCTGGTGCTGGATCCATACCTGGGAGGCTGGATCGCGGCTACAGGTTTCGATGCCCCTGCGGCAGCGAAAGAAGCAGGGGCAGCAGATGTGGAAGCCTGGTGGCATGACGATCCCGACAGCGCCTTCAAGGGACTCCTTCCTCATCTCCAGCGTCAACAAACGACAGGTGTTTTTCAATGTATCCGCCTTGGCGTTCAAATGCTCCATGGCCATGATCCTGGTACCTTTGAACTCGATGATTGGAGGAAGGCGGATGAAGCCATCGCATCCCGGTACAAGGACCTTTTCGCCTGGTATAAGGCAGCCATGGCCAAGGCCTCCTTCAGCGAACTGATCCGCCCGGTACACCCCATCTTCTATTTCCGGGAGGATGCCCAAGGGGACCCCGATTCTGAAAAAGAGTTCACCCACACTATCCTCAGAATTGATCCCCTCCTGAAATTCTGGACCTCTGAATCGAGAGACCGTGACACCCTGGCGGAGAAGGTGGGAGTGGATCCTGCCGATGCCACCAGCTGGCGCGAATTCATTGGACGGCTTTTTAACATCGGTCAAGAAAGGGGGACAACCGGCATCAAACAACTTCAAGCGTATTCACGTCCCCTGCGGTTCGATCCACATCCCGACACCGAGGTGAAATGGAGAGGAGAACTATCCGATGACCAGGTAAAAACTTTCCAGGATTGGGTGGTACAGGAATGCTGCAAACAGGCTCATGAGCGGGGCTGGCCCCACCAGGTCCATGTTGGCACCCACAACCTGCGTGAATCATCCCCTTTACCCCTTGAATCCCTGGCCAAGCGCTTTCCCCGGATGAAGGTGGTGATGATTCACTGCTGGCCCTTTATCGAGGAGGCGGGGTGGCTGGCCAAACATGTTTCCAACATCTACATCGACACCTGCTGGCAGCCAGTGCTCAATCCACGATTTCTGCAAGAATCGCTGACTTCCTGGCTCAATTATGTCCCCACCCACAAGATCATGTGCTCGCATGATTCCACCAGCATCGAGATGGCTGTTGGATCCTCGATACTCACTCGCCAGATCCTGGCCGAAACCCTGGAGACCTGCTGTGCCAGGTGTGTCCATCAACTCTCATCGCTTGGCGAGATTGCTGTCAGTCTACTTCAAAACAATTCGGTAAATGTTTACGGAATTGGCACGGAATGGTCCTCATAAAAACAAAGATAAGTGTGACTAATGATCGGGCAAGACGCTACAATGCTGTCGTGTGATGTAGGTCTGGTGATCTTTTGGAGACTTCATCACAAAGGTGGGGACTGATTTCCCTTCTTATTGTTCCGTGGTGGTCTGATGCCACCTGACCTTCCCTCGCCTTGATACTTTATATTTCGAGGAACACGATGCCTTGGACTCCACTCTATTCATCGAAGGTTGTGCTTGTTTTTGCCTTGCTTTTGGTTCGGTCATCCCAGGCTGAAATACCCAATACCTGGCGTTCTGTAGGGCCAGGGGGTGGTGGGGCCATGTTTGTCCCCAGTTTCAGTCCCCATCAGAGCGATGAGCTCTTCGCCGCCTGCGACATGAGTGAGCTCTTCCATACCACCAACCTTGGACAGGATTGGAAAACCGTGCCCTTCCGGGAAATCCAGGGAGGACGTCAAAGCCAGGTGCAGTTCACGAGCGATCCGGACATCCTGTACTGTCTCGATTTGACTCAAATCGAAGGCGGAGATACACGAACCCCGGTGCGCAGCATGGATGGAGGGTTGACCTGGTCTCCGCTTCCCACCGATCCCACCTATGCGGAGGGGTATACCCTCCTGGCTGATCCCGCCAGCACCACTCGCCTTCTGATCAGTGCCTGGTGCCACCTCTACTACTCGGATAATGGTGGGACCTCCTTCGATCTGAAATTCACGGGCGATTGCGGAGGCGACGGGCTCCATGTTAGCGGCGCCCTCTTTGATGGATCCATGATTTTTGTTGGAACTAACGCGGGGCTGCTGGTTTCCGCCAATGGCGGAAACACATTCTCAGATGCGGGTGTCCCCGGAATCCCTTCCGGTAAGCACATCGCCTCCTTCGCGGGCGCAAAACAGGATGGTACAACCCGTCTCTTTGCCATCGTTGCGGATAGTGTTTATGGAGGAATCCCACCCGAAGATTTCTTTTATTCTCATCAGGATGTGTATGTGCTCGATTGGGGACAACCCGCCTGGCAACTCAAGAGTGCCGGACTCCCCACAGGAGAAGGCTATGGTCTTGCCTTTGTGGGCATGGCTGGAAACGATATCTCCACTGCGTATGTCTCAGGGCAAACCCCCAATGAAAATCCAATGATCTATAAGACCATAAACGGAGGGGACCATTGGGACAGCATTTTGGATGTGAATAACAATGGAAATGTCCGTACCGGATGGGCGGGTCACCAGGGAGACCGTCAATGGTCCTACGGCGGTGGAACAACCGGATTCTGCGTTGCCCCTGACAACAAGAACCGTGCAGCCTTCACCGATTATGGCTTCCTTCATTTGACCACGGATGGTGGAACCACCTGGCAGCAGGCCTATGTAAATCCAGCCGATGGGAATCCTTTAGGATCCTCCACTCCCAAAGGGAGGGCCTATCGCGGAGTTGGCCTTGAAAACACCTCCTGCTGGTGGCTCCACTGGACCACTCCCACCCATGTTTTCGGCTGTTACACCGATATCCGTGGAGCAAGAACCGAAGATGGTGGAAACTCCTGGTCATTTGATTACACCGGGCACACCGAAAACACCGCCTATTTCTGTCTCCAACCCCCGGGATCAGATGTCCTGTATCTTGCCACATCCTCCGTCCATGACATTTACCAGAGCACCTATCTGACCGATTCACGAATCGATGGCGGTTCGGGACGTGTCCTGCAATCCATCGATGGAGGGCAGACCTGGACAGTGAACCATGATTTCGGCCACCCGGTGATCTGGCTGGCTGCCGATCCCACCCATCCGGCGCGGGTCTATGCCAGCGTGGTTCATAGTTCTCAAGGCGGCATTTATGTCACCCAGGATATCCATGCCTCTGGTGGATCGATCTGGACCAGGACAGCCACCCCGCCTCGAACCCAGGGGCATCCTTTCAACATCCAGGTCCTGGTTGACGGAACTGTGGTTTGCAGTTACTCCGGACGAAGGACAGGAAGTGGTTTCACCACCAGCTCGGGATTCTTCGTCAGCACCAACGGGGGAAGCAATTGGGAGGACCGTAGCGATCCGGGGATGCATTACTGGACAAAAGATATCACAGTCGATCCAAGCGATCCTTCCGGCAATACCGTATATGCGGGGGTCTTCAGTGGATGGGGAGGCCCCCCCAATAACCTGGGAGGACTGTATAGAACCATGAATCTGGGTCAGTCTTGGGAACGCATTCTGACACTTGACAGGGTCACCTCCTGCACCCTCCATCCCAACAATCCAGAGGAGGCCTTTGTCACCTCTGAAACCGAAGGACTCTGGCATACAGACACTCTGAACACAGCGGATCCGCTTTTTGAAAGAGTCGAGAATTACCCATTCCGTCAACCAGAACGTGTGTTCTTTAATCCCTATGATCCGGATGAGATCTGGGTGACCAGTTTCGGGAACGGGATTCGGATTGGAAAAGTCCCCGAAGGAACAGGTGTAAGTGGATGGAGGATGTATTAAGGCAGAAATATCCATACTCCCTCCCACTTCAGCCAGCTTGGCTGAAGTGGGAGGAAATTGTTTTTTCATAACTGGCCTAATCCAAATACTCCCTCAGCTTCCGGCTGCGGGTCGGGTGACGTAATTTCCGCAAGGCTTTGGTTTCAATTTGCCGGACACGTTCTCGAGTCACTCCAAACTTATTGCCCACTTCCTCGAGTGTCCGCGGGTATCCATCACCAATCCCGAAGCGCAAACGGATCACTGTCTCCTCACGTTCGGTCAGTGTTGACAGGATATCTTCCAGTTGGGACTGCATGATATTGTCGGTGGTTGCTGTCGATGGTGAAATCACCTTGGTGTCGGGGATAAAGTCCCCGAAACTGGTGTCTCCTTCATCCCCGATCGGCGTCTCCAATGCCACCGGCTGCTGTGAGATCTTAAAAACCGCACGAACTTTTTCGGGTGGCATGTCCATCCGTTCCGCGATCTCTTCCGGGGTTGGTTCACGCCCCAATTCCTGTACGAGTCTACGGCTGACCCGAGTCATCTTGTTGATCGTTTCGATCA
Source organism: uncultured bacterium (assembly GCA_964481775.1). Classification (GTDB taxonomy): domain Bacteria; phylum Hinthialibacterota; class Hinthialibacteria; order OLB16; family OLB16; genus OLB16. The sequence continues at coordinate 9,147 of CAYZUX010000123.1, read as the reverse complement.
TGTGGACAGGAATCCGGATGGTGCGTGCCTGGTCAGCAATCGCTCGTGTCACCGCCTGACGGATCCACCAGGTCGCATAGGTTGAAAATTTGTATCCACGCCGGTATTCGAATTTGTCGACCGCGCGCATCAAGCCGATGTTCCCCTCCTGGATCAGGTCCAGGAACTGTAATCCGCGGTTGGTATAATTCTTGGCGATACTGACGACCAGCCGAAGATTCGCTTCAACCACTTCATTTTTGGCGGAACGGGCAACCTCTTCTCCCAGTTCAATCTCCTTGTCCACACGCCTGAGATCTTCATAGCTCATCCCGGAGACTTCCTCACACTCACGTAAACGAGCTTCCAGGTTCTCAATCTCATCCCGTTCCCGGAAGAGAATCGTTCGGTCTTTTTTCAGACGTTCTTCAATGGCTGTTTTGCGGGTACGGGAGCCATGGGGAGGGATTTCCTTGAGAGCTGTTTTGAAGGAAGCGATACTCAGGTTGTAAGGTTTCAAGCGTCGTTCAAAGGCTTCCAACCTTTCCATAAGGTCTGTCGCTTTCCTGCACTGTTCCCGGATACCAGCTGCAATTTCACCCAGGTGTTCATGATCAAAACGCATATTGATCAGGATATGCCCGGCCCGCTCCTCTTCTTTGCGTATTTCCCTGATGTCTTTGTTTCTCTTGGCAACAGGCACTTTGGATTCTTTGAGGTTCCTGTTCTTCCTGAAAATCTTCATGACAGTTGGAACCAATTGTTTGTATTTGCTTTTCAGATCTATGAGAGTCCGTTCTTTATCGAGTTCTCCATCTTCCTGGTGAGTCACATAATTCTGCAGGAGATCTTCAAACTTGAACCTTTCCTGTTCTTCCTGCGAAGGTTCCTCGGATGGGACTTCTCCCTCTTCAGTGGGAATTTCCATTTCCAGCTGAGGATTGGCTTCGAAATTCATCTGGTTTTCCAGCCCGGAGATCCATTTTTCCAGCTGGGCAAGGGTGATTTTTGACCAGGCTATTGCACGGCAGACCTTAAATCGTCCATCCTCAATTTTCTTAGCCAGAGAAACTTCCTCGTCACGGTTGAGTAGCTGGACACGTCCCATCTCGCGGAGGTACAGCCGGACTGGATCATCCACACGGGTTCGTTCGGTTACCGTACGAGGAGCCAAAGGATCTCGTTCTACAGCCACTTGGCGTGCGGAGGCCTTGGCACGCTTTTCATCGGTGTAGGTGTCTTGAATTGGAATTTTCCGGTCTTCAAGGAATTTGTGGATTCGATCCAGTTCCTCAACGGTGACCAGATCTTCAGTCAGAACCCGGTTCAAGTCATCATACGTAAGGTACCCTTGCCCCTTGAAAATTTCCAGCAATTTATCTGTTTCACGAGTGATTCCCACATCCTGAGATGACATCACCCGGTTCACCACTTTCTTCTCTGTGGGCTTTTTGCTGAGCGGTACCTTCCTGGGAGTCACATCCGGGGCCGCCTCATTCGCTGCCGAAGCCCTTGTCTCTGATGGTTCCACGTTGCGGTTTTTCCTGGCTTCCGAAGGAGTTCCAGTTTTTGTGGAACTTCGCTTCCTGGTAGAAACCTCAGAAATCTGAGGGGTCTCTACGATCTCCTTCCGGGTTTTGGATTCCTTTTTCCGGGTCGTTTTGGCACTCACCATCTCGTCTTATCCAACCTCCCTGCTCCTTGAAAGAAGCATGTCTCTCTGTTTTATGAGATCATTTAATCGGTCTGCTATCTGGGTGACCATTGCCCAATCCTGCGCACGCTCAGCATTGATGAAGGCCGCTTTACATCGTTCTACATCCCTATCGAGTTGGATCCCTTTTAATGTGTTGGTGTAATCCATCAAGGTACGTAAAGGATCTTCTGGAAACCAATCTTCCCTGAGCATCGCTTCCACTTCCCAAACCAACGGGTCCTGCTCCTTTTCCGACCAGATTTTCCGCGCTGAGCTGACTCCATCCTGGAGGTAAGCTTCGAGAAAGAGTGCAAGATCATCTTCATGTTGAGGTTTTCGCAGGATGCTCAGAGCATCCTCGAGCTGATGCCTTGCCTGGGTATGGGAGGCAAAAGCCTCGCCCAACGCCTCTTGTATTCTACCCTCATTTTGCAAAAGCAAGACATAGAGGCCCTTGCGTGCTTCTCTTTCCCGGTTGGGGTCACGCAGTTGTGGAGTGGTAACTTCTGGCCCTTTCGAAGGGGCCCCTGTGGTGTCAGCGGCAACAGGCGAGGCGGCGTTTTTGATCCTCGAGCGTTCATAGTCCTTTTTGAGTGATTCATGTGGTATTCCGATTCTCTCCGCGAACTCCTTCAAACGAATCTCGATCTGAGTATGGGATTTCATGGTGGAGATCGATTCGAAAACCCGCGTGGTTACTTTGCGGATCTTTTCGGCGCTGTCGATTCCGATTTCCGAAACCAGTCCATCCACCAGGTAGGTGAATGAGGGGGGGGCGGAGTTCAAAAGGTCCTGCATATCCTCTCTGGGATGACAAAGCAGAAACTCATCCGGATCCTGGCCAGCTGGAAGATGCGCGACCCGCACCAGAATTCCCAGATCCCATGTCAGCTGCAGACTCCGCATCGCAGCGGAATGACCGGCATTGTCTCCATCAAAAAGGAGTATCAGTTCCTCGCAAAGACGCCCCAGAAGTGATAACTGCTCACTGGTCAGAGCGGTTCCCATCGGAGCGACAGTTTCCTCAAAACCATGCGCATGCATCCGAAGGACATCAAAATAACCCTCCACCACAATCGCCCGCTTTCGTTCGCGGATCGGATTACGGGCCTGATGGAGGCCATAAAGAACCCGCCCCTTCTTGAACAGGTCAGTCTCAGGGGTGTTCATGTACTTTGCCTGGGAATCACCCGACAGGTCACGTCCGGCAAAAGCAATGATCTCTCCCGCCGGATTGTGGATCGGGAAGATCAAACGGTTACGAAAGAAATCACGGAAACCAAGGCCTTTGTCGCCTTGGCGTATCAAACCCTGTTGAGAGGCAATCCCCAAGGTCTCCGGATTGGAACCCAGCGAATGTGCGAGATTATCCCAGCTATCGAGGGCATACCCAAGCCCAAAACGGTCCGAAAGCTGGGAATCGATCTCCCTTCTTTTCAAATAATCCCTGGCAATGGTTCCTTTGGAAGGGTTTCGAAGGTTGGCGCGGAAATGGGCCTGGCATTGATTGAGGACTTCAAAACGGTTCTGACGCGATTTCCTGGCCCCAGAGTGGGACCGAGGGGTTTCCAGACCCGCACGTTTGGCGAGCTGGTCCAATGCTTCCGAGAAAGACAGACCCTCACGCTCAGTCAGAAAGGAAAGCGCATCGCCTCCTTTTTTACAACCAAAACAATGATAAAAACCGGGCTTGGCGCCATCACTGGGATATACGTGAAAAGAGGGGGTTTTCTCGTTGTGAAATGGACACAGCCCCTTGAAGCTGCGTCCCGCCCGGGTGAGCTTAAGGTACGCACCTATCAGGTCCACCAGATCCACGCGCAGAAGAATTTCCTGAATCTCGTGGTCTCGGGCCATTCCTGCTCTTAATGAAACTCCAGTCGTAGAAATTTGATCGAGGCCAGGTTGTCAGCAGATCACCATGTGCCTCATGGGCCCAAGGAGGAGTAAATTACAGGGAGCCTTTCTCTCCCAATGAAAACAGGTTCCCTTTTCATCAGGCGATACCAGCCCCAATCCACCTCATTGTCTGTATGAAACCGCACCAGCGATTTGATGGCGTGGTGTGGCTCCCAAAGCCTCGAAAAAGTATCGGCTTCATCCGTCAGCTTCCGAAGAAAGACTCTCAGTGACTTCAGAAAACCTCGCCCCGAAAATAAGGATGAATCCGCAAAAGGTAATTCTATCAAGGACTCCCGGGAGAGGCAACAGGGACCCAACCAGTCATCCCTGTGGCTGAGTGGAGGTCGTGAATCTCCAACAACGTAAGCCATATGGTTGCCACCCCCCATCCTGATTTATACCTCAGCCCAGCTGAAATCCAAGTTAACAAATCATAAGATGGGGGGCAGAATCACGAGCGCTTGGAAACAGGAGAATCAAGATGACCATGTCACGCAGGAAGTTTTTGGGAACATCAACCGGGGCTCTCATGGCAGCTGGAATGATGACCCGACAGCCGGTTTTCGGTGCCAACGACCGTATCCGGGTGTGTTGTTGTGGAGTCCACGGACAGGGAGGCTCGCATATTTCCGGCTTCAGTTCGGATCAAGGTTCCGAGGTGGTGGCCTTATGTGATGTCGACAAACATGTCCTCGAGATGCGGACAGCCAAACTGACGGATGCCGGGAAACCCAAACCAAAATGTTACACGGATATACGCGAAGCTTTGGCGGATGATTCAATCGACGCCATCACGATTGCCATGCCCAACCACTGGCATGCCCTGGCAACTGTATGGGGATGCCAAGCCGGGAAGGATGTCTATGTGGAGAAACCGATGGCGCATAGTTTCTGGGAGGCCGTCCAGGTGGTAAAAGCCGCCAGGAAATTCGATCGGATCGTTCAACATGGAACCCAACAGCGCTCCAACGCCGAACGCATTCGCGATATGCGGATTCTGAAGGAAGGAAAACTGATCGGGCCGGTGGTCCATGCCCGTGGCTATGTCTACAAGAATGGCAACCGTATGGACATCGGCAAAGGCAGACCTGGTGATGCCCCGGATTTTCTGGATTATAACCTGTGGTTGGGACCCGCCGCGGAACGTCCCTTCATGTGGCGTGAAGGGGGCGAAGCCACCCATGAACCGGGAGGCCTGTTCGTTCATTACAACTGGCACTGGTTCTGGGATTTCGGAAATGGCGAGAGTGGTAACCAGGGCGTTCATGAAATGGATGTGGCCTGCTGGGCCGCAGGAAAGGGCTTGCCTGTGAAGGTCTCCAGCTTCGGGGGACGATATAAGTGGAAAGATGATGGTCAGACACCCAATACTCAGCAGATGGCTTTCACCTATCCTGATGGTACTCTGTTGACTTTCGAGGTTCGCAACCTCGGCTCATTCCCCGAAGGGGGAACGGATGATTGCGCGAACAGTGCCTTTGGAACCGATGGCTATTGGATCAAAGACAAAGGCTTTTTCGATTACAAGGATCAACCGATCCCAATCCCGGCTGAATATGAGCTACCACCCTCCAAGGGACAATATGGTAACTTTTTGGAATCTATCCGGAACCGTAAGGCCGGGGAGGTCCATGGCAGTCCCGAGGAAGCCTTCATCTCCTGTGCTCATATCCACCTTGGAAACATCGCATACCGGCTGGGACGTTCGTTGGATTTTGACCCCCAAGCGCAGGTGTTCAAGGGTGATGATGAAGCAAGTCAAATGCTCAAGGCCCACTACCGGGAACCTTTTGTTGTGCCGGAGATTGCCTGACAGCCTGTTGTTAGTTTCACATCCATTGGATGGTTGTCATGAGAAAGTTTAATTGAACCCGGAGGGACTGAGGAAGGCAAGTCCCTCCGGGGGAGTATTTTGTGTCTTTTGATGGTTCTGTATAAATCACGGCCCATGACACCATGGAGTCCATGGCATGCCCGGCAGAGTAAGGTAATACGAGCTTGGCAGCGAGTTCGAAGAGGTCAGGTGAAGTGCAGAGAATTCAAAAAAACTCTCAGAAAAAAAACACGTTTATTGAGGTTTTCTGGTACGCCCGGCAGGACTTGAACCTGCGACCAACGGTTTAGGAAACCGCTGCTCTCACTTCGTAACCCCTGTAAAATCAGCCTGTTACGGAGATCGGTTTTGCGAAACTGCCAGATTTCTGCCAGTCCGCCTCCCTCTCGATCAGGCTTCTCCAGTCTTCCATACGGCGCGAAACCTCCCCCAGATCAGCCAATCCCACCTTCTCATAGTGGGTCCCAAGAACATCATCAACCGAGTGTCCCATGTATCGCTTCACAAGCCGGTCAGAGACACCCAACTTGCCCGCCATGGTTGCAAAGCATGACCGCAACCGGTGAGGCTCCACTTGCACCAAGCGGGGCATGTCTAACTCTTCCGCCGCCCGATAGAGAATCCCTCCTTTGATCGCTCTCTTACCGTCCTTGGCCTCCACGGGTTTCCTTGCCCAACGGTGAGACAACGGTTCGATCCGCCAAAGATGACCATGGTGATTCTCAAAAAGGAATCCATCGGACCGGATCACCTTACTACCCTCGATCCATTCCCGGAGTGCTTCGATCACTTCCGGTGGGGCTGGAAGGGTTCTCTCCGATCCCGGATTCTTCAAAGTGTGGTGTTCGTTGGAACAGACATGGATGGTTCCCTTCGCAAGGTCAACATCTTGCCTTTTCAAACTGGCCGCTTCCATCGTCCGGAGTCCCATGAGGCTTTGAAGGATAGCCATGGTGTACAGGTCACGGGCATTGACCTTGAGCCATCCAAGAAGGGTATTCAACTCAAATGGCTCCAAGCAATCTACTTCCACCCGTGGCGCCACTGCCAACCGGATCGAGGGAAGAGGCTTCACCTCATCGGGGTAGTTCTCATGGACATGTTTCCATGCCTGTTTGACCGGCCTGAGATGGTTCCTGACAGTATATGGAGCCAGACCCCTACCCTCCATGTCTCTGACATACTCTTGGATCATGTGAGGTTTCAGGTCTGACCATTGAGTCACCCGTGGAAACCGTTCTGCAAGCCAACGGACAAACAAGGCTCCACGGTTCGCGGAGTCCCGCTTAGTCTCTGGTCTTTGACGGCTAAGCCGGATCGCTTCGGAAATGCCCTCACGGATCGTAGGACAGGTCTTTTTCCGTGAGGGAAGGAATCCCCGGCCTGAAAGTATCTCCCCGTTGATATGATGAGCCACTTTCCGGGCTTGGGTTTCACCGATACCCTTCAACGTCCTCCGAACATCCCGGCCACTGGAAGGGTCTTTGAATCGAAGCATCCACTCGGATGAACCCAACGGTTTCAGACTGACTAGACCAACCGGGATTGATTTCGCCAAATCAATCACACCTCCCTTCCGGGGTGTGATTACCGGCAACCAATGAGGAAAGACACTCTCGCTCAGTGACATGGCAACCCCTTGTGTATCTCCACCCTAACGCTAAGGGGTGACCATTTTCAACTCCCCAGAGATTATGATCGTTCACAACCCCACCTCCTGGGGAGTCCACATCCCCGCCACAAGCCTCTCAGACTGCCCTTCCCTGCTCTTCCCACCTTTGACTTCCCGCTTCGGTTTCAGACAGTCCTGTGGAGCCTCCACGGACTTCTCACGCATGTCTGGCATAGCCCGAATAGCATCTAGGAGATCAGAACCAAGCCATGCAAGCCGGAACCGCTTAACCGGCTTGGCCCGCGCTACCCATGCGTCAAAGTCGATCTTCATCTCACTGAAGAACTGGATTAACTCAGTCCGTGAATAGAGTGTGTCCGGGTCGATTCTTAACATGTTTTGTCATCCCCATACCCCCAACCCGTCAGGAAAAATCACAAGCAACCCCTATTTCCGCAAGATCATACAAAATGCACATTAAATGCAATCAATCGTTATGCTTCCATATTGTAAAGCATTATTGCTTTACTTTTCCCAAGGCTGGCCAGTGTCTTATATCATAGTGATATAGGACTAGCGCAAACCCTATTCTGGAGGGTCTCCCTCCTTCTCTGGTAACATCGGTAACAGGAATTACCCATGTTACCGCCCTGTTACCGCCCCTTGTTACCGCACTTTTCTTAGGAAAATCGCGTTTTTTGCCTCTAGTGGTAACAAAATCCGTTGTTACTGTAGGGTCTGTTTCGCTCTCAAAACGGTAACAACCCCTTAAGATCTGTGTTTTGTTACCAGTCACCCTTATAAACATTGACTTTTTCCCCATTTTTGCCGGTAACAAGCCCGGTAACAGCCCTAAATCCGTTACTCTTTCGTTACCGTTGTTACCGCTTCATATTCCCCGGTGTAGTGGCCCGTATCGCTCTTCACCTTGGCCACCTCACAAGCCTTTTCCATCCGGCCTAGGGCCATCTTTACCCGGCCCCGTGTCATCTCGCACAGGTCCGCTATCTCAGCAGGCTTACGAGGTCCCCACTCTCTCAGGACGTTTAGGATGGCAATCTTGGTATTGGTTTGACGTTGGGTTTTAAGGTCACCCTGAGAGGTCCACAGGCCACCCTCGAAAGACAATGCGATGGATTGCTCTTCCACATCCCTGCCAGTGATATGAAGTTCACCGGAACCTTCACCACGGCCCCGGAAAAGCACCCAGGAAGCATCCGCACACCCGCCGATACCAACCGAGCCATTCACCCGTTCATGCGGGTCGTTGCTTTCCATCTTGCGGATATGGTGAATCAGGACTATGGCCGCGTGGTGTTCATCGGCAATCTTCTTTACCGCTGAAAGGGAACTGTAATCGCCTTCGTATTCAGATTGTCCGGGGCGTTTGGGAGGTCTGACTTTCTGCCAGACATCAATCACAACCAGCTTAAGAAGCGGGTCATCCTCGAAAGCCTTCTTGAGCTGCTCGAGACCGCCCTGGTCAAGCCGGAAGAGTTCATGCGCTACCCATACGTCTGCAGGAAGCGGGTCATGCCGTTGCTTCAGGATCGCAAGCCTTGACTTTATCCGCCGCTTACCATCCTCAAGAGCGAAGTACCCGGCATGATGTTCAACTGTTTCGACACCACCAAAGACATCATTTCCGGAACCCACTCCGAGACAGAGGTCCAAGGCCATCCATGACTTACCCAATTTGAGAGCCCCGCTGAATATCGTGAGTCCTTCACACAACATCCCTGGAATTATCCAGACCGGTTCTTCAACTTCCATGGTTTCATACTCCGTGGCAGAGGTTCTCTCGATATCTCTCGATACCTTCGGTTTGCCTGCTGGTTTGCCGTTTGCTTTTGGCGGAAGGACTACGGCATCCTCATCTCCGGCTTTATCCGCTGCCAGTAGTTTAACTTGGTCTTGTATGGATATCCTTTTCATGACGCCACCTCCACGCAAGAGATCAGGTCGGAAGGTTGAGTCCCGTAATCACAGGACCGCCGTGGGAGTTCAAAAGCCGATGTTGGTGAAATGCTGTAATGGCCTGGAGTGAGCAGGGTTAAGGCTTCCTCTGAACACTGGCAAAGCCGATCCAAGGCCAGGGAAGCAACCGGAAGAGACGCCTTGGTA
>CAYZUX010000122.1:0-17597 GCA_964481775.1 uncultured bacterium | reverse complement strand
ACCGGTCATCCGTTTCCACTGCCCCTGGTGTACAAGGGCATTCTGCTGGGTGATCTGACGATAGAGGGAGAGCATCAATCCGAAGCTGTGTTCGGCTACCGTGGTGTGGTTTACCCCTGGGCAATAAGTGACCGGAATGCGGTAATCGGTCGCGGCCTGGAGATCGATCTTGTCGACACCGATTCCATACTTGCTGAGGACTTTGAGTTTGGGACGGCATTTCTCAAGCACTTTGCGGGTGAAGGCATCATCTCCGCACAGGATGCCATCAAAATCGCCCACCAATTCAAGCATCCGGCTCTCTGGCAGAGGGCCCCTTTCACGGGTGATTGTATACCCCTGGGAATTTAACAAGGTGTGGTGTTCACCAGGGGTGTCTTGAAAGGAAGTGGTGGTGACAAGGATCTTAGTCACGAGTAAAAAGCCTCCATGAAGATTGAATTTCAACGAAAGATGCTAACCCGAAGGGGCGGAAGACTGAAGCCGGACCCCCATCCACCAGACCAGCTTCACGCCCTTGACCAGAACGGAAAAGGCCGGATACTGCCATTATTCTTGTTCCGGTGGGTATCATGACAAACTCTTCAGTGCTGTCTTTCCCTCCATCCCTGGAGTCACTCCGGAAGGAAACTCTCCAAAGCACTCTTCTGTATCTGCGGAAGAGTTATTCCAGTGAGGACCATAAACAATTCACTTTCTGCCCTCTACTTGAGGAGAAAACCTTTGAACACGTGGGCACTGGATCAGCGGCTTGGATTGCAGTGGAGAGAGTTCTGCTGGTTATCCAGGAAATCATCGTGCCGGGGGTGTTTGTCCATTCAAAAGAGGGCAGAAAGAAAAGTGGGGATTTGGAGGAAGCACTTGCCTGGACCCTGGAGCGGCTTCATTCCGTGCTCATGAGCTTCTTCCGGATGGAGAAGGAAGGAGAGCGAGCTGTGGGAGATTCCGCGCTCTCGGCAATGAACCTGATTTCTCAGATACCGAAGTTCCGCGAGCGGGCTTGCTGGAATATTTTCGCCTCGTTGAAGGATCCCGCCGTATGGGATGCCTTCGTTTTACGTCATGAGCAAAGACGCCAGGAATTGGGGAATCTCGACCTGATATCGATCATCGATGAAGCCATCCAGGCCCGAGACCCCGCGATATACCAGAGCTTTCTGAAAGAGGCAGGATTCGACTACACCATCGATTACCAGCGGCGGCTGGTGGAACGCGCCTATCCGGGTTGGAGGGCCTTGTTGATGCATGACATCGCCCATGCGCTTGCTTTGGGTGGGATATTCGCGAAAGGGAAGGCTGTAGCGGGACCAGTCCCCATACTCCCACGCATCATCTCCGAACAGGCAGCCTCGCTCTATCAGACCGACCTGCATCCGGAGACGGTCATTGGTGATGCCAACTTCCTGGAGCATCCTCATAGAGGAATCACCACCGGACAGACTGGACGGATCGGGATTGGTTGTGTGATTTACCCATGCACGCTGGGAGGGATCACCGACAAGGTCAAACCACGTCATCCATCGATCGGAGACTTCGTCCTGATCGGAACCGATGTGGGGATCTTTGGACCGGTCTCAGTGGCGAATCACTCAGTCATCGGCGCCAACACTGAGATCAATGGGATGGTGGAGATCGGCGAGAACGTCAAAATCCGTGCTGCGGTGGTGGCGAGAACCGTGATCTCGGAAAGTGGTAAACCGGGGAAAATCATCTTCAGCGAGGGAGTCACGGTGGGAGAGGAGTGCCTGGTGGTTAATGACCATCCCACCGACTTGATCATTCCCCCTGGCAGCTCGATCCCGGCGGGTACCCAAGTGGTCAACGATGGGAATGGGAATCCGAGGATGGGATAGTTCTTCCTTACGCCTCCACATAAATGAAAAGAATTCGCCTTACCCAACATGCCCTAACCCAATGTAAGGAACGGGGAACAAATGAGGAAGAGGTATTTGATGCGATCTTGCTAGGGATCCGAGAGCCTGCCAAACTTGGAAGAGAGATCTGCCGTTACAATTTCCGATATGGATCGACCTGGCAGGGGAGGGAATATGCCATTAAACAAGTCGCACCTGTCATAAAAGAAGAGGATGACGAGATTGTTGTTATCACGGTATACACTTTCTACTTCTGAGAAGATCCGAAGTCTCCAAAACGAACGGAGGAACAAGTAAATGCGAATCACTTATGATTCCGAAGTGGATGCCCTTTATATCCGCCTCATCGAAGGATTTCATGAATGCCGGACGGTTCGGTTGAGTGAAGAGGTTGCATTGAACATGGGGAGAGGTGAAACTCTCGTCGGTATAGAAATCTTGGATGCGAAACAGATTCTTAACTCCGGGGATATCCCCTCGGTTGTAGTTGAAAACCTTCCCGCCACCCTCATTTCAACGAATAGAATTATTTAATCCACTTTCTCTGTCTTCCGGATCTCCCCAATCTCGATGATCTGGTGCACTCCACTCGGTAGACGGAGCACAAGTCTCCCTTTCCGATCGAGATCCACAGCGATTCCCTCGAGGGTGTGGCCATGCATGTCGAGACGCAGGGTACATCCCAGAGTTGCGCAGAGTGGTCTCGACTCGCGAACCAGCGTTTCTCCGCAATCCTTTTCCAGAGAACTCCACACCGATCCAAAAGATTGCAGGAGCGAAACGAGCAGGACACTGCGGTCGAATGGATGTCCGAGAAGCAAGTGAAGTGAGGTGGCCTGATCACGAATTTCCTCCGGGAAATCGCCTATCTCCAGATTCACATTCAAGCCGATACCGAGAACCATCCGCAGGGTGGTATCTTTCTCTTGCCGTGCTTCACAAAGAATACCACCCAGTTTGAGCCCGGATTTGCTCTCGACCACATCATTTGGCCATTTGATCGCTGCCGGGATCGAGAGCCCGCGAAGGGCTTGGACTGTCGCATAGGCAGCGGCGAGGGTGACCAATCCCCCCGGGTTGGTTTTTGGACGAAGCACGATGCTGAAAGAAAGGTTGCGGTAAGGGGGCGCGAGCCAGCGTCGTCCATGACGACCTTTTCCAGCGGTCTGATTCTCGGCAGCGGCCACCATCCCATGTGGACATTGATCACGCGGCAGAGAGAGAAGGTATGTATTGGTGGAGGAAATCTCATCAAGGATTTCCAACACCGAGCCGATTCCTTGAGATGGAAGATATGGTAGGATCTCCTCCGGATTGAGAGGAATTCGAGACATTCCTGGGGAGAGATTCTCCGGGCCTTCTGAGAGGCGGGCATCCGGAGAGGAGGCGTGAGGCGACATATCCATGTCCGAGGCTGAGATCGAAGTCATACAGACTGAGCGGTTCGGGGAAATCCGCATTCCCAGCAGGGAAATCGTTTATTTCCCTGAGGGTTTGCTTGGTTTCGCGGAACGAAAACGCTATGTCTTTGTCCAGGAAGCCGCATACACTCCCTTCCTCTGGCTTCAATCCGCGGATGACCCACACCTCTGTTTCGTGGTGGTCGATCCTCTTGAGTTTATGCCGGATTATCTCGTCGAGGTCAAACCATCCGAGGTGAGCGCGCTGGAATTGAGCAACATCGAAAAAGCCCGTGTCCTGGTGATGGTGGTCGTCCGTGAAGATCCCAGCCAGATTACTGCTAACCTCCAGGGACCATTGATCATCAACCCGGAAACTGGAACCGGCAAGCAGGTGGTGTTACTCACCGACAAGTATCACACTCGTCATTATATTCTCCAGGAGGCGGAACGTCACAGCGCCGGACTGGAAGAGCGGAAGGGGAACTGACGAAATGCTGGTCCTCTCACGCAAGAAGGACGAGGTCATTGTTATCGGCGATGACATCGAGATCACCATAGTCGATGTCCGTGGAGACCAGGTCAAAATCGGGGTCAGCGCCCCACGTTCTGTTTCGATATACCGCAAGGAGGTCTATGAAGCGATCCGCCTGGAGAACCTGGCTGCCGCGAAATCCTCTGCCATTGGCATGGGGGGTCTGGCCGCCGTGTTCAGGAAAACCCAGCTGCCACGTGGAGGTGCTTGACTCCTGTGGTGGGAGGAAGGGAATTGGTTCATCTGGGCGGCATATCAGAAACTTCAATCGGCGCCCAGGGATCCTCGCTGGAGCTCTTGCCCGTACCGGATGTGGGGGCTGTCAGCATAACGGGTGGTTCTTCCGGATGGGGGCTGACGGGAGTCCCGGCCCAATTAGCCGCTGTCCAGGCTGAAGGCGCAGCCGAGAGAGACTTTTGCGGTATCGGGGCGGAGGACTGGGGAGCTGGCATCAGACGGGGGGAGGCTGATTGCGAGGGCGCAACGGCGCAGGGATTGCTTCTCGAGTAAGTCCTGGGTTGACCGCTCTTTACTTCCCCATCTGCCTTATTCAGTTCAGCCTGTTGCTTCCAGTAGTTCAGCTCCTGAGACTGACGTTCGTAATCCGCTTTGGCCTTGTTGGCGATTTCCTGATTTTTGCGGATTTCAGCTACCATCATGGAAAGGTCGCGCTGGTGAATCGCCAGTTCTTTTTGTCCAACACGGCCCGCCAATATCTGAACCTCCGAATACCGGCGTTCAAGTTCTGCCTGACGTTCCTTGATGGATTGCCGGAAAGGTTTTTCCAGTTCAGCCATCAGGTTCTTGATAGCCATCCGTTCCGCCTCGCTGAAGGCACCTTCCTCCAGCCTTCGTCCACGTCCCCCTTCTGAGTACTTCTCAATTTTGGGGGCACCGGTCTCGTAATCATATAAAACCGCCCTGACACCCACACGGTGTTCGAGATCCTCATCGATCCAGAAACGATCATAGTCGGTCACTTCGAAAAGGGCGACATAATCACACTGAAAATCGGGGAGGATTTCCTTGAGGGGGTTCATAGTGAGTTGGTTCTTGAGCCGGTAGTCAGCGAGGATGGCGGGAATCACTGAATAGAAACCAGTCTTAATGGGATTGTCAGGCAGGTCAGTGAGCAGCCAGACCTCTGTGGCGAAGGACCTCAGGGCATTAGAGAATTCGCCGCTCAGACGGCTGACGATTTCGGCATTGACTGGATCATCGATCACGGGAACCACCATGACACGGACCCCGATGGGATTGGCGCGAGTGAGGGAGAAAATCCGGTACTCCCGGATCTGTTTCCACGGATTCAAATCAGAAAGGGTCCAGGCGGATGCAGATTGGGAAGAAAGCAGAATAGTCAGAGCCAAGATGGTCTTCAGGACTCCAATTCCGGCAAGATATGCCCTTCCCGGCTGACTTTTCCCCATAGGCAGCGGGACCAAGCTGATTTGAAACACCATAATCTCCCCCTGTTAACGGCTCGGTTCATCCCCCTCAGAATTCATCAAATGGATAAATACAATCCTTGTGCCAGTTCTCCGCCTTGAAATAGGAACCCTGGAACTCCATCATCCAGGATAAGGATCTGTTGTCATGGAGGTGAGTTGCAATGGTTGAGGTCAAGGATGCGGTCAGGGCCTTGGCGGTACAAGCTCGTGCGGCTGCACGAATCGCCAGGAGTCTGCCTACGGGTGAGAAGAATGCGGTTCTGCTGGATTGTGCCAGACGGATCGAGGAGGGCCTAGAAGACCTCCGGAAAGAGAACCAGATGGATCTGGAAGCGGGGCGCAAAGCAGGGTTGTCTTCCGCCATGCTGGACCGCTTGAGCCTCTCAGACAAGACAGTCAAATCGATGACTGAGGGGCTACGCGAGGTAGCGGCCCTGCCGGATCCAGTCGGTGAAATCACCCATGCCTGGCGGCGTCCCAATGGCCTGGAGATCGCCAAGATGCAAGTTCCTCTCGGGGTTATTGCCATCATTTATGAATCACGTCCCAACGTGACCATTGATGCGGCAGCTCTCTGCTTCAAAGCGGGAAATGCCACACTGTTAAGGGGCGGCTCCGAAGCCTTTCATTCCAACCGTGCTTTGGCGGGTGTGTTTCGTGAGGCCTGCAGAGCCAGGGGGATCACACCCGATGTGGTCCAAACCCTCGAAACCACCGATCGTGCGGCGGTTGGCGCTATGCTCAAACTTAACGATCTCATCGATGTGGTGATTCCACGCGGGGGCAGGAGCCTGATCGAGAGGGTGGTTGAGGAATCACGGATACCGGTCATCAAGCATTATGACGGCATCTGCCATGTCTATGTGGACAGCGGTGCCGATCTGGACATGGCTGATACGATTGTCTTCAACGCCAAGGTGCAACGCCCGGGAGTCTGCAACGCAATGGAGACATTACTGGTGCATGAAGACGAGGCGGATGCTTTTCTACCCAAGTGTCTCAAACACCTGGCAGAAGCGAAAGTGGAGTTACGCGGGACAGATCGTGTGCGCAAGGCGGTGGAAGGAACAGGGATTCCAGTGGGACCGGTCACCGAGGAGGATTGGCGCACCGAGTATCTCGACCTGATACTGAGCATCGATGTGGTTCCCTCGATCGAGGCCGCTATCGACCATATCGAGAAATATGGCTCACACCACACCGACACCATCGTGACCCGTTCCTGGGAGAGGGGACGCCTCTTCCAGAGAGAGGTCGACTCCGCCACCGTGCTGGTCAATGCCTCGACTCGTTTTTCAGACGGCCAGCAGTTTGGCCTGGGAGCGGAGATCGGGATCAGCACCGACAAGCTCCACGCCCGTGGACCGATGGGGCTAGCTGATCTGGTGTGTAGTAAATACGTGGTTTCTGGTGATGGCCAGATTCGTGTCTAGTTCCGCCAGGTGGTGTGGGAAAACCTTGTCTCAACCGGCACGCTCCCATACAATATCACCTTTGCCTGAATCGAAGGATTCGTATCAGTAAAAAGTCAAAGAGGAGAAGGAACATGCCGGTCAGTGATAGGATGTCATGGCTCAAAGGAGCAGGAGCAGAGTGTGAGATGGTGGCTTCCCCACCAGAAAGAGCCTATCGCATGGTCCTCCTCGGAGCCCCCGGTGTGGGTAAAGGGACACAGGCAGAGCTTCTGTGTGAACGTCTGAAGACCTGCCACCTGTCGACTGGAGATGTTTTCCGGGCGGCACGTTCCATGGCAGATGGAGACCTCAGCCCGGCCATGGAAACGGCTTTGTCGTACATGAAGAGCGGTGCGTTGGTTCCCGATGAAACGGTGATTGATATGGTCCGTGAACGGATCTCCTGCCTGAAATGTGATTATGGCTTCCTGCTGGATGGATTCCCGAGAACAGTCCAACAGGCTGAGGCATTGGAAGAGATTCTCAATTCCCAGGGCCTTGAGCTGGATGCGGTCCTCAACTATGACCTTCCCATAGATCAGGTGATCGCACGCTTAAGTGGACGCCGTACCTGCCGCGGCTGCAAGACCACCTTCCATATCGTCTCCAAACCACCCCAAGTGGAGGGCATCTGTGACAAATGCGGTGGAGAACTCTACCAGCGCGAGGATGACCAACCGGAATCCATCCGGGTCCGTCTACAGGCCTACAATGACAGTACAGCACCGCTCGTGAATTTCTATCAGGCCAAAGGGATTCTCAAAACCATCTCGGCCGAAGGTTCACCTGAGGAGATTTTCGAGCGAACAACTGTTGCTCTAGGCGCAGCTTGATAAGGTGACCGGGAAAAAATGGCGTGGAAAGCAGAGGTGAATAATGGGCACTCAAAAAACACATGAATTCTCACAGGTTCGACAGCCTGGAAGAAGGTCTGGCAGGAAATCGCCCTTTGGACTGGTGGTCGTCATGGTGGGGATCATCGTCACTGTCTCCATGGCACAAGCCGGGGAGTATTCCGGAACACCTTATAAGGATGGGGATCTCTTTGCGGACACCTGGGTGGCCATGGATGCTCTGGGAAGGTCAGCACCAGGCCGTGAAGAATGTGGACCTGTCCGTCAGGACAAACAGGTTGGAATCTTTTACTGGACCTGGCACAGGGATGTGGACACAGGCCCCAACGACAACACCAAGCTCATCGCCTCCGCCAAGGATGGCAAGGTAGACTGGCCGGAAAATGGAGCCCCTCACCACTGGGGAGAGCCTGAGCTGGGCTATTACAGGATGACTGATCCTTTTGTGATCCGGAAACATGCCAGCATGCTGGTGGATGCGGGGATCGATGTCGTTCTTTTCGATACCACCAATCCACCTTTCACCTGGAAAAAGCAGTATGAGGCCCTCTGCCGGGAGTACACCTCCATGCGTGACGCGGGGAACCGCACACCGGATATCGGATTCATCTGTCCCTTTGGTGACCCAACCCCCATCTCAGACCGCATCTGGCAGGACCTGTACAAACCAGGGGCCTGGCGGGATCTCTGGTACATGTGGGAAGGGAAACCCCTGCTGCTGGCTAACAAGAGTTTCATCAAGGACCAGGAAATGCTGGACTTTTTCACCTTTCGCAGGCCAATGCCGGATTATTGGATTGGCCCTGATGGGCCGGATCAGTGGAGCTGGCTGGAGGTCTATCCACAACATGTGTTCAAGAACAGCAAGGGGGAAAATGAGCAGATGAGTGTGGGGGTGGCCCAAAATGCCCTCCCCAATACCCCCGGTCCCGCCCCCATGAGCCATAAAGCCGGCGCGATGGGGAGAAGCTGGCACAAGGGTGCCAAAGACACCCGCGAGGGGGCAGTGAATCTGGGACTTAACTTTGAGGAACAATGGAAGCATGCCATGGAGGTGGACCCGAAGTTCATCTTCGTAACAGGCTGGAATGAGTGGATCGCGGGGCGTTACAAGGAATGGAGCCGTTATAAAGAATCGGATTGCTATTACCCGGATGGCCTGTTTGTTGATCAGTACACCCAGGAATACAGCCGTGACTGTGAGCCAATGCGGGATGGACATACAGACAACTACTACTACCAGTTGGCCAGCTGGGTTCGCCGTTTCAAAGGAGTCAGGGAACTCCCTCTGGCCGCAGGCCCCAGCAGGATCACCATCGATGGGTCATTTGAGGACTGGGGGAGTGTGACTCCTGAATTTCGTGACACAATCGGAGACACCACCCACCGTGACCACAAGGGATATGGTGAACTCCACTACATTAACACCACGGGAAGAAATGATTTCGTCATCGCAAAAGCAGGCTACGATGAAGAGAACCTGTACTTCTTCACACAAACCCTGAACAAGATTTCCCCTTCGACTGACAAGAACTGGATGCTTCTGCTCCTCGACACGGATCGTGGTAGCAAGACTGGTTGGCTGGGATACGATTACGCGATCAACACCGAGGTGAAAAGCGATCAGGAGACCACAGTCAAAGCCTGGCAGGATGGGAAGTGGGAGCCCCTTGGCCAAGCGGTTTACCGGGTCAATGGTAATGGACTGGAGATCTCAGTACCGCGCCAATTGGTGGGACAGGCTACGGGCACACCCAGGTTCGATTTCCATTGGGCAGACAACATTCAAAGTTTTGGAGATGTTTCTGAACTGGGAGTCAATGGGGACAGCGCTCCCAACCGGAGGTGGAACTACCGGTTCGAGACAGCCCAGAAGTAGGAATTGCTCCTCAACGGTAAGTGATCGATTCAAGGAACAGCCTGAAGGCCTCCTGGAATCCAGCCCGGTGAGCCTCCATCTGCTTTTTCGGAGGGATACGAACCAGCCTTGCATTGGGTAGACGGCGTGCCCACTCCTCAGCGAATTCATAGGGGTGAGTCGGATCCTGTTCATTCCCGAATACAAGTGCCGGCATGGTCAGGACTTCTGTATCCATCCATGAGTGAATGGGACAATCGCCAGTGATGCGCCCAAGCCTGGCACGGCGTTCATAGGCCTTCGGCTTGATGAGCTGGGAATAGAATCCATCGTTCGGATCCATTGGCAACCCTTTGAATGGCTCGAACTCTGGAAGGGACTGGCAGGTTTCCAGAGAGGCATCAGGACCGGCGGCCTCCAGCAGGCGCATCACCTTGGGGAACCAGGCCAGGTTCGGGGGAGCTGGCTGATCGAGCCAGGCCGGACGGACCAGGATCAACGCATGCACTCTCTCCGGCCAGCACACCGCGAAGGCGGTGGAAATCCCGGAACCCATCGAGATGCCACCCACCACCGCCTGGTCAATGCCTGCATGATCCATTAGGGCGTGGAGGTCTTCAGCCAGAGTGGCAAAGTTGAGTTTTTCTTCCGGCCCCAAGGGTTCGGTTTCACCATGTCCACGGACATCCCAGAGGAGCAGACGGTAACCCTTCATATCACCGAGAAGGTCTTTGGGCAGGCTGAGGTCACCGCCCAACCCATGAGTAAAAACCACCGCTGGTCCCTCACCGGAAAGTTCATATCGAAAACAGAGTCCATCGTGTTCGAAAAAGGACATGTTTCACCTCAACCTTTGCTGGAAATCTGATCTCACCCCTCAGGTTGGAGACCATACTCCAACCCACCCCTGAAATCCAACCGGGGTAGAGAGGCTCTCTTTACAGTATAAGCGGCCCACTCCAGACTTTGAGAAATCAATGAAAGGGGTATGGCATGTTTCCATCACATGGGCTGTCCACACGGCGGGATTTCATCGAGAAAATGGGGTTGGGAACCATTGGCCTGGCATCTCTTTCAAAGAGTGTACCTGCATCCGCTCCCGGGAGAGTTCCACGCGGGGGTTCACATCGCATTCCGGTCATCGACATTACTGATCTCTATCATCCTCACCAGGATGTGGGCGACAATTTTGATCTGATTGCTGGATATGCCCTGCCTGAAATCGACCTCAAAGCGGTCATTCTCGATGCCACCGATGACTACCGCCACCGTGATCCTCAAAAGCAGAATCCTGGTTATCAGGATGAGACTGGCCCACGCGACCCGGGGATTATCCCTGTGACCCAACTGAATTTCCTTTTCGACCGTAATGTCCCCTATGGGATCTGTCCGTTTTCCAGGATGAAGAGCCCCTCTGATCAGGCATTGGATGCACCCCAGTTTCAACAATCAGGCATCGAGCTGATCCTCAAGGTTCTGCGGGAGTCTGCGGAAAAAGTGGAGATTCTTTCCTTCGGTTCGGCGCGTCCTTTGGCCATCGCTTATAACCGCAACCCGGATCTTCTACGACGAAAGGTACGGCGTATCCACATCGCTGAGGGTGCCTCATCACCCGATTTCCTCGAATGGAATGTCATGCTCGATCCGCACGCTTTTGTCTGTCTGTTGCGTTCTGATCTGCCGATCGCTCTCTACCCCTGCGCGACCGCCCAGGGGGCCTTCGATCTGGGAGTGAATAACTCCTACTGGCTGCTGCCTGATCTCCAGTTTATCCGCCACATGGATCCCCGGCTGCAACGGTATTTGGCCTATGTGTATGAACGTTCCAATCGAACTGATTTTCTGGTGGCACTCGAGGAGGATCCCCCCTCTGAGGTGATCGAACGGATCTGCCAGCGATCTCAACATGTGTGGGAGACTGCTTTATGGGCACAGGTTGCACACAGGCGGCTGGTGAAACGCGCCGATGGTCATTACCGGCTTATCCCCGAAACAGAGATAAAGCCCGGTGATATGGAGGTCCCCGAAAGACTGGTTCCCTGCCATGTGGATGTCCGTCCCGATGGCCTTTTTACCTTTGAGAAAACAACGGAGCCAACCAACTTCTCCATCTATGAGAGGGAGGATCCGAAACAGAATGAATTGGCTCTCAGGGAAGCCCTGCCGGCATTGTATCAGTCTTTCAAGATAGAGTGATTTCATGGTTTCCATCCAAACCTGAAAAAAGGATCTTGATAAAGTGGTTTCTGTCTCCTATGGGCATGGTCTTCCTGCTATTCTGTAGCAAATCCTGACAGGCCCAATGGAGTAGATCCTCAAGGCCTCCGTCTGCCTCGTGGACTCACCTGTTGGCGGGAACCCAATCTCCTGAAGGAGGCCTCACATGAATCCGGCCCAGATCAAGACTGAACGTGTCATTGCCGCCCTGGAACACCGTGAAGCAGACCGTGTTCCCATCGGCGAGTTCTTTTGGACCAACTTCCTGCGCCGGGTCAAAGCGGAAATGAATGTGGGCGAATCCTTCGATCCCTACCGGTATTGGGATCTGGACCTGATCGTCATTAACCCCAACATGGATCCCCACCTGACAGGCATCGAAATCCTCAAGAACACTCCCGCCCACAAAGTGGTCAAGACCGGCTTCGGGGCCACCATTGAACGGAGGAGCGATCTTCCGATGCCGGTCTACCAGCAGTTTGAAACTCAGACTTTCGAGCAGATGGAGGCGTATCGGTTCGATGACCCCTTAGATCCACGCCGGTATTCCATGGCACTCGATGATCAGATCAATTCGGTGGCCGATGAGCTCAACCTGGAGATTCCATCCTTTGTGGACCGGGTGAACAGCTATGCGGAGGATTTCTGTGTATTTGGAAGTGTTTGCGAACCCCATGAAATGATCTGGCGCATGATCGGGAGCGAGAACACACTGGTTAAAATCGCCGAAGATCCGCTGCGTACAGCTAGGTTTATCGAACGCCTGGGCGATTTTCTGGTGGGAATTGTGGAGGGACAGGTTCAGGCGGCGGGGGGGAAACTCAAAGGAATCTACATTTGGGGAGACATTGCTTGTGTAAGGGGAATGCTGTTCTCCCCAAAGTATTGGCGCGAGGTTTATAAGCCGCAGTTGGCTCGGATCTGTGAAACCGCGCATCGACAGGGACTCAAAACCATTTACCATGGGTGCGGAAATGCCTCAGTCGTTTTCGAGGACATGATCGAGGCCGGTGTGGATGCCTACAATCCCCTCGAGGCCAAGGCCGGATTGAATGTGGTCGAACTGAAAAAACGTTTTGGGAAGAGGTGGGCGTTCAACGGAAATATCAATGTGCAGGTGCTCGAAACCAACGATCCCGAAAAAGTGAGGAACGAGGTTCTCACCAAGCTGAATGCGGCACGTGGCGGCGGATACATCATCCAATCCGATCACTCAGTTCCGAGCAATGTTGATCCACAGACCTATGACCTCATGGTCTCACTGGTCCGCGAGTATGGGCGTTACCCGTTAAGACTCAGGGATTACGATCTGGATTTATAAGGAGGGGGTGGCGATGAAACGTTATGGGATGGTGATCCGTGTCAGATCGGAGAAATTGGAGGAATACAAGAGACTTCATGCGGCGGTCTGGCCGGATGTGTTGAAGATGATCAGTGACTGCAATATCAGAAACTACTCAATCTACCACAAGGATGGGTTCCTGTTCAGCTATTTCGAGTACACCGGAGAGGATTTCGAGGCTGACATGGCCAAGATGGCAGCCGATCCCACTACACAGAAGTGGTGGGATGTCTGCAAACCCTGCCAGGAACCCTTGGCTACACGCGCGGAGGGGGAATGGTGGGCCTCGATGGAGGAGGTATTTCACTGGGATTGAGGTGGAGTGCTTTTGTAAGTAATCAAAGCTCGTTGCATCATTTTCCTAATGGAGGGTTTATGATATGGCGGTACCATTTTTCTCTGCAGCAGCAAGATTATTGGTTCTTTTTGTTCTGTTTTTCGTGGCTCTTCCGCTGAGTTGGTCCAGTGATGGCAAACCTCTCCTCCTGTACGTCGCCGTGGATGGCAATGACTCCTGGACTGGGCGCTTGGAGCAGGCCAAGGGAGACAAGTCCGATGGTCCCTTTGCCACGTTGCAGAGAGCCCGGGATGAGATCCTCTCGGTTCGTGGAAAAGGAGAATTGCCCAAAAACGGCGCCCTCGTGGTAGTACGTGGTGGAACCTATTACCTCCCTGCTGCACTTGAACTCACCTCGGAGGATTCGGGTTCTGAGACAGCCCCAATCGTCTACACAGCCTATCCCGGTGAGGAGGTGCGTCTCTCCGGAGGGCGGCCGGTCACTGACTTCCACCCAGTCTCCGATCCAGCAGTGCTGAAACGGCTCGATGAGGCGTCCCGTGTGCGGGTGCAGCAGGCCGATCTCAAGGCTCTGGGAATCACCAATTACGGTCCGCCCGACGGGGGAGGGCTTGAGGTCTTCCAGGAGGATACTCCGCTCTGGATCTCGCGTTGGCCGAATGAAGGCTTTGTGAAGATTCCGGAATTGGTAGAGCAGGATGGGCATCAGATTCATGGCATTCCCGGAAGTAAGACCGGCAAATTCTTTTTCGAGGGGGACCGTCCCCAAAGATGGATTGGAGAGAAAGACCCCTGGCTGCATGGATACTGGTTCTGGGATTGGTCCGATCAACGTCAACAAGTCGAGTCGATCGATCTCGAAAAGAATATTATTTCTGTTAAAGAACCCTATCATGGCTATGGTTACCGCAAGGGGCAGTGGTATTACGCCTTCAATATGCTGTCGGAGGTCGATACCCCAGGTGAATATTACGTCAACCGTGAGAATGGAATCCTTTACCTGTGGCCGTTAAACTGGATCTCAGAGGGTTCCCTGATTGTGTCGCTGCTCGAAAACCTGGTGGTGATGAAAGATGTCTCCCATGTGACTTTGAGCGGATTCATCTTCGAGAACGCACGCGGGACTGCAATCCGTATCGATGGAGGCGCAGGCAACCTGATCGACCACTGTATCATGCGCAATCTGGGGGGCCAGGGCGCGGAAGTTTCAGGTGAGGGACATGGCGTTGTCGGGTGCGAGATTTACCGTACAGGACGTGGTGGAGTCACTATTTCCGGTGGAGACAGAACCACCCTCAAGCCGGGGGGATTATTTGTTGAAAACTGCCATATCCATGACTACGGGCGTGTTTTCCGAATGTACCAGGCGGGTGTTTCCCTGCAGGGAGTTGGTAATCGTGTCGCCAACAACCTGATTCACTCCGCTCCGCATATTGGCATCATATTCGGCGGCAACGACCACACCATTGAATACAATGAAATTCACCATGTCTGCTTCGAATCCAATGACGCAGGAGCGATCTATGCGGGTCGTAACTGGACCATGCGGGGTAATGTGATCCGATACAACTACATGCATGATGTTACCGGGTTCGAGAATCGCGGATGTGTCGGTGTGTATCTGGATGACATGTTCGCTTCCGCTGAGATCTACGGCAATATCTTTCACAAGGTGACCATGGCGGCATTCATCGGTGGGGGACGTGACTGCACGGTCGAAAACAACATCTTTGTCGATTGCAAACCGGCGCTGCATGTCGATGCCCGTGCGCTCAACTGGGCGCATTATCATGCCGATGAGTGGATTGCTGAAGCCACCGAAAAGGGAACCATCTCGGGTATTGCCTATACGAAGGAACCCTATGCCTCACGTTATCCCAGGTTACCCAGGATTCTCGAGAAGGAACCCAAAGCTCCGGAGGGGAATCTCATTGCCCGGAATATCTGTGTCGGGGGGAAATGGGATGATATCGAATCCATCGCACGTCCCTATCTGACCTTCGAGGATAATCTGCTTGACACAGATCCACTTTTCGTGAATGCCGCTGGACTCGATTTTCGTCTCAAGGAGAATTCTCCCGCATTCAAGATCGGCTTCAAGCCCATCCCGGTGGAAAAAATCGGACTTTTTAATGACGGTATGAAGGGAGACACCCATCTTATGTCTCTTCTCAAGGCAGACCTGACCTCCCCAGATGATCCTCTGCAGAGATCCAGAATCCATCTGGGACTGGCGCGTAAGGCTCGTTTACAAAAAGAATATTCCACCGCGAATGATTTATACAAATCCGCTGTCGACGCCATCAAGCATGGCCGCACCTCATGTTCTGACACTATCATTGAGTGGGGAAATATGCTTATTGAAGCCGGTCAGTATGACTCCGCCAGAGAGGTTTATGGTGAAATTGTAACGGATGAGAGCGCAGGTCCAGAACGCCGCAGTCTCGCACAACTGCAAATCGGACGGACATACGCCTTGGAAGACAAGAATGATGAAGCCATCGCGGCCTTTCACCAGGTCAGGGAGATCTCCGGAGCTCCGCCTCAGCATTTATGGGAAGCACAGGAGCGCTGGCAGGAACTTGATCGTGTGAAGGCAGGCTTACCGCCCAATGATCCGGAAGCCTCAAGAACCAAACTCGCCGCATTCCCAGCGCCAGGTGTGACCCTTTTTGTCAGTCCAAATGGATCCGACAGCAATCCCGGAACTGAAACTGAGCCATTTCAAAGTCTCGACCGCGCACTTGAAGAAATTCTGAGAATCAAGGGGGACGGGATTCCCAAGGGGGGAGTGCTCATACAGCTGCAGGGCGGAACCTACTCCATTCAGTCAAGTGTTACGATCCATACAGAAATCTCAGGAACTGAAGATACTCCACTGGTAATCTCCGCAGCCAGCGGTCAGGAGGTTATCCTCAATGCAGGAAGAAGAGTTGAGGGTTTCTCGGATGTGACTGATGCGGAAATCCTTTCAAGGATTCCTGGTGAAGCACATGGCAAAGTATTGCAAGTCAATCTCAAAGAGCGTGGAATCACACAATATGGAGATCTGACCACACGTGGAGTCGGCGTCAAGAACGCCAAAAACACCTCACTGGAACTCTACTTTGACGGCCATCCGATGACCCCCGCAAGATGGCCTAACGAGGGGTTTGTCAGGACAGGAAAAGTCCTTGATGCCGGAAAAACCGAGGAGGGGAAGACAGGTTTATTTGTGTTCGACAACCTCAGGATGGAACGATGGGAAAAAGCTAAAGACATGATGCTCTATGGGTACTGGTTTTATGACTGGGCTGACTGCACGGTGGGAGTGGCCGAAATCAATTATGCCTCCAGAACCATTCGTACCAAACATGGTACCAACTATGGCTACAAAGAAGGTCAGCCATTCCGTGTGTTTAACCTGCTGGAGGAAATCGACCAGCCTGGTGAATGGTTCCTTGATCGTGGCACGGGAACACTCTACTTTTACCCACCTGGCGACATTTCCTCTGCTACGGTGGAGATTTCCATCCTCGATGAGCCGCTGCTGATTCTCGATAATGTGAGCCATGTCATTGTGTCTGGATTGAAGTTCCAGTTAGGACAGGGGGATGGGCTTGTGGTTAAAGGGGGTGAGAAATGCAGTATTGTTGGCTGCACGGTCCAGCAGATGGGCGGAACCGGCATAACGGTGAAGGGAGGAAGGAATCACCTGGTTCTTTCCAGCGATATTCATACGCTTGGCCGGGGTGGTATCAGCATGACTGGCGGTGATCGTATCACATTGACTCCCTCGGGACATGTCGTGGAGAATTGCGACATTCATAATTTCTCTCGTATCGATCGGACCTACACTCCCGCTGTGTACATGGATGGAGTGGGAATCCGTGTGGCGCATAACAGGATGCATGACACCCCGTGCCATGCCCTGCGAATCGAGGGAAATGACCATCTGGTGGAATTCAACGAAGTTTTTGATGTGGTGCGCGAGTCAGATGACCAGGGTGGAATTGATATGTTTGGTAATCCCACTTACCGGGGAAACATCTTTCGATACAATTTCTGGCATGACATTGGGAACAAGGAGGCTTGTGGTCAGGCAGGAATCCGCCTGGATGATGCCATCAGCGGCACCCTCATTTACGGCAATATCTTCGCAAGGTGTTCCAGTGGCAATTTTGGCGGAGTCCAGATCCATGGCGGCAAGGATAATTGGATCGAAAACAATCTCTTTGTCGACTGCCGATTTGGTATCAGCCTTTCGCAGTGGTCTGATGAACGTTGGGAGGAGTTCCTTGGTGGTGAAACAGTTCAGAGGTTAATGGATGCGGT